>JADFYM010000038.1 GCA_015233035.1 Magnetococcales bacterium
GGGACTATGCTGAAAATCCGGTCAATGTCCCAAAATATTGAATGGGGGGGCAGTGAGGTGTCTGCTGACGAGGCCCAGATCCTGGGCAATAAATTTGGACCGTGGAGGCCGTTTTTGGACACCCCAGACCTTGTCCCATGGCCAGCCCTCCGAGAAAAATTAACGTGAGCAGGCAGCGTATCATGTCCTTGTGGACGGGTCACTGATTTTCACTTCTGTCCACTACCACTATGATGGCCGGGAAGCAGTTCTTTTCGCAACCACGACGCCACCTTTTTAAACAAGGCACGATGAATTCCACAGGCATTCCGTGCAAGTACCCTATGTTTCACCCGTTTTCCACTTGCTGACCGGAAGCAAGCGTGGTATGATTTACCGGTTTTTGGTTATCGTTCCGGCCATTCGTGTGTATTTTTTACCCTGTCGTGACAAAGCCCATATCACCAAGAGAAGAAGAAATGGAAATTTCAAATGAATTAGGCCTGCCAAATTTTTTAAAATCCAATTTACTGCCACTGGAATTGAATTATTATGGTGCCGCCAAATTGGTTGCTGACAAGTTGGGCATCCAAAATCCCCCGGTGAGTCATGTCAGTTGGACACACGGATGGAGGCAGGATATTGTCCGGGCCGATCAATTGGCCTGTGATGCCCATATCGGTGTCATCGATCAACCCGAGGCCAAAGTGGTCATACCCGCCCACAAAAGAAGGCCCTATCTGGTTGCCACCCGAGCACATGAGACTCTGCTGAGAGAAAATGGTTTCCCGGATACCAGAGCGGTTGGCTTGCCTTTCAGTTATGTCGAGCCCGATCCCACTGTTAAAAGGATTCCGGGTTCTCTGTTGGTTATGCCCACTCACGTCTTGATGCGCATGGAAGGCCGGGGACGTGCAGATGAGATTGAATATTTGGAATATATCAAATCCATCTCCCATCAGTTTAATCGGGTGGTGTTTTGCATCAATCTGGGATGTCTGTCGAATGGGTTATGGATAGACAATCTGGACAAATACGGTCTTGATTATGTGTTTGGGGCCGGGATGATGGATCAGCTTGCATTATTGCGGATGAGAAGGCTGTTTGATACGTTTGAATATATGACCTCCAATGGTATCGGTTCCCATTATTTATATGCCGGACTGTGTGGGGTCAAAGTCTCTTTGGCCGGACCATTGGACCACTATCCCCTGGATGCACTCAAAAATGAGCCCGCATGGCAGGTTCCCGCAGAACGGGAAAAAATGATCCTCTCGGCGACCATGTTTCAACACAGTTTTATCAAGCAAAAATTTCCCTGGCTTTACCGGGAACCCATTGATGGCGTGGAATGCGTGGAGTGGGCCAGGGAAGAAACCGGTTTTTACAACAAGGTCTCTTTTGCAGAACTGGCCCGCCTGTTTGGCTGGATCCAAACACCTCCTGACGCACCGGAGCCTTTTCTGGATGCCGTTTTTCGTCTGGACACGGCGGACAATGTGGCTGACTTTGTCCAGTTTGTGCAAAGTGCGCCGTACCATCCAGCCGAGATGTTGTCTGCCCTGATGCAATTGCTCGCCAGAAACCGGGTGCGCTCGGCCTATATTCTGGCCATGCTGCTTGCCAAAAGGGGTCAGCAACAGGCGTCCATCGCCTTTGCCCTCAGCGTCGGCGGACTGCTTTACAACAATCCGATCGAGGCGGCCAGTGGCTTGCAGCGTCTGCCGGATCTGGTGGATGCCCTCCCCGTCGCGCAACAGACAACGCTGCACCAACAGTGCGTCATCCCGGTCCTCGCCCCCCTGCTGGCAACCGCCATCGAGCACGCCGACCAGCTCGTACAACCGCTGCTGGCAATTGTGGCGGCGGCGGTACCACAATACCGGATCATCCTTGACCTGGGCGAGGCGGATGGGACAGCGGAAGAACGGCATCAGCAAATGCGCGCCCAAGCCCACCGCGTCTGGCAGGATTGGCAGAAAACATGACGGCAACCAGAAAAAAAGCGGCGACGGGAAAAAGAGATGAACATTGAGAAACATATCCTTTACTGGCGCACCGGATCCGATGAGGATTGGGAAATGGCCGAAATCGCTCTGGCAAACGGGAAAATTCGCCATGGGCTGTTCTTCCTGCATTTGGCCATGGAAAAACTTATCAAGGCACATGTGTCCCAGGTGACGCAGGATGTTCCACCCAAAATCCATAACCTGCTCACGCTCATGCAACGCGCCAACCTCCCCATCAATCAAACAACGGGCGCGCGGCTTGCTGAATTAAACATCTAATTGCCTGGAAGGGCGGTACGCCGATGAAGTGGCTTCTCCGCCATCCCCTCAAGAAGCAGGGGAAATCATGCAACAAGCCCAGGAGATTCGGACATGGCTGCTCAGTCTATTGTAGAAACGGTACAACACTATATCCAGGTCTTGCGGGATGACGGTATTCCCGTAGACTTTGCCGTGCTGTATGGCTCTTACGCCCGAGGCGAGGCCACGGAATGGAGCGATATCGATTTGATGGTGGTTTCCCCCTTGTTCGAGCCACCCAAACGCCGCGCAGATATTGTCCGCCTCTGGCATGCCACGATGCACTCGGATATACGCATCGAACCCGTCGGCGTGGGTTCCAAACAATGGCTGGAGGATGACGGCATCCCCCTCATTGAAATTGTCCGACGCGAAGGACAGATCATTCGTCTGAACTGATGCGGGATGCGACACACAGAATGACGTTGGCAAACGGGAATTCATCCGCCATCAAAAACTTCCCTTTGCATCCACCAGAAGCAGAATGTTAGGCTTGCCGTGCAGGAAGAGGGCGGAGTCCTGCCGGGCGTTTGTCCATCATATACCATCAGGGGAGTCTGTCGCGCATGAATCAACCCACCAATGCGGAACAACTGGATTTTTGGCGTGGTGAATTCGGCCACCATTATATGGCGCGCAATGGGGCAACGCCCGAGCAACTGCGGCCCATCGTGGCTCTTTGGGCCCGTATCCTGCGGTGCATGGAGAGTTCCCCGCCGGAGAGTATTCTCGAAGTGGGGGCCAATATTGGCCGCAACCTGCGGGCACTGCGGACCCTGACACCCGCCCGCTTGTTGGCCGTCGAACCCAATCAGGAGGCACGGGCGATTCTGCTGCAAGACAAGGTCGTGGAACCCTCTGATGTGTGGGATGGCACGGCGGCCGCCCTGCCGCTGCCCGATGGCCTGTGTGACATGGCCTTCACCAGCACGGTACTGATTCATATCCACCCGGACGCATTGGAACAGTCCTATCGGGAAATTTATCGGGTGACACGCCGGTATATCGTCTGTATCGAATATTTTGCCGATAAACTGGAAATGGTGCCCTACCGGGACAACCTGAACAAATTGTTCAAGCGCGATTTTGGTGGTTACTGGTTGGATCTGTTTCCCAATCTTCAAGTCTTGGATTATGGTTTTGCGTGGAAACGGCTCACCAAACTGGATAATTTTACCTGGTGGGTGTTTGAAAAACGGAATTGATCGGGCGACCAGGATACAGACATGCAAAGAAGGGCGATCATTTTGGGGGCAGGCCCAACCGGGCTGGTCTTGGCCTGGAAGCTGCTCGAAAACGGGTGGGAGGTCGATATTTATGAAAAAACGGGTCAGGTCGGCGGCATGTGTCGCACCTGGCCATGGGGAGAATTTCTGGTCGATGCCGGTCCACACATTTTCCACACCCCTGAACCGGAGTTGGCCAACTTCTGGGAAAAGGAGTTCGGGGATCTGCTGGTCAAGGGACCCTTCTGGTGCAAAAATGCCCAGGGAGAACATTTTGATCAATATTACGATTATCCCATCTCCTGGGAAGGGATCTCCCTCTTTCCGGTCGCCCTGAAAAAACAGATTCTGGCCGAGTTGGAAAATCGCAACCCGGAAGAAAAAAAACGGGCCACCACCTACCGGGAGTATATGAATGCGGAAGTGGGTCCCACCTTGCGGGAAATGTTTTTCGAACGATATCCACAAAAACTGTGGGGCATCTCCACCGAACAGATGAGTGCCGTCTGGGCACCCAAACGGATTGAGTTCCGCCAGAAGATTACCCCGTTCTACCATCAGCAGTGGAACGCTGTGGGCAAATGGGGGACCGGTTGCATCTTTGAGCGCATTCTCGAAAAAATTGTGGCCCTGGGCGGACGCTGCCACACCCATTGGGAGGTGCAGGACATCCGGCACCAGCAGGATCGTTTGGAGGCCATTCTGTTTGCCAACGGCCAATCCATCCCCGTGGGGGTGGAAGATGTGGTGGTCTCCACATTGCCCATCACCCGGACCGCACACTTCCTGGGCTATGAGAGCACCTTGCAATTCCGGGGCATCTGCTTGGTATTTCTGGCCTATGACAAACCCTCCATTCTGCCGCAGGGATCCGACTGGTTATACTATGATTCGCCCCGGTTGCTGTTCAACCGGATCACGGAAAACAAAAAGCTGGCCCCGGCCACGGCCCCCCCGGACAAAACCTTCCTGACGGTCGAAATCTGTTATGGGGCCGGAGATGATCTGCTCGCCATCCCCCCCCAAACCTTGATGGAGACGATTGCCACGCAGGTGGAATGGACCGGGTTGGCCCGACGCGATGAAGTGACCGACATGGCCATCCACTGGGAACCCTTTGTCTATCCCATCCAGCATATCGGCTTCCAGGATGAATTGGCCAGAACCAGGGCGACCATCGCCAAAATGCGCGGCCTGTTTTCCGTCGGCGCGGGGGGAGAGTTCAATTATGCCGATGTGCAGGTCCTGTTTTACAAGGCGTTCGACCTGGCGGATATACTCTGTAACAAAGAGGCCTCACTGACACAAGTGTTGCGCAAACCACCACGGGTAACCTTGAGCACCACAGTCTCCCTGGCCGGGGGGAAGGTGATCGGCGATGGCCATCATACCTATGTCATCGCCGAGGTTGGGCTGAACCATAATGGCAGCCTGGCGATGGCCAAACAATTGGTGGACCAGGCCAAGGAGACCGGGTGTGATGCCGTCAAATTCCAGACCTTCCAGGCCAACAGTCGCATTTCCGGCAAGGTCAAGAGCAGTCGCTATGCCGAGCAGATTATCGGCCTGGAGGAGACCCTGTTTGACATGTTTGCCCGCCTCTCCATGCCCTTTGCGGAGCAAAAGGAGCTGATCCAATATGCCCGCCAGTGTGGCATCGAGGTATTTTCAACCCCCTTCGATTTTGCCAGCGTGGATTTTCTGGAGTCGCTGGGCGTCACCCTGTACAAGATTGCCTCCATGGACCTGGTCAATCTGCCGTTGATTCGGTATGTCGCCAAAACCGGCAAGCCCCTGATCATCTCGACCGGCATGTCCACCCTGGGCCAGATAGAAGAGGCCGTGGAGACGGTGGCTGAGGCGGGCAATCCCCATTTGATCCTGTTGCACTGCAACTCCTCCTATCCCTCCGCACCGGGAGAGATGAATCTCCGGGTCATCCAGACCTTGAAACAGGCCTTCCAGATTCCGGTGGGGCTGTCGGACCACACTTTCGGCCTGTTTACCGCCCATACGGCCATTGTCCTGGGAGCCAATGTGATCGAGCGTCATTTCACCCTGGATCGCATGTTGGAGGGACCGGACCACATTCTCTCTTCCGAACCGTGGGAAATGCGGGAACTGGTCAAAATGACCCGGTTGATACCCGCCATCCTGGGCAGTCCGGTCAAGCGCATTCAGCCCACGGAATATGATACCATCAACGCCCAGCGCAAGTGCCTCTATGCCGCCCAGAATATCCAGGCCGGAGAGGTTGTGACCCAGGAGATGATTGCCATCAAGGGACCGGGGGGAGGTCTGTTGCCCCGCTATCTGGATATGGTGGTCGGACGAACGGCAAGACAGTCCATCGAGGCGGATTATCCCATCACCTGGAATGATGTATAATCCTCTGTTCCCGGCCCCCCTGCACTGGTTTTTTGACTTCAGGGTATATTGTCAATGGATCATAAAATAGTGGAACAGTTGGCCCGCGATTGGCGTACCGCAGGTGTCACAGAAGGGGATACCCTCCTGGTACACAGCAGTCTTTCTCGTACCATGCGGCGCGTAACCGCAATGGGAGGCGAGGCCACTCCCGATCTGGTCATGAAAAGTTTTCTTGAAGTGCTCGGCGAGTCGGGCACTCTGCTGTTGCCATTGTTCAATTTCGGGTTTGCGCGAGGGGCCGCATTTGATATCCGCAACACACCCAGTCAAATGGGCGCACTCACCGAAGCGGGCCGTCTGTGGCCGGGTGTCATTCGGACCGGGCACCCCATCTATTCGTTCGGGATCATTGGCAGGCACGCCCACCTGTTCCGTGGATTGAAAAATGTAAGCGGCTTTGGTGCTGATTCCCCGTTTGGCATCCTGCATCGCCTGAACGGAAAAATCGGGGTCATCGATCTGCCTGACCGCATCAGCATGACCTTCTATCACTATGTGGAAGAATGCTTTGGAACACCCTACCGTTACCACAAAATGTTCGCCGGAGAATACACGGATGATCATGGCGTTGTATCAGAAGAAAGGTTCAGTTTTTTTGTCCGTGACCTCGAGCAAGGCGTTGTCTCCCTGCTCGACCCAATGGGCGAGATTTTGTGGAAAAAGGGTCTGTACTCAGGGTTCAGGCCCCAGGAGGGCTGCGGTCTGCGGGTAATCCCGGCATCCAGTCTGTTTGACGAAGTGACAACCGTGTTGAAGGAGAACCGTGCCAGGGGATTGTTATACGATATCCAACCGGCAGACATCCGGCAGACGGGATGAAAGAATACAATCCAAGGCAATCCCTGCAACCGACACACCAACGGGTTAATGGATCATGAATATCTATACCGTCATTCCGGCCCGGGGAGGCAGCAAAAGCATTCCCCACAAAAACATCCGCCTGCTGAATGGACAACCCCTGATCCATTATTCGATCCGTTATTCTCTGGCCTGTTCCCTGATCAAGCGCACCATTGTCTCGACAGACTCCGCCGAGATAGCCCGGATTGCCCAGGAACAGGGGGCCGAGGTGCCTTTCCTGCGCCCCCCGGAACATGCCCAGGACAACACCCCGGATTTTCCCGTCTTCCAACATGCCCTGCACACATTGGAACACCTTTATCAGGAGACCATCGATCTGCTGCTCCTCCTGCGGCCCACTTCCCCCTTGCGCCCGCCGGGCTTGATCGAACAGGCGGTGGCCCTGATGGAAAATCATCCCGAGGCCAGCTCCGTGCGCAGTGTGGCCATCGCCAAAGAGCACCCCTACCGTCAGTGGCAAAGGGAGGGCAACTTCATCCGGGGGGTTGAACAGACGGTGTTCGAGCCATACAATATACCCCGACAACAACTGCCCACCACCTATTTTCAGACGGGTGACCTGGAACTCATCCGCCGGGAGACTCTGCTGGCCGGTTCGATTTCCGGTCCACGGGTTCTGCCACTGCTGATCGACCATGAGCAGATGGTGGACATTGATCATGAAAGCGATTTGCGCTCTGCCGAGAAAAAATGCCGTGACCACTGAACCGCCATCGGCCATCGACCGCTTCTGCCTGGGAACGGTCAAGCTGGGTGTGCCCGGCTATGGTTTTTCTGCGGCACCGGTACCGCCCGAGTTTGATGCCGCCGCTTTTCTCGCCCAAGTCGAGGCTCTCGGTATCCGCCGTTTTGACACCTCTCCCCGCTATGGAGCGAGCGAAGCCCGTCTGGGTGCCTATCTGCATCAACGCAACGCCAACGCACCGGCCCCGTGGGTCAGTTCCAAAATAGACGGCCTCACCGCTGGCAACCCGGAGACCCCCAGGGCCATGCTGGCCAGCGTCCAGGCCTCCCTCGCCAAACTGCATCTCGCTCGATTGGATGTGTGTTATCTGCATCAGAACGATACGGAAATCATCCTGGACCCCTGGGTCCAAGAGGGGATGCAGGTATTGAAAGAGCGCGACCTGATTGGCCAGTCCGGTGTCTCGCTGTACAGTTTCGAGGAGTGTGAACAGGCCATCGACTGTGGTCGGTATGATTTTGTCCAGGTACCCGTCAGTGTGTTTGATTTGAGCTTTTACCATCGCTTTATTGCCAGCGGATCCCATGCCCCGGTGCGTTTTACCGGTCGTTCCCTGTTGTTGCAGGGCATTTTGGCCAACCGGGAACGCATTGCGCGGGAGATACGACAGGGCGAAGAGATTCTGGCCTATTTGCAGGCATTGGATCGCATTGCCTCAGAAGGGCAGATGACCACCCTGGAGTTGGCCTTCCGCTTTGCCTTTTCTCTGCCTGGCATCGACCATTTTCTGGTCGGCACCCTGGCCATCCCGCATTTAAAGGCCAACATGGCCTGGGCTGGGCTGGGCATACCCCCTGGCATGAGAGCGGAAATTATTGAAATGGCGTCGAGAAAAAGGGCGTGGACCAACCCAAGAAACTGGCCGGTCCGCTGTCAGGGGGCATGAACGGCGTTGATCCTGTTTTTTAACCACTCAATATGTGCTTGATCTTCCGCCGACAAATGTCTTTTCATATCGCCGGATCCATCGGAAACTCCAAAAACCCGGGTCGGGTTGCAATAATTGTCCACGATGAGATCCCCAATCAACCCCATGTGTCCCCCGGAAATCAGGCAGATGCCCTCTGGCAACCGGACCCGCCCCATCTCGTTGGACAGATAAGCCCGGTTGCGTTCCATGGCGGCCACCAATCCATCAATACTGGAGGTGATATCACAGCGATAAATGGGAATGCCCCCTTCAATGGCTTTCTGCACGGCGTGCGCTTCAAAGCAGCCTTTCCCCACATCAATCAGGATACCTCCCTCTTTCAAACCCTGGACCATCTCCCAACTGACCACCGGACTGCCGTTGCTGCACCCAATAATGGCATCGGCAAACAGACAGGCCTGAAAGGGATCCTGATTGAAATGGGAGATGGCCAGCGTTGACTTGGGCTTGACCAGGTTGATCACGTCGGCCATCAACATGCCCCGTGCGACATCGCGTCGCGTGATATCCACGGAGCTGCCGCTTTCCACCAGTTTGAGTGCCAACTTGAAGCCAATGTTGCCCGCCCCGATGATGGCAAACTTCCGACCGCTCAACACCTTGAAGTAGGAGCTCAATTGCAACCACACCGCTTCCACGGTAATGTCGTTGGGCTTGAATTCCTGGAATTTGCTTTGCTTGATATGCCGGGCACAGGCCGCACTCAGATTGCCCATCTCAACATAATTTTGTGTTATTTTTGTGGCTTTCGGCATCTCGATACCGAACAGGGCCAATACTTCGGGTGCCCGGCCATACTGAATGCCGATTTTTTTTTCCGCATCCACCAGGATGACATCCACCAAACCATCCACCAGGGAACAGGCCAGAATGGCCTGGTTTTGCGAAAAAACGACGGCTCCCCCGATGTGCCCATGCATGATGGCACGAATGGGCGTCAGGTAGGGCCAGCGTTTGTCAGGAATTTTGACCGTTGAACTGACGGTGAATATGGCAAGCCGCCCGGTTTGCCCGGCCAACCGGCGCAGTTCCAGGGCATGATTTTTGACTTGATCGGCCCACTGTTTCAGATAGTCGAGATCTTCTTCCTGCCTCATCGGGCCAAGCCCCCCATCCGTGCGCGCAACATGCAGGTTTGCGTTGCCAAACAGACCGTCAGGCCGCTACCAGGCCAACCGACCGCCATCTATGATCAGATTCTGGCCGGTCATGTAGGACGACTCTGCACCAGCCAAAAAGAGCATTGCTCCACTCAAATCCTGCTCGGACCCCATCCTGGCCAGGGGAACGCCACGACTGTAATTATTTACAAAATCGGCCCCTTGCTGGTTGAATACACCTCCTGGGCTGATGCAATTGACCCGAATGCCGTATGGGGCCAAATGAACGGCAAAATAGCGGGTCAGCATGATGACCCCCGCCTTGGAGGCGCTGTAACATTCGGAGTTCATGCGGTTGCAATCGGTATAGATGCGTGGATCACTGCTTACCACGCCGTAGATGGAACCCACATTGATAATGCTGCCCTGGGTTGCCCTTTGGCGCATCAGGCGGGAGGCCTGCTGGATGCACAAAAATGTGCCGCCCGTATTCACCTGGAGCACCCGCATAAAATCCTCAAAGCGGCGTTCCTCAAACGGCTCAAAGACGGCAATTCCGGCATTGTTGATCAGGATATCCAGATGGCCGGAAACTCGATCAATCTCCTGCATGCCCACCTGCACGGAATCCGGGTCGGCCACGTCCAGGGCCAGCGGATGATGGGCACCCGGCAGATCCGCGACGACGGCCTGACAGGCCTCTTTGTTCAGATCTGTCACCCATACCATCGCCCCTTCTGCCGCCAGGGCATGGCAGAAACGACGACCCAACTGACCCGCCGAACCGGTCACCATGGCCACTTTTCCGTCCAGCCTCACCTAGCATCTCCTTCGTTAGTTGGGGTTCGGTGCGAAGCCCCGCATGGCACCCCGGTCGTCTGTAGACTCCTGTCATTCAATCGTCGTCTACGGACCCGGTTTCCGATTCAACATAGGTGCGCTTGGTCACTCTCCCCCCGTCGCTGCCTTACCTCCGCCAACACTTCGTCCTGACTCAACAATTTCATCCCAGAGGCAATGGCTCTCTGGCGAATCTCCCATAGACGACGGCCCAGATCAGTCTGCGGATGGAACCCTTGATGCGTCTCCAGCACAACAGGCTCAAAGGTGATGCGCACTGCGCCAATGGGAAACTCGGAGGGCAAAACTACGTGCAGGACGCGGTCCGTGTCGACGGTCGTCTCCATAGACAGATTGGGCACAATAAATCTCCTTTGGTTCAGGAGATGGAAATCCAAGGGCTTCGCCCCTGGACCCCACCAGGAGGGGATAATCCCCTCCTGGACCTCCCTGCAACCTAGATATCCTTCATGGTCAGTTTGATCCGACCCTGCCGATCCACATCCAACACCTTCACCTTGACCACATCCCCTTCCTTGACCACATCGGTCACCTTGGCCACCCGCTGACCGGACAACTGGGAAATATGGACCAGACCATCCTTGTTGGGCAAAATATTGACGAAAGCCCCAAAATCGGTCACCCGCACCACTTTGCCCTCATAGACCTGCCCCGGCTCCACCTCTTCGACAATCCGCCGAATGATGGTCTCGGCCGCCTTGGCACTTTCGGCATCGATGGCGGCAATGGAGATGGTACCATCGTCGCTGATGTCAATCTGGCAACCGGTCTCCTCGGTAATGCCCCGGATCACCTTGCCCCCGGAACCGATCACTTCGCGAATCTTGTCCGGGTGAATCTTCAGGGTGAAAATACGCGGCGCATAATCAGACAATTCGGGACGGTGTGTCGCCAGAACGGTCTGCATCCGGCCCAGAATATGGATCCGACCCGCCCGTGCCTGTTGCAGGGCAATCGCCATGATCTCCCGGGTGATGCCCGTAATCTTGATGTCCATCTGCAAGGCGGTAATCCCGTCGGCATTGCCCGCCACCTTGAAGTCCATATCACCAAAATGGTCTTCGTCACCCAGAATATCCGACAAAACGGCAAACCGCTCCCCTTCCTTGACCAACCCCATGGCAATCCCGGCCACCGGAGCCTTGATCGGCACCCCGGCATCCATCATGGCCAACACCGTCCCACACACCGTCGCCATGGAAGAGGAACCATTGGATTCGGTAATCTCGGAAATCGCCCGAATGGTGTACGGAAAACTCTCCTTGTCGGGCAGAATGGCCGCCACCGCCCGCGAGGCCAGCTTGCCGTGACCGATCTCCCGCCGACCCGGCGCGCCCAGCCGACCCGTCTCCCCCACACTGTAGGGGGGAAAGGTATAGTTCAGGTAAAACCGATCCCGCGCTTCCCCGTCCAGACTCTCCACAATCTGCTCATCCCGTCCGGTACCCAGGGTGATCGCCGCCAGAGCCTGCGTCTCCCCCCGCGTGAAGAGCGCGGAGCCATGCACTCTCGGCAACAGCCCCACTTCGCTGACAATATTCCGAATATCGGTCAGGCCCCGCCCATCGATGCGCGCTCCCGTGGACAAAATCCGTTCGCGAATCACCTCTGATTCCAGCGCAGCAAAAATGGCCGTCACCTCCGCCGCCACCAGGGGACCACCCTCCCCCGCCAACTGGCTCACCGCCCGCTTCCGGCAATCCCCGACCACCGTCTGGCGCGGCAGTTTTTCGACCACCTGATAGGCGTTCCGAATGTCCGCCAAAAATCCCTGCCGAACCTGTGCCTCCAGCGCAGCATTCACCTCCGGGGCAGCCACGGCCATGCGCGGCTTGCCACACTCGGCGGCCAACTCACGAATCAAGGCCACCACCGGCTGAAACGAGTCAAAGCCGAACATGACCGCCGCCAGCACCTCTTCCTCGCTCAGAAAATCGACCTCGGACTCCACCATGGTCACCGCCTGGTCCGTCCCCGCCACCACCAGATCCAGACGACTGTTCGCCATCTGTTCAAAGGTGGGGTTGAGCACCAGTTGACCCTCGATAGAGGCCACCCGCGCACCCGCAATTGGTCCGTCAAACGGCAGACCGGAAATCGCCAAGGCCGCCGAGGCACCGATCATCGCCGGAATATCGGCATTGTGGATCCCGTCATAAGAGATCACCGTGGCCACCACCTGGGTATCCAGGGTGTAACCCTTGGGAAACAAGGGCCGCAATGGCCGGTCAATCAGACGCGAGGTCAGGATTTCCTTCTCGGAAGGACGGGTCTCCCGCTTGATAAAACCACCGGGAATGCGACCAGCCGCCCAGGCCCGCTCCTGATAATGAACCCCCAACGGGAAAAAATCGGCCCCCGGCCGCACCGTCCGGTCCGCTGTCGCGGCAACCAGAACCATCGTCTCCCCGTAGGTCACCAACACCGCACCATCCGCCTGCCGGGCCAAACGACCCGTTTCCAGCGTTAATAAAGTTGGGCCATATTGAATGCTTTTTCTATGAATATTGAACATATCGCCTCTTTGATTCAGTTGTTGGGGCGCACCCATGTGAACCCCCCATGGACACAAAGCCCTATTTACGCAAATTCAGTCGTTTGATCAGACGTTGATACCGTTCCACTTCCTGACTCTTGACATAGGTCAGGAGACGACGCCGCAGACCCACCATTTTCAACAGACCGCGACGGGAATGGTGATCCTTGATATTCTGCCGCAAATGTTCGGTCAGATTATTGATGCGCTCGGTCAACAAGGCCACCTGCACCTCCGGGGATCCGGTATCCCCTTCCGACCGTGCATATTCCTTGATCAGTTCCTGCTTTTTTACCGGCGTAATCGACATCGAAAAATCTCCTTTAATGTGAACGTTATAGTCTATTTTACTCCGACCATGGACGCGATGCCGGGATGTCGTCCAGCACCCGATCCATGGGTAACAACACCTCCTCCAGACGCCCTTGTGCCACGGCGTCGGCGAGTTGGTCCAGGGTGATCCCATCGGTCAGGGAAAACCCCAGGGTTTCTGTCCGCAACAAACGGGACAAATGGGCCAGGGAGCCGACCTGGCGGCCCAAATCCCGTGCCAAAGAACGCATATAGGTGCCCTTGCCACACCGCACGTCCACCTGGGCCACTCCGTCTTCGTATGCGGCCAGGTGCAGGGCGTGAATGACCACCGGACGGGCAGGCAGGACCACGGTCTCGCCCCGCCGGGCCAACTCGTAAGCCCGCACGCCGTCCACATGAATGGCCGAATAGGCGGGGGGAACCTGCTCCTGGGGACCGAGAAACTGCAACAGGGCCGCTTCCAGGGTGGCGCGATCCGGCAGACAGGTGGTCTGCTCCGTCACCTGACCGGTCGGATCCCCGCTGTCGGTCTCGGCACCAAACTGTATCCAACACCGGTAGGCCTTGTCGCCGCCCAGCACCTGCGTCAGGAGTTTGGTGGCTTTGCCCAAGGCCATGGGCAACAATCCTTCCGAGAAGGGATCCAGCGTACCGCCATGCCCCACCTTCGCCGCCTGCGTGATGCGCTTGACGATGGCCACCGCATGGGCGGAGGTGATGCCAGCCGGTTTGTGCATGACCAGCCAGCCATTGATCTCCCGACCCTTGTTCCGTCCGCGACTCACAAAAGACTACCGATCCTCCGCCGGAGAGGAATGCGCTGCGGTCTCTGCCTCGGCCTCGGTCTCGGCGGGGGGAATCTGCAACGAGCCCAGCAGGCGATCCATGCGCATTCCATAATCCAGGGAGTGATCCGGCAAAAAACGTAAATGAGGTGTGTGCCGCAACTGAATGCGCCGCCCCAATTGACTGCGAATAAAACCCGCCGCGTGCGCCAGAGCCTGCTGACAGGCCCGCGAACGGCCCCCTTCCGCCTCGGCTGGCCCTTGATGGCCCTCTTCGGCGGCAACCACGGGCGGCGGAGACAAGGCCGGCCCCGACTCTTCCACCACCGAAAAATAGACGGTGGCATAGTTCATGTCGGCACTCAAGCGCACATCGGTAATGCTGATAAAGCCGGACAGACGCGGGTCGTGGATCTCCTGACGCAGCAACATGCCCGCGATCTCTTCGCGAATGATGCCCCGCACACGCTCGGTGCGAATCCGGCCACCCGATCCCGTATGTTGCGCTGCCACATGACTCATGCGAGAAACTCCACCCGAAAATCCACCACCACACTGGCGGCGTCCGTTTCAATAAATTGCACTATTTTTTGCAGCTGACCTTGCAACACCGCCACATCATTGCCCAGCGTGGCAAAACCCAGGCCAGCCGTCTGCCAATGATCCTGATGGGCCACCTCGACCACGGCGACCTGAAAACGGTTGCGGACCCGTTCCAGTATGCTTTTGACGATGCTCCGTTTTTCTTTCAGGGAGCGGATGCCGGGCAGATCCAGACGCAGTTCCAGCACGGCAACGTGCATGGCTATCCCCCCCGCAATCATTTTTTAATTATTTAAAAAAAAGGGTGGGGGGGGTCTGGGGGGGGGCGGTTCACCGCCCTCCCCCAGCGAGGAACCCTGCAAGGCATCGGTCACCAGAGACCTGAAACCCCAGCTGGGGCCTTGCCCTACCCTATACACACTTCAATGACGCATACTCCCGTATTTCAGGCGCAACAACAATGAAATGTCCAACTTATTCCTGCCAAACCGCACCCAGCATGGGATGCGTGGTTTTTCAAACGTCATTCCCGCGCAGGCGGAAATCCAGGAGGTACCTGCGAGATCTGGATCCCCACCTGCGCGGGGATGACGGAAACTACGCATTCCGCAATAGGTGCGGTTTGACAGCCTAACTTGCGCAGGGGAACGGGAACCGTCACGCTCCCCGGTGGGGGTTTGAGGGAAAATCCCCCAAGAGGTTGAATACGGGATGTCTGACGGGGCTTTGCCCCGGACCCCACCAGGGGCTTTGCCCCTGGACCCCACCAGGGGGATAATCCCCCTGGACCCCTGTGACTGCACAAGCTGATGCGGAGTACAGCACAGAGCAGCCCCCCGTACCCCTACCGATCAATCGTCTGCCGCACCTCCAGCAACGTAAAGGCCTCAATGACATCGTTTTCCTTGATATCACTGAATTTATCCAGACAGATACCGCACTCCATCCCTTCCCGCACTTCCTTGGCATCATCCTTGAAGCGTTTCAAGGCATGAATATCACCCGTATAGATCAACGAATTGTCCCGCAACAGACGCACCTTGGACTTGCGCTGGATGACACCATCGAGCACCATGCAACCGGCCACCAGACCAATCTTGGAGATGCGGAACAACTCCCGCACCTTGGCCCGCCCCACCACGGTCTCCTCGACCAACGGTTTCAATTTGCCTTCCAAGGCCTGCGTAATATCGTCCATCAGGTCATAGATGACGGTATAAAAACGCAGATCCACCTGCTCCCGCTTGGCCAGATCCCGTGATTTGGCATCCGCCCGCACATTGAACCCGACAATAATCGCATCGGAAGCCGAAGCCAACATCACATCCGACTCGTTGACCCCGCCCACCCCCACATGGATCACATTCACCCGCACCGCAGCATGGGCAATCTTGCCCAGCGATTCGGCCACCGCCTCCACCGAACCCCGCACATCCCCCTTGATGATCACCCGCACTTCATCCAGGTCAACCCGCTGGATCTGGTCAAAGATATCATCCATCTGCGGGGCATGTCTGGCCTGACCACGCTCTTTCGACTTGCGCATACGGAAGGCCGCAATCTCCTTGGCACGCCGCTCATCGGGAACCGCGATCAACTCATCCCCCGCCTCGGGCACACCCGAAAAACCAATAATCTCCACCGGCATGGCAGGCAGAGCCTCGGTGACATTCCGCCCCTTGTCATCAATCAGGCTGCGAATTTTGCCCCATTCCGTCCCCGAGACAAAAATATCACCCACCCGCAAGGTGCCATTCTGCACCAGACAGGTCGCCACCGGCCCCCGGCCCTTGTCCAGCTTGGCCTCGACAATGGCACCCCGCGCCCGATGATCAACATCCGCTTGCAGACTCAACACCTCGGCCTGCAACAGGATCATCTCCTCCAGAGACTCGATGCCCTGACCCGTATGGGCCGACACCTTGACAAAAATGGTCTCCCCGCCCCACTCTTCCGGCACCAACCCTTGATCCGCCAACTGCTGCGTCACCCGGTCCAGATTGATCCCCTGCTTGTCAATCTTGTTGATGGCCACCACGATGGGCACCTTGGCATCCTTGGCATGGTTGATCGCCTCAATGGTTTGCGGCATGACACCATCATCCGCCGCCACCACCAATACCACAATATCCGTGACCTGCGCCCCCCGCGCCCGCATGGCGGTAAAGGCGGCATGACCCGGCGTATCCAGAAAGGTGATGCTGGAACCATTGGCCATCGTCACCTGATAGGCCCCGATATGCTGCGTAATGCCACCAAACTCCCGCGAGGCCACATCCGACTTGCGAATGGCATCCAGCAGGGAGGTCTTGCCATGGTCGACATGCCCCATGACCGTGACCACCGGCGGGCGCGTCTTGAGCGCGCTGGCCAGACTCGCCACATCCGTCAACTCCGCATCAATGGCGGCCCCCTCGGAAACCTGCTTCGCCTTGTGCCCCATCTCCTCGACCACCAACACCGCCGTGTCCTGGTCCAAAACCTGATTGATGGTCACCATCATGCCCTGCGCCATCAGACGCTTGATCACCTCGGACGACTTCACCGCCATGCGACTGGCCAACTCTCCCACCGTGATCATGTCCGGGACAATGACCTCCCGAATGACCGGCCCCAAAGCCTGCGTCTCCTCCCGCCGGGCAAATTTGCTCTTCCCGGACGAACGGCCACGCCGCATGGGAATCTGCTTCTCTTCCTCTTCCAGGACACCCTTGCCCTTGTATTTGGTCTTGCCCGCCTTGAACACCACCCGCGCAGGCACCGGCACCACACTGTCCAGCTTGCGCTTTTCGTCCACTTCCTGCTTTTGCCGGCGCATCTCGTCCAGTTGGGACAACCGCTTGGCCACCAGGGCATCCGTCTTTTTGCGTGCCACATCTTCGCGCTGGGCACGGGTCAACTTTTTGGCCGCCACCGTCCCATCCGCATTCAGCTCAACCTCCGCCCCCGCAACCGGCGGTTTTTCTGGACGCCGACTGGGCCCGGCAGCCCCGGTGGCACCCCGGTTGGGAGCCGCTGCCCCCGTGGCCGCTGGCCGCGCCGCAGGCCGGGAAAATCCCGGAGCAGCGGTCGCCCCCGCTGTCGTACCCACCCGACCCGAGGCCGCAGACTCAACCGATCCCTCCCGCTTGGGTAATGCACCCTCCTCCGGCTTGAACGCCCCGCCTTCCCGGCGCACAGGTTGCACCCCGGTACGCCGGGGTGCCCCCCCCTCTCTCCTCGGAAAGGCACTCCCCTCTTCCCGTCTCGGCGACGGACTGCTCTCCCGCCCCGGTACCGCAGCCCCCCCCTCCCGCTGCGACGCCGATGGTTCACTGCGCACAACAGTCGTCTTGCCAACAGCGGCCGCTCTGTCGTCTTTGAAATCTCTCTTGACCCCGGCAGACACACTGCTGACCGACGCCGCCGACCGGAACGAAGTGGTCGAACGGGGAGCCACCGCCACGGGGGAAGAGGGATCCGAAACCACAGGCTCCTCCGTCTCCGCCGCCTGGACCACCACCGTCTCCGGCGCAGCAGCCACCGACACCACGGGCACATCCTGCACCACCACTGTCTCCTGCTGCTCCAGCACCGGCGGCGGTTCCACCGTGATCGCTACCCGTGGCGTCTTTGTGTCCCCGGACGGCTCGTCCAGAACCGGCTGCGGTTCAACCAGCGGCGGAGTCGTCACCGGAGGAGACAAGCCTGCCTCTGGCGCAGCCTCCTCAACAGACAACGCCCGCTGCCGTTCCTGTTCCCGTTCCTGCTCCCGTGCATCTTCCCGCTGGGCCTGCTGTCGTTGCAGTTGAGCGCGTTCTTCCAGCGTGATCGGGGCCAGAATTTGCTTCGGCTGCCCATCCCCCCGGTGACCCACAGATGCCCCTGCGCGGGAATCTCCCCCCTCAACCGGCACACCGGAGGAGCCATCCGCATGCGGCGCACCCTCCTCCACAGCCGGTTCCTCACCCGCTTTGACAAAAGTTCTCTTCTTGCGCACTTCCACCACGACGCTCTTGCTGCGTCCATGGGAGAAATTTTGCCGGATGGACCCACCTTCCACCGTCTTTCTGAGCACGATACGACGCGGCGCGCTCAATCGCGGCCTGCCCTCGTCATCGCCTTCGCCTTCGCCTTTCTTGATATCGCTCAAAAGAACATTCCCCACCGACTCGATAGTTTGATTAATCTTGCGGCCCGCCTCACGAAAAGGCTGTCTATGGTCGCAACGACGACATGTTTACTGCTGTTTATCCTTCCGCTGCGGAGACCGGGAGGTGCCAGCCTTCTCATCCACCGGATGAAAAAAATCCCGCCACCGCAGGGCATCGCTCCGCACCCTGTCACCCATCCGCACGTCCATCACCG
Organism: Magnetococcales bacterium; assembly: GCA_015233035.1. Classification (GTDB taxonomy): domain Bacteria; phylum Pseudomonadota; class Magnetococcia; order Magnetococcales; family Magnetaquicoccaceae; genus Magnetaquicoccus. The sequence continues at coordinate 18,969 of JADFYM010000038.1, forward strand.
CCAACACCGCCACGGGACCATTATTGCCACAGGCCAAGCCAAACTGCTCCCGATCCAACAACTCCCACACATCCTGCAAGGTGTACCGATGGATCAGTTGGATCACCTTTTGCCGCGTATGCACCGCCGTATCCGTTGCCAACAGCAGCACAGGCCGACCGCCCCCCTGCACAGCCTCGGAGACATCCCGCAAACCACGCCGCAGACACCCGGCCCGCCGCGCCAGGCCCAGCCCGTCCAGAAAACGGGCCGTCAGTCCCTGCCCCACCTGTTGCAGGATGGCTTCCATCTCGTCCGCACCCACCCCCCGCCGCTTCAACAACGACCGCACCTGGACCGGCGAAGGCAGAACAGAGACGCCCCGACCGGGCAGACGCCCCGCCAGATCCGCCATCCACCGCCCCTGCGGATCCAGAACAAACCGCAACAAACCCGGTCGGGGGCGGTGCTGCCGTGTCACCGCACAAGAGCGCGTCCCGTTGTCGCTCTGCACCTCCACCTCGGCTGGGGTGGAATTATCGGGTTTTCCCGGCATCATCAAACCAACCCGCCACCGTCCGCGCTTCCAGGATCAATTTTGCCGCGCCGTCCTGGGTGAGCGCATCCCCCACCAATTCCAGCAGTTCATCCGTCGCCAGGTCGGCCAGATCGTCCAGGGAGGCAAGACCCTTCTCCGTCAGGAGTTGATCCATCCCCGCCGGCAAAGTGGTCAAACGGGCAAAGAGAGAATCCGGGTTGGCGGTCACCGCCACCGACTCCTGTTCCAGAGCGGAGGTCATCAAATGGTCCCGGGCACGGGTGCGCAACTCCTGGGCAATCTCCTCATCAAAGCCATCGATACCCGCCAACTCTTCCAGGGGAACATAGGCAATCTCTTCCAGGGCGGAAAAACCCTCCTGCGCCAGGGCACTGGCGACTTCCCGGTCAATATCCAGCCAGTCCATGAAATTTTGGGTCAACCCCTCAAACTCCTGCGCCCGCACCGCCAGATCGGCCTGCTCGGTCACAATATCGATCCGCCAACCGGTCAATTCACTGGCCAGGCGCACATTCTGGCCCCGCCGACCGATGGCCAACGAGAGCTGATCCGCCACCACAATCACCTTGATGGCCTTGTCTTCTTCGTCCACCACCACCTTGGCCACCTCGGCGGGGGCCAGCGCGTTGCAGACAAACACCGCCGGGTCAGAAGACCATTCGATAATGTCAATCCGCTCCCCCTGCAATTCGGTCACCACCCCCTGCACCCGCGAGCCCCGCACCCCCACACAGGCCCCCACCGGATCGACATGGGAATCATTGGAAAACACCGCAATCTTGCTGCGAAAGCCGGGATCCCGCGCCACGGCCTTGATCTCGACAATGCCGTCGTAAATCTCCGGCACCTCCATCTCGAACAGACGGGGCACCATGCGCGGATCGGTCCGGGAGAGAATCACCTGGGGACCACGGGGAGAATCCCGTACCTCATAGATATAGGCGCGAATACGGTCGCCGGGCCGATAGTGTTCCCGAGGCAGTTGCTGCTCATGGGGCAAAAAGGCCGCCGCCCGCCCCAGATCCACATGAATATTGTTGCGCTCCACCCGTTTGACCAGGCCGTTGATCAGTTGTCCCTGCCGATCAAAATATTCCATGTAGACGCTGTTCCGCTCGGCCTCGCGCACCTTTTGCACGATCACCTGCTTGGCGGTCTGCGCGGCGATACGACCAAACTCGATGGGCGGCAGACGCTCGGCAATCAGGTCGCCCAACTGGGCCGCCGGATTCAGGCGCAAGGCCTCGTCCCAGAGAATATGGGTATCCGGCCCCTCGTAGGTTTCATCCTCATCCGACGCAACCACCTCCCGCAGTTGGTTGATGAGAAACTCCCCGGACTTGTATTCAAATTTGACGTGTATATTTTTATGGACACCATATTTCTTGCGGGAAGCGGTCTGGATGGCGATCTCCATGGCCTCGATGACCACCTCGCGCCGGATACCCCGCTCGCGGGCCAGTTGTTCTGCAATCTGCACAATCTCAACAGACATGAATAACGACTTCCTTAAGATAAATAATGCCAAACGAAAACGCCCGGCGGGCCACCCGGACCCGATGCCTGCGGCGCATACCCTGCGGATAAAAAAAAGCCGGCCAAGCCGACTTTGTATCCGAAAAACAGGTCAGTCACCCCCCAGTGACCCGCCACCGTCCACCCCTGCCAGACAACGGGGGGGACCACGGCGAGTCAATTGGAGCTTACTATAAAACAAAACCCAACCCATGCCAAGGGAATCCAGTCAATCTGGACAAAAAGGGAGCCTTGCCAAAAATCTCCGTCACTCCTTGGGAACGATGAAGAGAATTTCATCGGGATAGACCATGCCCAGTTCCCGGCGCGCCACCTCTTCCAGGGCCACCGGATCCTTTTCCAGCATGACAATTTCATCCTTGATCAGTTGGATCCGTTTTTCCGCCAGTCGCACATCTTCCAAGACCAACAGATACTGTTTTTGCGTCTGTCGCCAACGGACCAACCCCTGGTCGCCAAACCACAGGAGATATTGCACCCAGGCATTGGCAATCAACAGAAAAAGCCCCAGAAAAACCCCAAAAGAGGTTGTTTTTCCCTCGCCGCTCAACCCAACCACTCCCGTCTGCTGGTCTTGATCATTGTCCGTTCCGGTCACCGGCCAAAGTGTCTACAATCCACCGTGACCAACCGTGCCCACTTCGGGCACAATGCAGGCTTCACTCACTGTAACGCAAGGGATGATGAACATCATGGCACAAGATCCCGTCTCAAACCCCAATCCAATCACCCCCCAGATCACGCTCAGTCACGCCTTTCTCCGCTTTGCGCTGGCGGCCCAAGTCTTGCGCTTTGGTTCCTTCCAGACCAAGGCCGGGCGCACCACGCCCTATTTTTTCAATGCCGGCCAATTCAACAGCGGTGCCTTGCTGGCGCAACTGGGCGCATTTTATGCCGACACCCTGGTCAACGCCAACCTGCCTTTCGACATGCTGTTTGGCCCGGCCTACAAGGGCATTCCGCTGGCAACGGCCACCGTCATCGCCCTGGCCCAACGCCACCACCGGGATATACCGATGGCTTACAACCGCAAGGAGGCCAAAGATCACGGTGAAGGTGGAACCCTGATCGGTGCCCCGCTGCAAGGTCGGGTGGTGGTCATCGATGATGTCATCAGTGCGGGTACCTCCGTCCACGAGTCGGCGGCCTGGATCCAGCGATCCGGGGCCCAACTGGCGGGGGTGATCATTGCCCTGGATCGACAGGAACGGGGCAGCCAGAGCCCGGAAAGTGCGGCAGGTGAGGTGGAAAATCGGCTGGGGGTGCCCGTGCTCGCCATTGCCCGTCTGGAGGATCTGCTGCAACTGCTGGCACAGACCCCGGACCACGCCCAGCATTTGCCCGCCATTCTTGCCTATCGGGAACAGTATGGTGCGCCCACCAGGGGCTTTGCCCCAGACCCCACCAGGGGCTTTGCCCCTGGACCCCACCGGGGGGGATAATCCCCCCCGGACCCCCTTGATAATTTTATTAAAAAAAAGGG
>JADFYM010000390.1 GCA_015233035.1 Magnetococcales bacterium
CCTTATTCTCCTCAAGCAGTCGGGAGATAGTTATCGTATCTTGGTTCATGGGGAAATCTTGAACCATAACTGGGTTTCCATGTCAACCCCTCGCGATCGGGACGCCTACCTGGGCAGTTACAAGAATGGCAAAATTGTTTCCCCTCGACGTGCAAGACACAAGGATGTTGCTGGATGGACATGGATTTATCTCTGAGCAAGCAGACTCCTGAACTCTTGGTGGTACTGGATCAGGCGGACCTGGAACGGTTACTGGCGTTGATTCAAAATATAATCGGTATACCTTTTCCAAAGGACCGTCTGGGAGATTTGGCGCGTCATTTGCGCGATATGGCCCTTTCCCTCCGGTTTCGGGATCAGCGCGATTTTGTCAAATGGTTTCTGAACGATGCCGATCATACAGAACGTATTGAACTGCTTGCCAAACAGTTGACGATTGGAGAAACCTATTTTTTCAGGGATGAAAAAAATTTCCATCTGCTCGGCCGTGAAATTTTACCAAAATTGCATCATGCCGGTAAAGAACAGATCATCCTGTGGAGTGCGGGGTGCAGCAGCGGGGAAGAACCCTATACCATGGCAATGACAGCGCATATGGCCCATCTTTCCAATCAGGAGGTGCACATAGTGGCTTCTGATGTCAATCCTGTTGCGCTTGACAAAGCGCGGTTGGGTATATACTCGGGTTGGTCATTCAGAAATCCGCCTCCGGGGATCCTGGAAAAATATTTTACCAGGATAGGGCATGACAAATTTCAGATCGCAGCACAGATCCAGGAAAAGGTTTTGTTTATGAAAGTAAATTTGATGGCCGACTGCTACCCGCCGCCATTGGATAAACCCGCTTCCGTTGATGTCATCTTTTGCCGGAATGTGTTGATGTATTTTACCAAGGAAAAACGTGATGAGGTTATCAACAAATTTTTCCTGTTGCTCGCCGACAACGGTTGGTTTTTCGTCAGTCCCAGTGAATCCGCCCTGATCCAACATCCGGGACTGACCCTCGACAGATCCTCCGAACCCAATGTGTTTCGCAAGGGTCTGGTCAAACAACAGCCTCAACCCATGACACGGGGTGCAGCGCACCATGCCCTTGTGCCTCTTGTGTCGAGCAGACCAGCACAGGAAGCAAGAAAACTGGTGCCCAAACCCCAGACAGGCAGGACGCGGGTGGTGCAGGCATCCCTCCAGGAGAGCAGTGTCCTGGAGAAGGCTGATCGTCTGTTTCATGGTAAATATCTGGCCGAAGCGGCGGCCCTGTTGACAGCCTATCTGGATACGCCCAAAAAACCAGGTCAAGATCATCCCGCACAGTACCAGGAAGCGGTCGTCCTGTTGGCCAAAATTCAGGCCAACCTGGGCAATCTCGATCAGGCGGAAGCGTGCTATCGGCGCGCCATCGCCGCAGACAGGTTGCAAGCCGATTATTATTATAACCTCGCCGTCATTCTGCTGGAAAAAGGGGATCCCGACGGGGCGGTGGCATTATTGGAAAAAACCCTGTTTTTGCAACCCGATCTGGTGGTTGCGCACCTGCAACTGGCCAGCCTGAGCCGGGACAAAAAAAAGGCCAAAAAATTTGCGCACAATGTGCTGGATCTGTTGGCAAATGACTCTCCTGATGCCATCGTCCCGTTTTCGGACGGTTTGACTGCGGCCACGATCAGCCATATGGCACGCCAGATGACGGGTTCCTGATATGAATGCAACCAACAGAGAGAGCATCCCATTATACATATCGAAAAAAATTTTTATTATTCATGGGGGTCCGGGGGAGATTATACTGCGCACGGTCACAATTGACACGTATCGTCATTCCCGCGCAGGCGGGAATCCAGGAGGTCCAACAAGCCCAATGGATTCCCGCCTGCGCGGGAATGACGGAACAGGAAATGCCACTTATGACCGCGTGCAGTATATCTCCCCCGGTGGGGTCCAGGGGAAAAGCCCCTGGTGGGGGCCGGGGCAAAGCCCCGAACAACAGGCCCCTGGTGATGGAGTCAACAGGATGGTGCTGCCATACTGCGCATGGTCATAATGGACGAGTATCGTCATTCCCGCGCAGGCGGAAATCCTGTAGCTGAAAGGGCAAGCTTGATCACACTGGCTGATACCGTCATTCCCGCGCAGGCGGGAATCCAGGCGACACGGCACTTTTTTGATGCCGAGCGTGTCAGCACCGTCATTCCCGCGCAGGCGGGAATCCAGGCGGTCCAACCGATCAAATGGATTCCCGCTTGCGCGGGAATGGGGGAACAGGAAGTGTCACCTATGACCGCGTGCAGTATACATCTTTTTTTGATTCGCAGCCTGGTGAGATCCCGCTTCGGGGCTCCGCCCCGAGCCCCGCCAGGGGCTTTGCCCCTGGACCCCACCAGGGGGATAATCCCCCTGGACCCCTGCCAATTTAACGACTTTTTGAGATGTGTGTAATGGAATCCATCAACCTGGCCGCCACGATTGACTGGACGGAACCTCTTGTCGATAAAAGGCAACTGCTCCAGGAACGGGCCAAACTGTTGGCCCGGGAAGCGGAGACACGACCCGTGGCGGGGGCTGTTTTGACCGTGGTCGAATTTGCCATCAATGCGGAACTCTATGCCATTGAGTTGTCGTAACTAGGTATCCACTTCGTTTAAGTGCTATCCACTTGACTCAAGTCAGTGATGCTTGTACCATCCCTGCATGGAGACCACCAGACACCCAATCCCAGGGGTTGACTACCCACGGACCATGCAGGAA
>JADFYM010000391.1 GCA_015233035.1 Magnetococcales bacterium
TTGCACGCCGACCGGATTATTGTGCTTTCCGCCGGGCGGATTGTGGCGGAAGGGCGACACGCGGAATTGCTGCGGCAGGAGGGGTTGTATGCGCGGTTGTATGCGTTGCAGTTTCAGGGGGGGTGATTGACTCAACAAAAAGGCTCATAATAAATAAAAACGAACGGATGCGCTTTGCCATCCTTTTCTTTATCAATCATTGACTGCTACCATGTCTTCGTTGCGTCCATCGCACAGGAAGCACGAGAGAATTTTAATCCTCCATTCCAGGTTTTTTGAACAGCATGAAATCCGCAGCTTTTGACCGAAAGGAACATGTCTACCAGAATGACGCCTTCGCAGAACTCGTCAAAGATGCCGTTCGTTTCTTCAACGGCACTCCGGTTCAATCGCTACCTCCAGAAGAAAATTTCTTTGGTACAGGGGTTTACGCCCTTTACTACACGGGTGCCAACCCACTCTATAAGAAGTACGCCAAACTGAATCGGCTTTCCTACGGATATCCCATCTACGTAGGCAAGGCTGTACCCAAAGGATGGCGGCAGGCACGCAATTCGGATAGCGCAGAAAGTCAATCGCACGAGTTATACACGCGCATTAAAGAGCACAGCCGAAACATTTCCATTTCATCTGACCTTTTACTCAGAGACTTTTCCTGCCGATTTGTCATCTTTGAACAAGAAGGATCCGACATGATCAGTACGATAGAATCTGCGCTCATCAAGTTGCACAGGCCTCTTTGGAATATGGCAGTAGACGGATTCGGAAATCACGACCCAGGCAGTGGACGATACGAACAGGCCAAGTCCGACTGGGACGTCATTCACACCGGACGCACTTGGGCAGAAAAATGTCATGGCAACCCTAAAGACAAAAACACCATCCTCTCTAATGTTGAACGTCATTTAAAAACTATCGGATAACTGAACGATGCGGTCTCTTGAGATATTTTCTGGAGCAGGTGGTCTGGCCAAAGGGCTGGAGCTTGCCGGGTTCGAGCATTCGGCGTTTGTTGAATTCAACAAGGACGCTTATGCTTCTCTCGCAGTCAACTTTGAATCGAACAAAATATTTTTTGGAGACATCAAGGCGTTTGATTTGAATAGTGTGAGTGCGATTGATCTTGTCGCAGGCGGTCCACCCTGTCAGCCATTTTCGCTGGGTGGCAAGCACAAAGCAAATCATGACAGCCGAGACATGTTCCCGTATGCCATACAAGCAATAGAGAAGCTTGCGCCAAAAGCGTTTATTTTTGAAAATGTCAAGGGCCTGCTTCGTCACAATTTTTCAGATTATTTTGAATACATTATTCTGCGTCTCACCTTCCCCGATTTTTTTGCCAAACCGTCCATGGATTGGCATGATCACCTGATGCAGTTGCGCATGGTGACCAAACGTCATTATTCAGGAATAAGATATAATGTTGCATTCAAACTGATCAATGCGGCTGACTATGGCGTGCCTCAGACACGAGAGCGCGTTGTAATCGTCGGGATAAGGGCAGATCTGGGCAAGTCGTGGGCTTTCCCAGAGCCAACGCATTCCGAGGATCGATTGTTGTGGGAGATGTACGTCACGGGGGAGTATTGGCAGAAGCACAAGATTAAGATGTCGCATTGTCCGCATATTGAGGCTTCTGCAAATGAAAAACGGGACTACTTGAAGGACCGCTTTGGGTTGTTCGAGCCAGAGTTTCAGCCATGGAAAACGGTTCGTGATGCGCTGTACGATGTGCCGGATCCTCGTACACAGCACCGGTTTGCAGATCATATCTTCCGGGATGGTGCGCGCAGTTATGCCGGCCACACAGGTAGTGATTTTGACTGGCCTGCCAAGACCATTAAAGCGGGCGGTCATGGCGTACCGGGTGGAGAGAACATGATCCGCTATCCAGATGGCAGTATTCGCTATTTAACCGTTTTTGAAGCAAAGCGCATTCAGACCTTCCCGGATGATTTTGTTATCAAAGGTGCCTGGGGAGAGGCCATGCGCCAGATAGGCAACGCTGTTCCTGTTCTACTGGCAGAAGTGATCGGCAATAGACTTATGAAAATATTGAATGGGGATACAGAAAAACTGGCTCGAAGGCTTGTGTCGATCAACCAGCCAACCAGCGCGGTTATGGCACCGGTAGCGAGTGGCACGAATTGATTTGCCAGGATCGGGGGCAGTTGTGTTTGCGCGGCTCTGCTGTTGGGCGGGACTGCATCCAGTTCCGCCTCTGCCTATCGAGGCTGATTAGGGGATGCGTGGATGACTCGGCGGTGGGATGGCTGGCCTCTGGTTATGGGCGGTTCGGGTAGGGTGCATGGGATCAGGAAAGAGTGAAAACCAGTGGCTGGTAAAAATTTATTTATAGGGTTGAGATTTTTCTTGTGGTGGTTTTGCGGCTTGTGGTAGGCTGGTCCGCACAAGTTGGGAACCAAACTGGGTGAAAAAAGGTATGGCGTCTCCAGACCCTGTCCTGCGGCTGGACGGCGACATGCAGGGTGCTGGCAAATTTAAATGGGGGTCATAGAAAATTCAGAGATGGTCCCAGAAATTCCTCCCCTGCCAGAGGTTTAACTTTTTTAAATCTAAGCGTGGGGTGTCCAAATCGGGCCTTGGCTGTTGACCGGTTTTTGGATAGGATTCCCTGGAACCGTCGTTCGCGTGTTTACGCTGCGGCATCTTCAGGGTAGTATGGCCGCTTTTGGTGCTCTATTTGAG
>JADFYM010000392.1 GCA_015233035.1 Magnetococcales bacterium
TTTTTTTTAATAATAAAAAATGATTGAGGGGGTTCGGGGGGGATCATCCCCCCCGGTGGGGTCCAGGGGCAACGCCCCTGGTGGGGTTGGGGGCAACGCCCCCGCTGGCCGAGGCCGGATAAAGGAAGCGCGCCATGTTCACGCCAAGTCTCATACCGCCCGCGCTGGAAGACGATTTCCGGTATTGTCTGGAGATTGTCCAGAGTCGTGCGGAAAATTTTCCGGTGGCCTCCCTGCTGGCCCCGCCGCGTTTGCGGCCTTTTCTCCATGCCGTGTATGCCTTTGCGCGCACGGCGGACGATTTTGCCGATCTGCCGGGGCGGGATGAAGAGACCCGGTTGCAACTGCTGGATGACTGGTCGCGCCGTTTGCAGCAGGCGGAGTCCGGGCAGCCGGACCATCCCATTTTTCGTGCCCTGGCCCATGTCATTCGTACTGCCGACCTGCCTACCGAGCCGCTGCACCATCTGCTGATCGCCTTTCGCATGGATGTCACCAACAAACGGTATGACACCATGGAGGAATTGTTGGAATATTGTCGTTATTCCGCCAATCCGGTCGGGCGCATTGTGTTGCATCTGGCGGGCGAGCTTTCCTACGAAGCGGGCGAACGGGCGTTGCGGGGGGCGGGGGGCGCGCAGGGGGCGGTGCCGCACTGCAAGGCCTATCACTCGGATGCCATTTGTACGGCTTTGCAATTGACCAACCATTGGCAGGATCTGGGACAGGACGCCTGGAGTGGTCGTCCCCTCTATCTCCCTTTGGAGGAGATGGCCCGTTTTGATGTGACCGAGGAGATGATCCTCAAACGCCGTTTTTCGCCTGCCGTGGGCAGTTTGATGCTCCATCTGACCGCCCATGCCCGCGATTTTTTTCTGGCGGGACAGCCGTTATGTCAGCAGGTGCAGTGGCCGTTCAATCTGGAACTGGCGGTAATTTGCGAATGCGGGCAGGCGGTGTTGAACAAGATAGAGGCCAGAGGGGGCAATACTTTGCGCATTCGGCCCCGGCTTTCTCTGTGGGATCGGGCCGTTTGTTTCAAAAATGTGCTGGCGCGGATTTCGACATGACACCGGCCCAGTATTGTCGGCGGAAGACCCTTGCCGCCAGTTCCTCTTTTTTTCTGCCATTTTTTTTCCTGCCGCCACCCCGTCGGGCCGCGATGTATGCCGTGTATGCCTTCTGCCGGGAGGTGGATGATATTGTCGACAGTGGGTTGCCCATCCCGGAGGCGGCGCGCCAGTTGGAGGCGTGGCAGCAGGAACTGCAACAGGCGTTTGCCGGGCATCCCACCCATCCGATCACCTTGGAGTTGGCCCACTACCAGCCGCTTTTTGAACTGCCGACGCAACCGTTTTATGACATTCTGGCGGGCATGGCGATGGATTTGCAGCAAAACCGTTACCAGACCCTGGATGACCTGCTGCGGTATTGTTACCGGGTGGCGGTGACGGTGGGCATCATTGCCGTGCGGATTTTTGTCCATGGTCGGACCCCGGTTGGCTGGGAGGAAGGTCGGGAGCGGTTGTTTGCCCAGCAGTTGGGTATGGCGTTGCAACTGACCAATATTGTGCGGGATGTGGCGGAGGATGCCCGGATGGGCCGTATCTATCTGCCGCAACACTGGATGGCCAGTATGGGAGTGGCGTCCAGCGATATTTTGCAGCATCGCTGGACACCCGCGTTGGGCGAACTGTTGCGGCAACTGGCCGATCTGGCCGAGGGATATTATCGGGGGGCGGATGAATGGATGACTTCGCCCCAGGAGCGGCAGATATTGCGGCCCGCCTTGTTCATGGGGGCCATCTATCACACCCGTTTGCAGCGGTTGCGCCAGGATGGGTTTCACTGTTTCGGGGCGTTGCGCCGGTTTTCTTTGCTGGAGAAGGCGGGGATTATCTGGCAGGCTTGGCGGCGGGAGGAGGCGCGGTTGCCAGGCGGCGGTGCCCCGGATCCCACCAGGGGGATGATTCCCCTGGATCCGCGAAATTATTAAAAAATGTGCAGCAGTGCTTGCAGACGGCAGCAAACAGAGCAACCGTGTTCCGTAGAATACCAACAGGGATTATTCCGATGAGTGCGATTCGGAAAACCAGAAATGTTGAGACATCCGACGACAGTGTTTTTGCTGATGTGGACGCTGTGATTGAGCTTGCCCAAAAATCATTCGACACGGCAGCAAAAAGCGAAGTCTCCCAGAATGATGCCCTTGGCATCGCAACGCATGAGGTGGGTGGCATGGGCGACAAGTCACACCTGAAAACTGCCACTGATATTCTGTTACTTGCCGAGCATTATGGGGTGCTTTATTCCCAGACGAAAACAGATATTTGGGCTCATGATGTAACAAGGCTTGCGGGCGATGATGTTTCCCTCGATGAAATTGAACTTCTTTTGATTGCCCTACAAAGGGCTGGCCATCTTAGTCGCTCAGAAGCACTGAAATTTCAGGTGAACTATTTGAGGGAAGCAAAACGGTGACGTTTGATCCATTCTGCGATTATGAAGCACGCGGGTATCTCCGCAATTTTTTCGGAGAAAAGGATTCTGAAATTGTATTCACTACCGGACACTTTTTTCCCACCCTGCTGACAGCACAAACGCAACCGGAATTTCCATCCCTTCGTTCATGATGTACTCCAAGAATCTTAACCCAAGTTGGAACAAGCTTAGGTCACACCGTT
>JADFYM010000393.1 GCA_015233035.1 Magnetococcales bacterium
CCCAACGACCCACCCGCAAGATGTTTACGTCAGACGCTCATACCAGAGCCAGTCGGAGATGTCCAGACAAAAACAGTACCGCCGTGATTCTGCATCGTTTCCGGTCTGGAACAAATTCACCCTGTCACATTTTGTTTGCCAATCGCACCCAGGATGAAATCGCGCAAAATACGTTGGCGCATTGTTTGAGTTGTTTTGCGCGGGCCAATAATAATGCGTGGGACCAGGATGTGGTGCGGAACATCTTTGAGACCGGACAGCCCGAACAGTTTCAATGTTCCGACTCCGAGTCCAAATGGTGCGATGTACGGGTGGTGCCTATCCGCATCCAGGAACGGGTGACCGAAGTGATGGTATTGATTACCGATATATCGGACAAACGGCAACTGGAAAATCAGGCCGCCCATCATGCCCGCCTGGCCTCTCTGGGGGTTCTGGCCGCCGGGGTGGCGCATGAAATCAACAATCCCAACAATGCCGTTTTGTTCAACGCCGCCATTCTGCAACGGGGTTGGCCGGACATCGAAGCGGTCTTGCGCCGTCACCTGGAAGAGAAAAATGGGTTTGTGATCGGGGGCATTCCCGCCGAACGGGCTTTGGATGTCTTTCCCCGCCTGTTGGAAGGGATGAAGACCAACGCCCACCGCATTGCCACCATTGTCGAAAGTCTCAAACATTTGGCCCGGCACGATCCGGGCGAGATGAACCATCTGGTTGACCTGGCGGATGTGATTCGCCACAGTCTTTCCATTGTCCAGCATCAGGTCAGACGGTTTACCGACCATTTTGTGGTGGAACTGCCGGAACGCCTGCCCAATGTGCTGGGCAACAGCCAGCAGTTGGAACAGGTGGTGCTCAATCTGCTCCTCAATGCCTGCCAATCCCTGGCTGATCGTTCGGCCCGTGTGGCGTTGGTCGTGGTCACGGTTGCCGAGGATCAGCAGGTCATCCTTCGGGTGAGCGATACCGGCAAGGGGATCCAGCCGAAAGATCTGGACCAGATTTTCAAGCCTTTTTACACGACGCGCCCCGAAAACGGGGGGTTGGGGTTGGGACTCTCCATTGTCAGCAATATTGTCCTGGCCCACAAGGGGCGCATCGAGGTTTCCTCTACACCGGGCCAGGGGACCGTCATGTCGGTTTTTCTGCCCATTGCCAAACCACCCCACGATATGGAACGAGGCAACCATGACAAGCCTGGCTGATCATAAATCCTGTGCGGTTCTGCTGGTAGACGATGATGAGAGTGTGCTGCTGGGTGCCCAGTATCTGCTGGAGTCCCACGGTATCCAACCGGTGATGACCTTGCAGGATTCCCGTCTGGTCATGCCCTGGCTGGAGACAAACACGGCCAGTTGTGTGGTATTGGACCTGATCATGCCTTTTCTGTCCGGCCAGCAACTGTTGCCCCAGATCATCCACTCGCATCCCAACATTCCGGTGGTCGTGATGACGGCCTCCCAGGATCTGGAGAATGCCATCTCTCTGATGAAGGAGGGGGCCTTTGATTTTTTGGTCAAACCGGTGGATGAAAATCGGTTTGTCATGGCCTTGCGGCGGGCCATCGAGGTGGTCTCCCTGCGGCACCAGGTGATGGCCCTGCGGGATACCTTGTTGGGCGCGCGGCTGCATTCTCCCGAAAGTTTTGCCCCGATTATCACCCGCAGCCGCAAAATGGGGGCCATTTTTCAATATCTGGAGGCGGTCTCCACCACGACCGAACCCATTCTGGTGACCGGTGAGACCGGGGTGGGCAAGGAACTGATCGCCCAGTCCATCCATCGCCTCAGCCATCGGCCCGGCAAGCTGGTGTCGGTCAATGTGGCCAGTCTGGATGACAACATGTTTTCCGACACCCTGTTCGGTCATGTGCGGGGGGCGTTCACCGGGGCGGAAAAAGACCGGGAGGGCATGATCTCCCAGGCGGCCAATGGCACCCTGTTTCTGGATGAAATCGGCGATATCACCCCGCCCTCACAGGTCAAATTGTTGCGTTTGCTGGAGAATGACACCTATTATCCCCTGGGGTCGGATTTGCCCCGGATGAGTCAGGCGCGAATTGTGGCGGCCACCAACCGCAATCTGCGCCAGCGGATGGCACAGGGACAATTTCGTCAGGATCTCTTTTTTCGGCTCTCCAGCCATCCGGTGGAAATTCCCCCCCTGCGCAAGCGCACCGAGGATATTCCCCTGCTGGTGGCCCATTTTCTCAATGAAGCGGCCGCCTCCTCGGACCGTCCGCCGCCGCGCATTCCGCCCGAGTTGATCTCGCTGCTCTCCATTCATCCTTTTCCGGGCAACATTCGGGAGTTGCGCTCCCTGGTGTTCAACGCCATGGCCCGGCATCGGGTGGGTTCGGTGCTGTCGCTGGAGAGTTTCCGGGCGGCCATCCAGGATCATCGTCTGCCGACCGCAGGCGAGGCGGGTGAAGAGATGCCGGAGGATGGCACCCCGTTGCTGGAGATTGCGGGACGGTTTCCCTCCCTGCGGGAGGCCGAGCAGTTTTTGGTGGCGGAGGCCATGAAGCGCGCCAACCATAATCAGGGGAACTAGGTATCCACTTCGTTTAAGTGCTATCCACTTGACTCAAGTCAGTGATGCTTGTACCATCCCTGCATGGAGACCACCAGACACCCAATCCCAGGGGTTGACTACCCACGGACCATGCAGGA
>JADFYM010000394.1 GCA_015233035.1 Magnetococcales bacterium
TGTAGCTCAGAAGATGCGGCAACTGACTATGAGTGTGCGGTTGGTATTTGACTACCTCCGTATGACGCAAAACACCTGTCGCGCTACCGTTTCGTAGCTTCCCTGGCCGAGAACAAATTTACCGTGACCAGCATGATACGGCCTTTGCTTTGCGCATCTCTTTGGCGCACACTGATGTGCCCTCTGTGGCGGCGGTGCTCAGTGGTGCAGAGCATGAGATGGAGGGGCAGGATTATCGCAATGTACCCGTCTTTTCCGCCACCCGTCCGATCAAAGGCACCCCCTGGCATCTGGTGGCCAAAATAGATCGCGAAGAGGTCATGGCACCTCTCAGACGGTTGATTTATTGGGTTGGCTCGTTGACTTTTATCGCCATGATCGTCATCGCGATTGCCTTGTGGCTGCTTTGGCAGCAGGTTTTGCGCGCCCAGCGGTTGGAATTGACGGCCAGGAACGAGGCGGCCCTCCGGGCCAGCAGCGAGGCCTTGCAGGCCAGCGAGGCACGCTACAAACGGGCGGTGGATGGGGCCAATGATGGCGTCTGGGAGTGGAACGTGCGCACCGGCGAAACCTATTTTTCGCCGCGCTGGAAAAAATTGCTCGGTTACCAGGACCACGAGCTGCCCAATGTGCACAGCAGTTTTGTTGACTGCGTCCATCCCGAGGATTTGCCGAGGGTTGTGCAGGCACGGCGCAAACATTTCCAGGATCGTCTCTCCTACAAGATCGAGGTGCGCCTGCGCTGCAAGGATGGGGCATACCGATGGTTTTATGCGCGCGGCCAGGCCGTGTGGGACGGGCAGGATCAGCCGTCACACATGGCCGGATCGCTGACCGACATTACCGACCGCAAGCAGGTCGAGGCGGAACTGCGCCTGGCCAAGGAGCAGGCTGAGGCCGCCAATCAGGCCAAAACGGCCTTTCTCGCCACCATGAGCCACGAAATTCGCACCCCCATGAATGGGGTGCTGGGCATGGCGGATCTGGTTTTGCGCACCCCCCTGACGGTGCGCCAACGGCATTATATTGAGACGATCCATCGCTCCGGGCGCACCCTGCTGCGGATCATCAACGACATCCTGGATCTTTCCAAGATCCAGGCCGGTCGCATGGTCGTGGATATCATTCAATTTGATCTGAGCGAAGTGGTGCAGGATGTCCATGGCTTGTTGGCCGATCCGGCCAAGGCGAAGGGGCTGGCCCTGCACTTTGTGGTGGCAGAGGGGGTGCCTGTTTATCTTTTGGGGGATCCGTATCGCCTCAACCAGATACTGTTCAATCTGGTGGGCAATGCCGTCAAATTTACCACCGAGGGTACCGTTCGGGTGATGGTGGAAGAGGTGGAACAGCGGGCGGCGGATGTCCTGTTGCGCTTTCAGATAACCGACACGGGCATTGGCATTGCGCCCGAATTCCAGAGTCGTCTGTTTCAGGAATTTTCCCAGGAAGATCCCTCTTTTGCGCGCAAGTTTGGCGGCACCGGGCTGGGACTGGCCATTACCCAGCGACTGGTGTCCCTCATGGGGGGCCAGTTGGGGGTGGAGAGCGTACCCGGTCAGGGATCCACCTTCTGGTTTACGCTCCGTTTTGGCAAGCAGCGGGAGGGGGATCGACAGAAAATGGCCGCCTGGCGGGCCAACCGACACCCCACCACGCCGGACGATGTCCAGTTTCAGGGGCGGGTTCTGTTGGTGGAGGACAACCTGATCAACCAGGAGGTGGCGGTGGCCACCCTGGAACTGTTTGGGTGTCAGGTCACCGTTGCCAGCAACGGTCATCAGGCCCTGGAGGCCATCCAACAGGCCGCCCAACCCTTTGCCCTGATCTTCATGGACTGCGAAATGCCCGTCATGAACGGTTTTGTCACCACCCGGCAGGTGCGACAATGGGAAACAGAGACCGGCAATCCACACGTGCCCATTGTGGCGTTGACGGCCCATGTATTGCAACAGAATCGGCAGCAGTGCAGTGCCGCCGGGATGAATGATTATCTGCAAAAACCGTTCAGCCAGGCGGATCTGGGTGCCGTGTTGCAGTGTTGGCTCGCCCCGGTTGGCGGCGATACGATGGCGGGGGTGTCCGTGGCTTCTGCGGATCCGCGTCAGGAGGGGGCCCCGGTTCTGTCGCCACCCAGCGCGCCCGCGCCGCCCGAGGCACTCTCCAGCACCCCCGTATTGGACCAGATCGCCGTGGACCGTATCCTGGCACTGACCCGCAAGGGGAGTGTTGGTCTGCTGGATAAAATGGTCGGCCACTATCTGGCCCGGACGCCGGACCTGCTGGCCGAACTGGAACAGGCGGTGGCCCAGGCGGATCCGGAAAGAGTGCGGGTGGCGGCGCATGCACTCAAATCCTCCAGCCTCACCATGGGGGTTGCCCGCTTGGCCGAACTGGGGCGGGCCATGGAGACGGAATATGCCCAGTTGGCTTTGGTGCGGCGTTATTTGCAACAGACGGGGCCTGTGTTGGCCGAGGCCGGACAGGCTCTGCGTGCGTTGTGTGCGGAATGGCAGGCGGGGGGATGAACGGGCGTTTGTTTTTCGGGGCTTCGCCCCGCACCCCACCAGGGGCTTTGCCCCTGGACCCCACCAGGGGGATGATCCCCCTGGACCCGCAATTATTAAAAATAATTGAAAAA
>JADFYM010000395.1 GCA_015233035.1 Magnetococcales bacterium
GTAGCTCAGAAGATGCGGCAACTGACTATGAGTGTGCGGTTGGTATTTGACTACCTCCGTATGACGCAAAACACCTGTCGCGCTACCGTTTCGTAGCTTCCCTGGCCGAGAACAAATTTACCGTGGACAGAGCTGCCGGGCTAATCGCGGATCAAGTCCTATTTTTGCCCAACGGTTAATACCATAAAGCTGTCGTGTCCTTGGGTGGGGGAGGCGGGAAGGATGGTGGGCACTTTAGCGTGGCTGGGGCGTGTTTTGCAATCGAGCGGGCAGACCCCCCGGCACTCCCGATATGGATGGCTCACCTGTGCAATGCGATTGCCCTGCTGGCCTGGAGCACACGGCTCTTACCTTTTTTCTCCCCCGCCAATGCAATTTTCATGGCATCGGTTGGTTGCGCCATGGTAGACTGGTGCCATTAGAAGATCTGACGAAGGAATGGGCCATGTCTCTTCCCATCAAGAATGTTGTGTCCCACGATGGTCGACTCGGTGAGAGGCCATCTCTGGCAACCCCGGTCAAGGGGCAGGTGACAGAAACGGAGCTTTCTGTCGCTCAGGACGACTTCTTGGGCCATTTTTTCTCCACCCCGATGATGACACAAATTCGCAAAAGAAACCAATTACTTCGCGATGCCAACGATGCCGTATCCCTGATCCAGGTCGCCGATGATGCCCTGGATACCACCACTACTGCCCTGGTCCGAATGCGCAAACTCTCCGCCCCAAACCAACCCGACGCCCCCCAGGATGCCGTTGAACGCTTGACGGAACAACTGGAAATCACAGAAGATATTTGGACGATTGCCCAGAAGACCCTGTTCAACGACCAACCCCTGCTGAACGGTCACATCAACCAGAAAGTCTATGTGGTGGGCGAAGGAGCGGACAATCTTATCCCAATCACCATCAACAACATGGGCAGCATGGCGTTGGCTCTGCAACGGCGGATCGGGGCGGTGGTCAGCACCGAAGCCGCCATCGGCACGCAGGCCGTCTCCGAGGCCAAACTCGAACTGATCGAGCAAATGTTGAGCGCAGTCGTCCGGGAACGTGCCAACCTGGATGCCCTGCAAACCCGCTTTGTGCAGGCCATCGCCAATCTGGAACACATCATGGAAGAGACGATGCTCGCTAGAGAACAGGTCTCCGATGCAGGGGTTGCCATGGAAATTGCCACCATCGCCCGTGATACCCTCTGCCACCATGCGGAAGAGTCCGTGCCGATCCAGGCCAATCAACAACCCCCGATCACCATGCGCTTGTTGCAATAGTGTGTCAGCCTGATGCCCCCTGCCCTGCCCGACATGGACGCCGAGGCGCGCCAAGCCGCTGACCTCTATTCCTGGCGCGTACCGTCCGTCTGGGCGAAACGGATTGACTGGCACAACCCCAACGACCCCCTGCGTCGCCAGGTCATGCCGTCTGCGGCGGAGTTGCAGTCGGTGGCGGGGTTTACCGTCGATCCCTTGGCAGAACACGGGGAGCAACGGGTGCCCGGCTTGTTGCAAAAATATGCGGGACGAGTCCTGCTGCAAGTCTCAGGTCATTGTCCGATTCACTGCCGTTACTGTTTTCGTCGACATGATACGTATGCCAACCTGCCCCACGATCGGGCGACCTGGGCACCCGCGCTGCAATGGATTGCCCAGGATCCCTCCATCCATGAGGTGGTATTGTCCGGTGGCGATCCTTTGATGGTGGCGGACAGGCATCTGGCCGAGTTGGTACAATCGCTGGCCGCCATTCCGCATCTGCTGCGTCTCCGGGTCCATAGCCGGATGCCGGTCGTTGCCCCCAAACGGGTGGGCGTTCGGTTACTGCGCGGCTTGACCACCACCCGCCTCACCCCGGTGCTGGTCATCCACTGCAATCATGCGGCAGAACTGGATGCGGCTGTCCTGGCGGGGCTGGCGCGTTTGCAACAGGCGGGGATCCTGGTCTTGAATCAGTCGGTACTGCTCAGAGGGGTCAACGATGATGCGGATACGCTGGTTGCATTGTGCGAAACGCTCGTCAACCATCGGGTGTTGCCCTACTATCTGCATCTGCTGGACCCGGTGGCGGGTGCGGCCCATTTTCAGGTGGACAGGGAGCGGGCCCGCGCCTTGATTCTGGAATTGCAGGCGCGGCTGCCCGGTTATGCCGTGCCCAAACTGGTCTGGGAACAGCCGGGGCAGTCGTCGAAAGTGGCGGTTGATCTGGGCAAAACCTTGGCGTGATTCTGGATCAAAAGTATTGCGGGTCCAGGGGGATCACCCCCCTGGTGGGGTCCAGGGGCAAAGCCCCTGGTGGGGTCCGGGGCAAAGCCCCGTCATGGCAGCGCGCAGAAAAAACTCCACCGGGAACCGCCTTAAACCGCACCTATTCCGGAATGCGTAGTTTCCGTCATCCCCGCGAAAGCGGGGATCCAGGTTTCGCAGTCTCCGTCATCCGCGTAGGCAGGGATCCAGATCTCGCAGGTACCACCTGGATTCCCGCCTGCGCGGGAATGACGTTTGAAAAACGAATTAAGGCTTTTTGCGTCGCTTGCCGACGCAAAAACCTGGTTGGACTGAACGCGGGTGGGGTGGGAAACGGTCCGGGAACTCTTATATGGAATTTTCAGGTTGTTGGGGGTGCCAATGGAC
>JADFYM010000396.1 GCA_015233035.1 Magnetococcales bacterium
ATCGTCATTCCCGCGCAGGCGGGAATCCAGGAGCATTGGTGCTGACTTGTACAACGCCGTCACATCATCGTCATTCCCGCGCAGGCGGGAATCCAGGAGGTTCGACAGGCCAAATGGATTCCCGCCTGCGCGGGAATGACGGAACAGGAAGTGTCGCTTATGACCGTGTGCAGTATAGTAGCAGCATGTTGGTGGTTCCCACCCCAGGGTTTTGTTTTTCCGGGGCTTCGCCCCGGACCCCACCAGGGGCGTTGCCCCTGGACCCCACCGGGGGAGATAATCTCCCCCGGACCCCCATGATAATAACAACTTTTTGCGATGTGTCTGACGGTCATGCGGGCACCGGGCTGCGACAGGGAGGAAAACAGGATGAAAAACGGCTGGTCCGACACCGATGCGGCCCATTTTGTGACCCAATATGCCCCCCAATGGGGGACGGATTTGGCCCTGCGGACCTATTCCAGCCGTCTGCTGGGGGCGGAAAAAGAGCTGGTGTTGCACGGGGGGGGCAACACCTCGGTCAAAACCACATGGGTCAATATTCTGGGAGAAAAGCAGCCCGCCCTCTTTGTCAAATCCTCCGGGTGGAATCTGGCCACCATCACGCCAGAGGGCCATGCCCCGTTGGCGTTGCCTTTTCTGCAACGGTTGCAGAGCTTGCCGGAGTTGAACGATGCCGATATGGTGCGGGTGGTGCGGGCCAATCGGCTGGACCCGGATGCGGCCACCCCCTCCATTGAGGCCTTGCTGCATGCTTTTTTGCCAGCCAAATTTATTGATCACACCCACGCCGACGCCATCCTGACCTTGAGCAATCAGGTGGGTGGGGCGCAATTGTTGGCCGAGGCGTTGGGAGAGGAGGTCATCATTCTGCCCTATATCCATCCTGGTTTTGCCCTGGCCAAGGCGGTGGCCCAGGCCTTTGCCCAGGCACCGGCCAGCCGGGGCATGGTGCTCATGCACCATGGCCTGTTGACCTGGGGCGAAACCGCCGAGGCGGCCTATGCGGCTACGGTGTCCCTGGTCAATCGGGCGGAAGCCTTTATTGCCCAACGGCTGGTCGGGTCACCGCCGTCGGTGGCGCGGGTAACGGTGGCCGAGGCGATGGAGCGGTATGCCGCCATCGCGCCGCTGTTGCGGGGCGCGTTGGCGGTGCGGACGACTGATCCCGACCATCCCTGGCAGCGTTTTATCCTGCGTCCCCTCATTACGCCGGATGTTTTGGCTTTGCTGGACAGGGCCGATAGCCGGGCCCTGCTGTGTACTCCGCCCCTGACCACGGATCATCTGATTCGGATCAAGCCGTTGCCGTTGTGGCTGGAGGAGGGGGCCACCACGGCCGCACAGATTCACGCTGCCGTGGAAGGCTATCGGCAGGACTATCTGGCCTATCTGGAACAGGCCTCCGGCGGCGGCGAACCGCCTGCGGCCGGATGGTTTGATGCCTCGCCCCGGTTGCTTTTGATGCCGGGCGTCGGTGTGGTCTGCGTGGGTCACACCGCTGCCGAGGCGGAGATGGCCCGTGATCTGGCCGTGCAGACGCTGGCGGTCAAGGGCACGATGGCCCGCATGGGTGGGCGGTATGCGGGCGTGACCACCCAGGAACAGTTTGCCATGGAATATTATGGCCCGCAGCGGGCCAAGCTGGGAGCAGGGGTACCGCTGCCCCTGGGGGATTGTATCGCCCTGGTGACCGGGGCCGCCGGGGCGATTGGTTCCGGGATCTGCCGGGAATTGTTGCGCCAGGGGTGTCACCTGGCCGTCTCCGATCTGCCGGGTGCCGGGTTGGACGCCCTGGTGGCCGAGTTGCGGGCGACTTATGGGGAACGAGTGGTGCCGGTGGCCATGGATGTCACCGCCGCCCAATCGGTCGCGGCCGGGTTGCGGCAGGTGGTGCAAACCTGGGGCGGGTTGGATTTGTTGGTGCTGAATGCCGGGCTGGCGCACGTCTCTTCGCTGGAGGAGATGCAGGTTGAGGCTTTTCAGCGGTTGCATCGGGTCAATGTCGAGGGGACACTCCATTTGCTGTCGGCTTTGGCGCGCCATTTTCGTGTGCAGGCGACGGGAGGGGATGTGGTCTTGATTTCGACCAAAAATGTCTTCGCGCCGGGGGCCCAGTTTGGGGCTTACAGCGCGACCAAGGCGGCGGCGCACCAGTTGGCGCGGATTGCCGCGTTGGAGTTGGCCCCATTGGGGGTTCGGGTCAATATGGTGGCCCCGGACGGTGTTTTTTCGGAAGGGGCGCGCCCATCGGGCTTGTGGGCCGCCGTGGGGCCGGACCGCATGAAGGCACGGGGATTGGATGCGGCAGGACTGGAGGCCTACTATCAAAATCGCAATCTGCTGAAGGCGCGCATCACGGCAACCCATGTGGCGCGGGCGGTTGTCTTTTTCGCCACGCGCCAAACGCCGTCCACGGGGGTTACGTTGCCAGTGGATGGGGGGTTGCCGGAGGCAACGCCGCGTTGAAACCCTATTGAATCAACCTTGCCTATCCGGTTGCTTGCCAATTATCCGGATGGGTGAACCCACTCACCGCTGTAGAGCATGTCATAAGTGGGTGACGATGCATGCACCGCAAGTCCCAGGGCTGAATTGAATGCCGTCATC
>JADFYM010000397.1 GCA_015233035.1 Magnetococcales bacterium
CCAGGGGCGTTGCCCCTGGACCCCACCGGGGGAGATAATCTCCCCCGGACCCCAATGAATAATAACAACTTTTTGCGATGTGTATAACGGGATGGAGATAGCCACGACAAGGGAAACAGGATGTGCAACCATCTCACCGCTCGACCAACCCCTATTCCCCCGCCTTCGGTGCCACAACAGGCCGCCGCCCTCTATGCCGAAGGCCGGTTGTCCGCCGCCTTGGCCGTCATCGGTCCACCGGACGCCCAGCCGGACGCTTTCCTGCTCAATCTGGCGGCGGCCTGCCATATCGGCCTGGGCCATCCCGAGGCGGCCATCTTTTGTTGGCAACAGGCCATCCGCCACCAGCCGGATTTTGCCGATGCCCACTGTAATCTGGGCAACCTCCTGAAAAGTCTGCACCGTTATGCCGAGGCGGAAAGTGCCTACCGGCAGGCCCTCCGCTGCCAGCCGGCAGATGCCGATGCCCACAACAGCCTGGGCGATCTCCTGCAAGGACAAAACCGCCCCGCAGAAGCCGAGACGGCCTACCGTCACGCCCTGCGCCACCGGCCCAACGATGCCGCCATCCTCAACAATCTGGGTACCCTCCTGCACGAGATGGACCGTCCGGCCGAGGCCGAAGCCACTTTCCGTCAGGCATTGGCCAGCGCACCCGACACCCCCCAGGTCCATTCCAATCTGGGCAATCTCCTGTACGCGCTGCACCGGATGGCCGAGGCCGAGGCGGCCTACCGCCAGGCCGTGCAACTCCAACCGGACTATGCCGATGCCCACTCCAATCTGGGCCTGCTCCTGCAAGAGGCGGGACGGTCCGGGGAGGCCGAGGCAGCCTATCGGCAGGCACTGCGCCACAACCCGCATCTGGCCGATGCCCACTATAATCTGGGCCGCCTTCTGAAAGAGCTGGGACGACTGGCCGAAGCGGAACAGAGCTACCGCCAGGCCCTGGCCTGCAATCCCGACCATCTCCATGCCCACAGCGGACTGTTGTTTGCGCAAAATTATCGCGCAGAAACCCCCATCGAGGTATGTCTGGCCGATGCCCGGCACTACGGGGAACGGGTGGCCGCTCTGGCCCAACCTTTCCATCACCAGCCCAAGCCAGCCGACCGGCACCGCACCCTGCGCATTGGCCTGGTGTCCGGGGATTTGCGCCACCATCCGGTCGGCTATTTTCTGGAAAGCGTCGTCGCCCACTTGCATCCGACCGAGGTGACCCTGTTTGCCTATGACACCGCTGGCCAGGAGGATGGGCTGACCCAACGCTTCCGTCGTCTCATCCCCCATTGGCGTACCGTCACCCACCTGTCCGATGCCGCACTGGCACAGCAGATCCACGCCGATGGCATCGATATTTTGCTGGATCTCGCCGGGCACACCCGGCACAACCGGCTCAGTCTCTTTGCCTGGAAACCGGCCCCCGTCCAGGTCGCCTGGCTGGGCTATTTTGCCACCACCGGGGTGGCCGCCATCGATTATATCCTGGGTGATGCCATCAATCTGCCTGCTGGCGAGGCGGACCATTTTACGGAAAAACCCTGGCATCTGCCGGACTGTTATCTCTGTTTTACTCCGCCGGATTTTTCTCTCCCGGTGGCCCCCCTGCCCGCTTTGAGCACCGGAGGCGTCACTTTCGGCTGTTTCAACCATGCCAGCAAAATCACCACCGCCGTCCTCACCTGCTGGGCGCATATTGTACAGGCCGTGCCCAACAGCCGCCTGTTGCTCAAACATGCCGGGTGGATGGATCCCGTGGTGCGGCGCGGTCTGCTGGAAAAATGTCAACAGGCCAATCTGGCTTGGGATCGCCTGCTGCTGGAAGGGGCCGAGACACGGGAAGGCTATCTGGCCTGTTACAACCGGGTGGATATGGCCCTCGATCCCTTCCCCTACCCCGGCGGAACCACCAGCGTGGAAGGGTTGTGGATGGGGGTACCCGTGCTGACCAGACAGGGAAATCGTTTTCTCTCCCACCAGGGAGAGACTTTGCTGCGGGCGGCGGGTTTGTCCGCCTGGATTGCGGCGGATGAAGCGGATTATCTCCGCAAGGCAATTGCTTTTGCCAGCGATCTGCCCCGATTGGCCAGCTTGCGGGCTGGACTGCGGCCACAACTCCTGCAATCCCCCCTCTGTGATGCCCCCCGCTTCGCCCGTCATCTCACCCAGGCCTGGCAGGAGATGTGGGCCATCTGGTGTGGGGCAAACCTGATTTGACAGGTTTTGAAAAGGGTTGCGGGTCCAGGGGGATCATCCCCCTGGCGGGTCCAGGGCAGAGCCCTGGTGGGGTCCGGGGCGAAGCCCCGGAAAAACAAAACCCTGGGGTTGGAACCACCAAGGTGCTGCCACGGCGTCTTTTTTTGATCCACAGCCCCTGGATGCCCCCAGCCGGGGCTCCGCCCCGAACCCCGCCAGGGGCTTTGCCCCTGGACCCCACCCTACCCTATGCACACATTTTTTGCAGGGGTCCGGGGACCGTCACGGTCCCCGGTGGGGGTTTGGGGGCGAAGCCCCCAACGGGTTGATATTGTATGCCTCGCGGGGCTT
>JADFYM010000398.1 GCA_015233035.1 Magnetococcales bacterium
AGAGGTTTACGTTTTATCCTACATGACCCTGGGTCGGCCGGAGCCTCACCTGGGGGGGCGGAGAACCGCCCCCCCCAGACCCCCCCCACCCTTTTTTTTTAATCCTTCTGCTGGCTCAGTCATGGCCGTCCCGGTAGACCACTTTGCCCGCCACCAACGTCTGCTTGACCCGCCCCTTGACCCGCCGCCCATGGAAACAGGTGTTTTTGCTCTTGCTGTGCAACCGCCGGGCATCCACCGTCCAACTCTCTTCCAGGTCAAACAAGACCACATCCGCCGCCTGTCCCACCCCCAATGTTCCCAGCGGAAGGCCCAACAAACGGGCCGGATTGCAACTCATGGCCGCAATACAATGGGATAAACTCAATACGCCATCCCGCACCAGTTCCAGACTGACCGGCAACAAGGTCTCCAACCCAACCACCCCATTGGCCGCCCGACAAAATTCCACCCGCTTGCTCTCCTCGTCATGCGGCGCATGATCCGTGGCAATGACCGTGATGATCCCCTGCGCCAACCCCTCCAGCAGCGCGGCACGATCCATGGCCCCCCGCAAGGGCGGCGACATCTTGGCATCCGTGTCATACCCCAACACGGCCTCATCGGTCAGGGAAAAATGGTGCGGCGTCACCTCACAACTGACGGGCAAATGCTGGCTCCTGGCCTGCGCCATCGCCCGCACCGCTTCTCGCGTCGAGACATGCGCCAAATGATAACGGCTGCCCGTCAGAGCCACCAGACGCAGATCCCGATCCACCAGGATGGACTCCGCCGCATTGGGAATACCCGCCAGACCCAGACGGCTGGAGATCACCCCTTCATTCATGCAGCCGTTGGCGGACAGCGTGGGATCGTCGGCATGTTGGATGAGCAACGCCCCAAACATGCGCGCATATTCCAGAGCGCACCGCATCACGCCACTGTCGGTCAGCGGTCGGCCGTCATCCGAAAAGGCCACACACCCCGCCCGTTGCAGCAGACCCATTTCGGTCAACCGCTGCCCCTGCAACCCCCTGGTGATCGCGCCAATAGGAAAAACCCGCACCAGCCCGGCGGCCCTGGCCCGCTCCAGGATATATCCCACCACGCTCAAGTCATCCACGACCGGCTGGGTGTTGGGCATGACGGCCACCGAAGTGACTCCACCCGCCGCCGCCGCCCGCGAGCCACTGGCAATATCCTCCTTGTATTCCTGACCGGGTTCCCGCAAATGGACGTGCATATCCACCAGCCCGGGAGCCACCACCAGCCCGTCGGCATCGATCACCCGGCAATCCGCCGGGGCCTCCACCCGACCCACGGCCTGGATCACGCCATTCGTCACCAGCAGATCGGCGGTCTCATCCCGACCGTTGGCCGGGTCAATCAGCCGTCCCCCCTTGATCCATATATTCACAGGTGGGTTATTCATCTCACCTCCGCACTCCGGCACCACACAAGAGATACAATACGGCCATGCGCACCGCCAAACCGTTGGCCACCTGTTCCAGAATGACCGACCGTTCTGGATCGTCGACCACTTCCGAGGCCATTTCAACCCCCCGATTGATCGGTCCGGGGTGCATGACAATGGCATTGGGGTCCGCCAGCCGCAACCGGGCCCGGTTCAAACCCCAGAATTCGGCATATTCCCGCACACTGGGGAGATAGGCAGAGTTCATGCGTTCATTCTGCAAGCGCAGCATCATCACCACATGGGCACCCGCCAATCCCTCTTCCAGGCGATGGTGGACCGTCACCCCAAAGGCCTCCGCCGCCTGGGCGGGCATCAAGGTGGCCGGTCCGACAAAACGGACCTCCGCCCCCAGCGTCTTGAGACCAATGGCATTGGAGCGCGCCACCCGCGAGTGCAGCACATCCCCGCAAATGGCCACCACCAGACCGGCAAAAGATTCGTGGCCCAACAGGGGCAGATGATCCTGAATCGTCAGCAGATCCAGCAACCCCTGGGTGGGATGTTCGTGCCGGCCATCCCCGGCATTGACCAGGGCGGTGTCCAGGTTGCGCGCCAAAAATTCCAACACCCCCGAATCCGCATGGCGAATCACCACCACATCGGGGTTCATGGCTTGCAGATTGGCCAGGGTGTCCAGCAATGTCTCCCCCTTTTTGACCGAACTGGAGGCCACCGACATGTTCACCACATCCGCCGACATGCGCTTGCCCGCCAATTCAAAAGAGGTGCGGGTGCGGGTGGAATTTTCAAAAAAAAGATTGATGACTGTCTTGCCCCGCAAGGTCGGCACCTTTTTGATATCCCGGCGATTGACCTCACGCAGGGAAACCGCCGTATCCAGCAAGGCGTCAATCTCTTCCTGGGTCAAACCGGACATGCCCAGCAGATGTTTGCGTGTCCAGAGATTTCCTGTCGATCTCATCGAAACACCTCACTTATCGATAGGTTATAGGCTGTTTGTTCCTTGCCTATCCGGTTGCTTGCCAATTATCCGGATGGGTGAACCCACTCACCGCTGTAGAGCATGTCATAAGTGGGTGACGATGCATGCACCGCAAGTCCCAGGGCTGAATTGAATGCCGTCATC
>JADFYM010000399.1 GCA_015233035.1 Magnetococcales bacterium
TGATTGAAGAAAATGTGAGGCGTTTCGCCATCAGCCAGGGGTTGTTTGTCATCGAACAGATGGGGGACACCTTGCGCATGGCCAACGACGAGGCTTTCGTGCCCCGAACGTGGTGAATGGCGGCAATGGCCATCGGTAGCACAGAGTTCGATGCGTGCTGGCTGTGAACGCCATCCAGCCCCCTTTTAATGTCAATTTTTTATATCTATTTCAAGGATGCCGAGCCATGAACCTCCAGCCCACCGCCTATGATGTCATACCTTATGAATCCTGGCCTTTCAGTCAAAGCCACCCATCCCACCTCTATACCATAGGGCGTCTGTTTGGCATGTCTCCCCCCGATTTCCGCCGGGCCAGGGTATTGGAAATTGGCTGCGCCTCCGGTGGCAACCTGTTGCCCATGGCCGCACTCTATCCCGAAGCCTCCTTTCTCGGTGTTGACGCCTCCTGCAATCAAGTCGAGAGGGGGCAAAAATTTCTCGCCGAACTGGGCCTCAACAATGTTGAACTGCGCCACATCCTGGTCGAAAATCTCGAAGAGGAGCCATTCGACTACATCCTCTGTCACGGTGTCCTGTCGTGGGTCAATGAAACAGTCCAGCAAGCCATCCTGAGCAAGGTGGGCCGATTGCTGACTGCCAATGGTATCGCCTACATCTCCTACAACGCCCTGCCGGGATGGAACATGGTCCGCTCCCTGCGGGAAATGATGCAATACCACACCGAGGGTTTTGCAGAACCCGCCACCAAGGCCACGCAGGCCCGTCTGCTGCTCAACTTCCTGCGGGACAATGCCTCTTTTGATCCACACTCGCCCTACCGCCAGTTTCTCACCAGCGAAATCGATCTGCTCTCTGGCCAGTCCGACAATTATTTCCTGCATGATCATCTGGAACAGCACAATATTCCGCTCTATTTTCATCAATTCGTCCGCATGGCCGGGGCAGTA
This sequence comes from Magnetococcales bacterium, assembly GCA_015233035.1. GTDB lineage: Bacteria > Pseudomonadota > Magnetococcia > Magnetococcales > Magnetaquicoccaceae > Magnetaquicoccus. The sequence goes on from JADFYM010000399.1 coordinate 950, forward strand.
GGGCTGCAATATCTGGGCGAGGCCAACTTGCCCACCATGTTCACGGTCAATTATAATCAAGGGGCGCAGGCAATCCTCGGCACGACCAACGATATTATCCGCCAGGAACAGTACATGGACTTTCTGACCAATCGCCGTTTCCGCACAACCCTCTTGTGCCGCGACCACGTCCCGCTCAAGCGCAACCTGTCACTGCAATCCCTGGACGGTTTTTATCTGCAAAGCCTCCTGCAACCCGAGGAAGGCCATACCGAAACCACTCCAGATTTTCGTGCCTTTGCGTCTCCCAATGGTGCGCGCGTCACCTCCGACCATCCGATCACCATCGCGGTGCTGACCGAGATAGCGAACAGAAAACAATACCCGTTCCTGTTGTCCGAACTCATTGCCAGCGTGTGCGCACGTCAGTCGGGATTGACATCCGAAGCAGTGGCAACCAACCTGCAGGAGTGGTTAATGACCCTGTTCGCCAAAGGTGGCTTGGTGCTGAGTGCAGTTGCACCCCCTTATACCGCCCAGATATCCCTGCGCCCTGAAGCCTGGTCATTTGCCCGTGCGCAGGCCCGACACCAGACCTGGGTAACCACCATGCGTCATGAGCCAAATCACCTGGATATTTTTGCTTTGACACTCCTCCAACACCTGGATGGCACCCGTACAATGGAGGATATGATCGCCTTGGTGGAACAACAGGTGCGCCAGGGAAACCTCATGTTCCATCTGGATGGGCAGCCCGTCACCGATCCAGATGCACTTCTCGAGTTTATCAAGACAATGTTTGTGCATCAACTCGACGTTTTCGCACAAAATGCCTTACTGGTGAGGTGAAGCCTGTCGGCCTGACGCAAAGGATGGCTCCGCCGGATTCTGGTGCCAAATGGGGAGATCACCCAGGCAAACCCTGGAGACATCACCGTCCTGGGTGGCATTGGCGGTCTGTACCTCGACATTGCCAGCAACGATGCTGTTTATGGCGTAACTCTGGGCTACGATGCCAACTGCCGGTCGGACTTTATCTCCCACACGGGAAAAATCAAGTTCCGCATAAGCTTCTAATCTAAGTTTTGCAGAAGCTTTGCTTGATTATGCTAAAGTTTTTTGAATAAAAAACCTTGGGCGTGTCATGCACCTGGGGCTTTTTTGTGGATGGCCCTGGATTGGCAAGAAAAAATGGATTTCACGGGCGGCACAAAACGGGTATACTGTGACCGATGGTACTGGCACCAATTGCCCTGACACGGATCGCCATTTTTGCTGCCGTTTGGAGGAATTCCAGGAAATGGTGCGATTTGCAAGGTGAAAAACAGATGGCGGTACCAGAGAACGTTCAGGACGGCATAGACCACAAGACCCATTGGCATCGCCTGCTGGGCAAGGCGTTGGAAGAGTCGCTGACACCCGTCAACGTTTCCGTCCAGACTGAAGTGGATGTGGTCAGCGGATCACCCAAAGCGGATATTATGCGTCCACATTGCCCATGCTGGGTGCGCTGCGCATTATTTTATTGAATGAATTGGCGGATACGCCACATAACGCCGTCTTGAAATATTTTGCCAGCCGGAAACAGGAGTGGCAAAAGGCGTTT
>JADFYM010000039.1 GCA_015233035.1 Magnetococcales bacterium
CCAGGTTTCGCAGTCTCCGTCATCCCCGCGTAGGCGGGGATCCAGATCTCGCAGGTACCACCTGGATTCCCGCCTGCGCGGGAATGACGTTTGAAAAACTACGCATCCCATGCTGGGTGCGGTTTAGCGGTGGCATCTCCCGCTCAAGGATTGCCAGAGGAGCGACTGATGGTATAGTCCCGGTTGAAGGGCAGGATCCGGGTGATATACTGATCCACCCACAGATCCATTTCGGCAATATCGCTGCGCGGGACAAAGAGCACGTCGTTGCGGCGCAAGGGAATATCCTCGGCCATGTTCGTCCCTTCCAGGATGCTTTGCAGGTTGATAATGCGCAACATCGGTTTCGTTTTGTCGGGATGGCGGCGCAGCAACACAATCTGCCTCGTGTGCGCGGTGGGCAGCAGTCCCCCGGCCATCATCAAAACCTGCGCCACCGACATCCGGCTGGTTTGGATGGTCAGCATCCCCGGTTTTTGCACCTCACCACCGACAAACACCACCTGTGACTGAACAGCACGGAGCAGCACCGTCAACTCTGGACGACGCAAATGTTCCGCAAAGAGCAGGGAGAGTATCCGGGTCACCTCAGCCACCGTCTTGCCTTCGACCGCCACCACCCCCACCAGGGCAAGTTGGATGCGTCCATCGGGACCAATCACGACTTTGTCATTGAATTCGGGATTGTGGAGCAGGCGAACGTCCAACTCATCGCCTGGGCTCAGGCGGTACGCGCCAAAATCATCTTGCCACGGTTCGACATTTTCTGGCGTGATGGGTTTGGGGTGAAGTTGCGCACATGCCCCGCCCAACAAGGACACCACAACCAACAGGGCCATAAAGAGCAGTCTGCATGTATTCATGGATTCAACGGTCTGCGTGCAAAAAGGGAAACAGAATGCCCCAGGGGCGAAAAAACATGCTGCAAACAGTACCCCAATGCCCCGGTATTGTCTATAATCCCGTTGTCTGTACCGAAAAGAACCGATCACCCGCATACTATACTGCGCACGGTCACAATTGACGAGTATCGTCATTCCCGCGCAGGCGGGAATCCAGGAGGTCCAACAGACCAAATGGATTCCCGCCTGCGCGGGAATGACGGCACAGGAAGTGTCGCTTATGACCGCGTACAGTATAAACCGCACCCACCACGGGAAACGTAGTTTTTTAAAACGTCATTCCCGCGCAGGCGGGAATCCAGGTGGTACATGCGAGACCTGGATCCCCGCTTTCGCGGGGATGACGGACTACACATTCCGAAACAGGTGCGGTTTAAAGCCCCCATCAACAACCAAAGGCTCCCGACCCTGTTTTGGGAACCCGTTCACCTGCGTGGCAAAATATTTGCATACAGTTCCCGTTGATCAGTACGCATCGAGGATGGGCCTTGCCATTATCTCCTGCGGGACATAGCGATGAAGAACATGATCCAATGTCAACAGCCCCTGACGGGATGCTCATTGTGGAACAAGACACCCCCTGCGCCCCCACCCCGGAGGAGGCCAAACACCCCAATCGGGAAAAATCCTGGCAGAGTATCAGCCCCAACGGTCACTTGCCGTTCATCTCCAGTGCCTTTACCCTGCGCGATTTGCTGACCGTCTTTTTTTGCGACCGGCACATCATCATCAAAGCCTTTCTGGTGGTGTTTATCCTGTTCGCTTTGGCTTCTTTGCAGGTTTCCACCAAATATACTGCCAACGCCAGCCTGCTGGTCCTGATGAGCCGGGAATTTCTCTCGCGCCCGGAACTCGGGAATGCCACCCCCAACATGTCCGCCATCAATCCCAATCAGATTGTGCGTACCGAGATTGAAATTTTGACCAATCCCATGCTGATCCGGGAGGTGGCGACCAATCTGGGGGTGGATATGCTCTATCCGGGTCTGGGCCAACCCGCCGAGGCACCCAAAGATCCCCCGACCTGGGGCCTGGGTCGGTTGTCCGCCTGGTGGCAGGCCAGACATCCCTCTGAAAATCAAACGGTAGCCGAAAAACAACGGCTGGCCGTTGCCGTCGAACGCTTGCAGAAAGGTCTGGAAATACAATCGGTGAAAGATACCGATGTCATCCAGTTAAAATTCACCCATACCGATCCCGAAACGGCCTCGGATGTGCTCAATACCTTGATCTACGCCTACATGGAGTATCGTCAGACGGTACTCAATCAAAAACGGTCCCCGCTGGTGACCGAGCAGTTGGAAGGGTTTCGGGCCCGACTGGAACAGGCACAGATCAACCTGAATCGATTCAAGACCCAACACGGTATCACCGCCTTCGGGGAGCAAAAAAATCTGCTGGTTCACCAGGAGATGGAATTGCGCACCAGCCTGTTGAACACCTCCATTCGTCTGGAGGAGGCAACCGGTCGCACGGCCAGCCTGCGCGCCTCCCTCCAGGCCGCCCCGGCGACGGTCACCCTGTTGCGTGAAGCCTCCCAGCGCAATCCCACGCAGGACAAATTGGCCGAGTTGCAATTGCGCCGCGACGAACTGCGGACCAAATTTGTGGACACCAGCCATTTTGTCACCGACCTGGACCAACAAATTGCCCAGATGGAAAAAGCCCTGCACACCGACGCCCGCACACTGACCACGGTCACCACCAACCGCGACGGCTCCAACCCGGTCCACGAACAAATCCAGACAGAATTGGCCCGGGCCACCGCAGAGCTGCAATCATTGCAAAATCGACAACGCAGCGAGACCGCCGCCCTGGCCAGACTGACCCAGGAACTGCACGATTTCGACCATCTCGAACATGAATATACCAAACTGGCGACGATCTACGATCAATTGGAACAAAATATAAAATCCTATGCTCAAAAAGCGGAGGAGTTGAAAATTTTGGAAGAGATGGACCGTCAAAAAAACGCCAATGTGCGCATCATCGAGCAGGCCACACCGCCGATAATCGGACGGAGTATCCGCACCCTCCTCCTCCTGCTGGGCACCTTTGCGGGTTTGTTTGTGGGAATTCTGACGGGTCTGATTCGGGATTACACCCGTGACACCCTGATCTCTCCTGAAAGTGCCGAACGTTTGTTGGGGATGCCGGTTTTGGTGGCCATCGCCCGGAAAGGTTCTCTTGTCGCCCTACGCGCCAACCCCATCGCCACCCGAACAGCATGAAACCGTTCCTCTTTTCCTCTTACCTGGGATTGAACCTGGTCCAGGCGGTCGCCGCCTTCGGGATGGTGGCCATCTTCACGCGCCTCCTGCCCCCGGAAGCCTATGGCCGGTATGTGTTGGCTTTGGCCAGCCTGAATCTGGTCATGGCCGTCACCCACGGCTGGCTGCACAGTGCCATGGGACGTTTTTATGCCAAGGCACGGCAGGAAGGCACCTTGGCGCGCTATGGTTCCACCGGTTTGGCGGCACTGCTCCTGGCGAGCGGTCTGACCATCGTCCTTTGGCTGCTGGGCCATGCCGGGATGCACCAGGCAGGGCAGGATGCCTCCTGGGAGGCCCTGTTGTGGGCGGCTGGCGCGGCCCTGGTGTTGCGCGCCATTTTCCAAACCCATTTGGAGATCCATCGTGCGGCCGGGAGAAGCACGCGCTATGTCCTGCTGGAGGGGGCGCATCTGCTGGTCTCCCTGGCCCTCAGCGTGGGCCTGCTGCTGGCCACTCCGTTGCGGGAAAGTGCCCCCTTGTGGGGGTTGGCCCTGGCCAGTGGCATTCTGGTGGTCTACGATGGTTCCGTCTGGCACCGTCTGGGAGCCCATCCGACCCAGGCAGACCGGCAGGAATGGCTCTCTTACTGGCGTTTTGGCTGGCCCATCTCCCTGTCGCTCCTCCTGAGCCAACTGCTCGCCAATGGCGACCGCTACCTGGTCTCCTGGCTCCTGGATAATGCCTCTGTGGGACTCTACGCCGTGGCCTATGCCCTGGTGGATCGACCCATGGGGATTCTGTTCAACTCCCTGGCCATGGCCACCCTGCCCCGCGCCTTTGCGGCCATGGAACAACAGGGACCAGAAGCCGCCACCGCCATTCTGGCACACAATTGGGAAAACCAGTGGGCCGTGACCCTGCCCGCAGCGGCGGGCCTCTCCCTGCTGGCCCGTCCCCTGGTCACCCTGCTGGCGGGCCATGACTTTGCGGCAGCGGCGCAAGTCATTCCATGGGTCGCCGCCGGAACCCTGGCCCAGGGCTTCATGCTCCACCATGCCGCCCACCTTTTTCTGCTCCACAACCGCACGGCCCCGCTGGTCTGGACCAACCTGGCCCCCCTGGCGGTCAACGTGGGGCTCAATCTCTGGCTGATTCCCACCATGGGCTTGACCGGTGCGGCGATTGCCACCTGTTTTTCCTATCTCCTGGGCTTGCTGGTACGGATACTGCTGGCCGATCAACTCTTTACCACACCGCTGCCCAGGCCATGGAAGCCGGTGTTCAAGGCCATCTGCGCCACCGCCGGCATGTGCGTCGTCCTGCTCGGGATACCGGATTGGCCCGGTGCGCCTGGTTTGGCTGGTACCATCCTGCTGGGGGTGTTTTCCTACGCCCTGTTCGGTTGGCTGGTCAATCTGGCCGGTTGTCGCCATTGGTCTTTATCCAGCAAATGACCATGCCCCACCGTCTGATGGATCCCCGAACCACGCAACCCCACTCGGCACCGTGCCATCCGGCGACCCGTTGGAACGTGTTCTCCTGCCTGCTGGCAGCGGCCGGGGTGACGGTCTATCTGGTACTCCCCATTTCCCAGTTGGTCCTCTGGGGCATTCCCTACGACATTCCCGGCGGGAGCGTCTTTGCCAAGTTTCATCCCGGCAGCTACTTGATCTCCCTGGCGGTACTGGTCAGACTGTTCCTCAATCAAACCAATCCGCTCACCGCCATCGCCGAATTTGCCCGCCGCGACCGCATGGTTTTTCTGTTTCTCGTCACGGTGGTGTTCATGACGCTCTATACCATGCTCATCCACGGGGTATCCGGTTCGGCGTTCATCATCGAAACCTTTTTGATGCCGGTCCTGCTCGCTTTTGTGCTGGAACAGTGTCCCCTCGCGGCACGGAAAAAATTTTATTATTGGATGCTGCTGTTGTTGCTTATCAACAGTGGTCTCGGTTTGTTTGAATATTTCACCCAGTGGCGTCTGGTGCCTTATCTGGTGGGGGAAAAGCTGCTGGTGGAAAAATATTTCCGCGCCACCGCCTTGTGCAGTCACCCCCTGACCTGTTCCTTTCAGACCACCGTGATGCTGACCAGCCTGTTGTTGCTCAGTCACCGGCCTGGCATTTTTTGGACCAGTGTCCCCATACTCTTTCTGTCGTTGTTTGCCTTCGGCAGCCGGACGGCCATGATCCTGTCCATCGTTATTTTTGGCGCATGGGGCATCGGCAAGACCATCCGCAAATTTCGCAAGGGCCACATGGAACCTCGCAGTGGCCTCCTGGCCCTGGCAGGCCTGATCGTGACCCCGCTCCTTTTTATCGTGACGATCCAAACCCTCAATCTGGGCGAACGTATCTTTGCCACCTTCTATTGGGACAGCAGTGCCAGTTCCCGCATGACGGCATTCCAGGTGTTGACCCGCGCCACCCCCACGGATTTGCTGATCGGCATGAGCCCGGAACATATTGATGACCTGTTATATTATTTTATGCAATATACCGAATTGACGGATATTGAAAATTTCTGGATCCTGCTCATTCTGCAATTTGGCGTAATCCTGTTTACGCTCTTCGCCATCACCTTTATCGGTGCCCTCTATGCGCTGGTTCGCGGTCACAGCCCTGTGCTCTGGCTGACAACGGCGGTATTTCTGCTGTTATCTTCCAGTAATAATTCGCTGGCCACCAAAAGCCAATTTTTTTCCCTCCTGATCGGCATATTATACTGCGGTCGGGCGGTGGAATCTCCGCTTGAGCAGAGCAATCAGGCCGCCCAGAGCAATCAGGCCGCCCATCCGGTGCACCCATCTTATTTATTGCCGAAATGGATCAAACCCGACTGATCCGGTCAGCCCGGTGGCATGGATGCGGCCTGTAGCCGATCAAACAGGGCATGATATCGTGCCACCGCCCGTTCCAGGGAAAAATGGTCAGCCCGACGGCGGCGGCGGTCGGCCCCCTCGGGGTGGTCCAGCAGATACAACATCGCCTGGGCCAAGGCAGGCGGATCGTCCATCGGCACCAGGGGGCCCAGCCCACCCTCCTCCAGAATGGCGGCCACTTCGCCGGGGCAGTTGGTGGCAGCAACCGGCGTACCGCAGGCCATGGCCTCAACCAGCACCAGGCCAAACCCTTCATAACGGGAACTCATGACCACCCCGGCCGAATGGGCGAAGTAAGGCAGGGGATCGACCACCATGCCCGGCAGTGCCACGACGGTTTCCAGACCAAGCTGCGCGCGCAGGGCCAGCAGGGATTCCCGCAGGGGACCGTCGCCCAGCAGCACCAGCCGCAGTGGCCGTTCCTGTCGCGCCAGTGCCACCGCCTGGAGCAAAACATCAAACCCTTTGACCGGCACCAGTCGACCCGCCGCCACCAAAACCGGCGGTCCCTGGTCGCCAAACCAGGGATGAACGGGCGGCGGCAAGGCTGTGGCACCACCGGCTGGCAAGACGGGATTGTCAATCAAATCGATGGCCGGACGCGGCAAGACCCGCAGATGGACCAGGTCGGTGGCCACGCTGTTGGAAACCGCCACCACGGCGTCCGCCAGGGGATAAAACCACCGCGCCAGCCAGGGCATCAGGCGATGCTGCCAGGAAAATTCCATGGAACTGTGACAGGAGAGGACGGTGTGTTCCGAGACGATGACACGAGTGGCAACCCCGGCCAATCGGGCGGCCGCAATGGCAATAATATTGTTGTGACTGATCGCCGACAACAGGATCGCCGGTCGTCTGTGCCGCAACCAGCGCGCCAGTTTCGGCAGGGCGGTCACCGTGCGTCTCGCGCCCAGGATTTCCAGGGGCAGTTCGGGGGGCAAGCGATCCAGCAGTTCCCCCTCGCGGCGGTCCAGGAGGAGCAAGACCGGATGGCCCTGGGCGGCCATGGCCTCTGCCAGACGCAGAAAGACCCGCTCCGCACCCCCCACGACCAGTCTGGGCAAATAAAAAACGATCAAATTCATGCAAAACCACCCGCCCAGGATCAACCATCCGCCTGGGTCAATTCGTCAAACACACGCAAATAACCACCGACCTGGGTCTGCCAGGCAAAAAGTTTGCTCCGTTCCCGCCCGATTGCCGTCATGCGCTGCCGCCGTTCGGGATCATCCAGCAGCATGGCCAAACCACGCCCCAACGCCAGGGGATCGTTGCCGTCCGCAGCCAAAGCGGCCTCACCGGCCAACAAGGTATTCTCCGTCAGCGGATACATGAGGATCGGAATCCCCCAGGCCATATATTCCAGAATTTTGTGCATGGAAAGCTTGTCATTGAACACATTCCAGGGATCCGGACAAACCCCCACATCAGCGGTCGCCAAAGCCTGATACAAGGGCGTCCCCGTCAGATAACCGGTAAAACGGACATGCTCTTCCAGACCAAGGGCCCGAGCGGTCTCCTTCAACTCGGCCAACGCCGTCCCGTCACCCACCACCAGAAAGAGCGTATCCCGCCGTCCCTGAACGTGAATCAGATAATGCGCCGCAGCCAGCAAATGGTCCACCCCATCCTGTGAACCAATGATGCCCAGATAGAGCACCAGATGGGGCCGGCCCTCTTTCAACGCAGGCACAGGCGGCACATCCAGATGCTGGGAAAGATCCAGCCCACTGCGGACCAGAGTGATATGACGCGGGTCAACCTTGCCCCGTTGCAAAGCCAGCCGTTGCAGGGCGGCACTGGTGGTCACCACCCGATCCGCCGCCCGAAAGGTAAGACGTTCCGCCAGCAGGGTCAGTCGCTGCAACCCGGTCTGCCGGGGAAACTTGACGGTAAACAATTCCGGGAAAGGATCATGATGATCAAAAACCAGCCGCACCCCCCGCAACCATTTGAAAGGGACCGCCACCAGGAAAAGCCAATCCGGCGGATTGCTGATCTGAATCACGGAAAAACCGTGCCGAAAATAGATCCGCCATGCCAGCCAGGTCTCCCAGAAGAGGGCGGAACCATATTCCAGCACAAAACCCGGAATTCCCTTGGCCTCCAAAGGCATGGGATGGCGGTAGACATGCACCCCCTCCAGAAATTCGTAGGAAGCCGGAAAGGCACGGGTGCGGGGGCAAATGACCATCACCGGCCAACCGGCCTCGGCCAGGGTGACCGCCTCGTTCCATATCCGACGATGCAGGGGAACCGGCAGATTTTCCGCAATAAACAAAATGCCTCTTTTATTGTTTGATGCCATTTGGTTGCCTCTCTTCGGGATACCCGCATTCACGCCTGGTGTGCGCCTGCCAACAACGCTGCATAAAGAGCCAGCACACGCTCGGCGACGCGGTCAATATGGAACATCTGCTGGTAGCGCAGCCGGGCCGCCTCGCCCAACCGGTGCCGCAAGGCCACATCCTCCAGCAAGGTACGCAACGCCTCGGCCAGGGCAGCGGCATCGCCAGGCGGCACCAGCAGGCCCGTCTGCATGGCTTCGATGGCATCCGGGATGGCTCCCACCGGGGTGGCCACGATGGCGCGTCCCATGCTCATGGCCTCCAGGATGGCGATGGGCAACCCCTCTTGACGGGAGGGCAGCACAAAGACATCGGCCTCCCGCAGGCAAGCCGCCGCCTCATCCCGGCCAATCCAGCCGGGCAAACGGACCCGATCCGCCAACCCCAGGGCATTGACTTGTGCCTGACTGTCGGCAATGGCCCCATTGCCGGCAATCACCGCCGACCAGGGCTGAACATGCTGGCCCAGCAAGGCCAGTGCCTGGAGCAGTTCCGGGGTGCCCTTGCGCTCGCCCAACTCGCCCAACGAAAGAAAATGGCAGACCTCCGGGTCGGGGCGAACGGTCGCAGACCAGAGGGGCGGCGAAGGTGTGCCGTTGTGCACCAGACAGACCCGTTCCGGCGACAGGCCGATGGTCTGTACCACAAAATCGTGCCAGTAACAGCCGATGACCACCACCCGATCCGCCCGGTTCATGACTGCACTCAACACGCGCTGGCCCCAGGCGGGCAGACCGAAAAAAAACTCCACAAAGTCCGCACCATGCAGATGCAGGACAATTTTAAGTCCCAGACTTTTGCCCAGCAGCAGCAGCAGCAATTTGCGCCCCGTGCTGCCGTAGGATGCCATGTGCAGGTGCAAAATATCCACCCGTCGCAGCAGAGCCATGCTGGCCACTTGCAGCACGGAAAAGATAAACCAAAAGGGCATGAGCAAAAAATAACCCGGCCCGTAACTGTCCACCACCCGGCAACACACCCCTGGCGTGGTCCGCAGCGACTCGGTCAAATAGAGCACAAACCGCCCTATGCCACCCCGACCGCTCAGCCCTCCGGGAGAGACTTGACACACACGCAACATCGGGGCACTCATGGGCGCAGACCAGCGCGGGCAGCGCGACATTCCCAGTTCCAGGTATCCTGGACAATGGTCTGGATCGAACTGCGGCGAGGTCGCCAGCCAAAATGTTGCGCGGTCTTGTCCGTCTTGGCCACCAGGATGGGAATATCGCCGGGACGCCTGGCCACCGTCTCATGGCGCACCGGCCAGCCAGTGACCGCCGCCACGGTCGCCAGCACCTCCATGACCGAGGTGCCCTGGCCCGTCCCCAGATTGAAACAATCGTTGACCGGATCCGCCGACAACGCTGCGAGGGCCATCACATGGGCATCCGCCAGATCGGTCACATGGATATAATCGCGGATGGCCGTCCCATCCGGGGTCGGATAGTCGGTGCCGAACACCTGCAATCGCGCCGTACCCGGAGCGGCGGCGCGCAGAACCAGTGGGATCAAATGGGTTTCAGGATCATGTTCCTCGCCCAGTTCGCCTGCTGGATCCGCACCGGCGGCATTGAAATAGCGCAAGGAGATCCAGCGCAGACCATGCAACACCCCCAGCCAGTGGAGCATTTTTTCGATGGCCAGCTTGGTTTCACCGTAGGGATTGATGGGCCGGGTGGGACAGGTTTCCTCGATGGGCACAAAATCTGGCACCCCGTAGACGGCACAGGTGGACGAAAAGACGATGCGGGATACCCCACACCGGAGCATGGCATCCAGCAGCCGTGTGGTGCCCACGCTGTTGTTAATAAAATAGGGCATTGGCTCCTGCATCGACTCGCCCACACAGGACTTGGCCGCAAAGTGCACGACCGCCTCGATCTGGAATTCCCGCAGGGTCGCTTCCAGCAACGCCTGATCGGCCAGATCCCCCACCACCAACGGTCCCCATTTGACCGACTCAGCATGTCCCAGGCTGAGATTGTCATACACCACCGGTTCATGGCCCGCCTGGGCCAGCGTCTTGCAGGTGTGACTGCCGATATAACCCGCACCCCCTGCTACCAAGATTCTCATAGTAAGCTATGCCTGCCTCGTCTTTTCATCAATATGGCATCCGATAACACCCGGGGACCATGGATCGGCCGCCAGGAGGGGGTATTCTCCCTCATCCAGGGTCGTTTCCGCAAGCCATAACCATTTGTCACAAAACAACCTGTCTGCCCACCCGAATGGTCGAGGTGACAAAAAGAGAATGGTATCCTGCCAGACAGTGTGCTAGTCTGGACCCGATTCGTTCCGCACCGGTCACCCACCACACCAACGCACGACTGACAGAGACGATGGACATCCAAAAAGCGGCACTCGACCAAGCGGTTGCGCAACACATTCTGACGGCGGAAACCAGCGAACAGCTTTGGCTCTTCCTGGAAAACCGGCACCGCGACCAACCTTCCTTCCAGGGTACGCACATTCTGTATTATCTGGGTGGCCTGATCGCCATCGCGGCCCTCTCCCTGTTCATCACCGTGGGTTGGGCAACTTTTGGCGGTTGGGGGCTGTTCGGCATCGCCCTGAGCCTGGGCGTGGGCACGGTATCCCTGGCCCATTGGTTTCTGGATCGCCAAAAATTGGCCATTCCCGCCGGTATCATGCTGGCTCTGACCGTGGTGTTGGTTCCCCTGGCCATTTATGGGCTGCAAACCGGCTTGGGCTTTTGGGGCGACGGCTTGCAATACCGCGATTACCACACCCACATTGATTGGCGTTGGCTCTTGATGGAACTGGGTACCCTCGCCGCCGGAGCTCTCCTGTTGTGGCAGTTTCGCCTGCCATTCGCCGTCATGCCGGTGGCCGTCACCCTGTGGTATATCAGCCTCGACCTGACCCCTTTCCTCACCGGTCACGGGGTCTGGGAAGGCAATACGGCCCAGATTGTTTCCCTCTGCTTTGGGCTGGGCACCCTCCTGCTGGCCCTGTGGGTGGACTGGCGCAACCGCAGTGACCGGGATTTTGCCTTTTGGCTCTATATTTTCGGCGTCATGACCTTTTGGGGTGGGCTGTCCCTGCTGAACAGTACAAATGAACTCAACCAGTTGCTCTACTGCTGCCTGAATGTGGGTCTGGTATGGCTGGGGGGCATCCTGCAACGTCGGGTCTTCGCGGTTTTTGGCGGCCTGGGCCTGGCGGGTTATCTCTTTCACCTGTCCTACAGGGTGTTTGCCAACAGCATTCTGTTTCCCTTCGTGTTGGCCGGAGTGGGGCTGGGCATGGTCTATTTGGGTTCACTCTGGCAAAAAAACGAGGCCCGTCTGGCGACACACCACCAACGCCTGCTGCCCGCCACCCTGCTGGAGATGGTGGCCAGAAGAGGATGAACCGGTCAGACACAATGACCCAACAGAACCAGGCTTGACCCCGGTCACGAACCTGTGCCTGCGGGTGCTATGCCTGCGGGTGCCCTGCTGTCCATGCCTGGGCAAGCTGTTGCGCCTGTTCAATCTGGATCGAGGTCATATGCTGGGCCAAAAGATTTAAATTGTTGGCCGCATCGGCGTAACCACCCGCCATGGCCAGCGTGGTCCACTGATACGCCACCACATAATCCTGACCCACCCCCTGGCCGGTGGCATACAAGAAACCGAGATTGTTTTGCGCGATGGCCAAGCCCTGCTCGGCGGCCTTGTGATACCAGGCGGCGGCCTCCTGGGTATTCTGGGCCACGCCGCCCGTGCCGGTGGCATACAGGGCACCCAGATAATATTGCGCCATGGCATTACCCTGCTCGGCGGCTCGCTGCACAGCCTCCCAATTGGGCACAGCCGCCTGGGTGGGCGACGGTGCCGTGGAGGGTTCTGTGACGGACGGCGCGTCTGTGGAAGAGACGTCCCCCTCCCGCTTGGCCAGTAAAAAATGGCTTTGCAGATCAGAGGAAAAAATGGTCCCCCAGTGGGGCAACAACGCATCATGCCAATTGGTATTCATGGATCCCTTTTTCTGCTGATTCAATCGAGTCGGGGGGGGGTGCCTCACCCCCGGCGATGTTGGCGCACACGGCCAAACCGGGTCCGTACCACACCCAGGGGGCCAAAGGCAAGGGAAAGGAGATGGAGCAGACCCGCCGTTAAAATAATGGCGGGACCGGATGGCAAATGGTAGTGGAAAGAGGCCACCAGCCCCACAAAACCGGACAACAGGGCGATCAACACCGCCATCCCCATCATATGCCAAACATCCCGCGCCCAAAAACGGGCCGCTATGGCAGGCAACATCATCATGCCCACCGCCATCATGGCTCCCAAAGAGTGAAAGCTGGCCACCAGGTCCATCGCCACCAGGGCCAAAAACAAGATTTGCCACAATCCGCTACGCCCATTCAGACCCCGCAGATAACCAGGATCAAAGCTGTCGATGATGAGAGGGCGATAGAGAATGGCCAGAACAACCAGGGAGAGGGAGGCGATGCTCGCGGCCAGCAACAGGGCCCGATCATCGACCGCCAGCACCGAGCCAAACAGGACATGCAGCAGATCCACATTTCCCCCTCGGGTGGAGAGGATCGATACCCCCGCCGCCAATGAGATCAACTGGAAAGAGGCAAAACTGGCATCCTCTTTCAGCAAGGTCAAGCGGGAGAGGGTTCCGGCCAGAACGGCCACGGTCAACCCGGCCAGAAAGCCACCCAGGGTCATGGCGGGCAGGGAAAATCCGGCCAGCAAAAAGGCGACCGCCACCCCCGGCAGGATGGCATGGGAGAGGGCATCCCCCATCAGGCTCATGCGCCGCAGCATCAGCAGCACACCGACCGGTCCACAGCCCAATGCCAGGGCCAAACAGGCCACCAGGGCACGTCGCATGAAGGCAAACTGCACAAAGGGTTCGACCAGAAATTCGTAGGTGGTCATGGCAACACCGGCAGAACAGTCATGGTGGCACGTTCCCCGGCAGGACATCGGCACACAGGGGGGCGTGATCATCCCAGGCCTCACTCATGGCGCGGGCCTGCTGCCAGTTGGCCGGGGCAAGGACCGACGCCGTTGCCCCCCAGGCCAGGGCATGACGGGCCAACAGGAGTGTGGCCGGAAAGTGACGACGCACCTGTTCCAGATCGTGCAAGACCGCAATCACCGTGCGTCCCTGGCTGTGCCACGCCTGCACCATGGCCAAAAGAACGGCAACGGTGCGGTCATCGACGGCGGTAAAGGGTTCGTCCAGCAAAATCACCGGGGCATCTTCCACCAGGATACGGGCAAACAGCATCCGCTGGCGTTGTCCACCGCTCAAGGTGCTGACAATACGATGGATAAAACCACCCAGGCCAACCGCATCCAGGGCGGCTTTGGCCTGCTGTCGATGGGTGTCACCCATGGCGCGCCCCGTGTGGGTGCGCCGCCAATGGCCAATGAGAACCGCATCCCACACCGAAATGGGAAAATCCTGTTCCAGTTCGGTCTGTTGGGGCAAAAAGGAGAGATCACCGCGCGTCACACCCTCCAGGTGAATGGACCCGGCCAGGGGACGCAACAACCCCTTGATACCCTTGAGCAGGGTGCTCTTGCCCGCCCCGTTCGGACCGACGACAGCGGTCAGGGAACCGCGTGCGAACTGCCCGGAAAGATGATGAATGGCGGGATGCCGTTCATAGCCCAGGGTCAGATTTTCCAGGCGAATGATGGGTTTCATCCGTGACCACCCAGCCAATCCAGAGCCACAGCAACCGCCAGCCACAGGCCAACGATCAACACCGCAACCACCCCCAACCGCCGCCCCACGCTCCAGGCAAAGGGAGAGTAAGGCAGCGTTTCGTCTGGCGCATGGGGGTGTTGAGCGGGATGCGGGGAGAGGCCGCTCATGGGTATACCTCACGAGGAAAAGAATCAGCAAGCTGCACGTCTGTCATTGTAGGGCCATGCCCCCGGAGAAGCAACCCTCAAACACCCAGACAATCCTCGTTTGCCGAACGTCAGAGGATGATTTATTCACAAAAAAAACCTTGAAAAAAATGTAAAACAAGGTTGTCATGGTGCGCAGAGTGGTGCAACTGTAACCCCAGGAAGAGACCCAGGCCAGACGATGAAAAAATTAAATTTTATGAAAGATTTACCTGTTGGAACCAAGTTGGGTCTCGGTTTCGGGATTACCGGCCTGTTGTTCATGGGGGTGGTTTGGCAGTATCACACGGCCTTGTTCCACACGCTGGACTCTTACGAATTTTTGCGCAAGGAATACGGGGAGAGAAAAGACCATTTCCTGAATATCCATCGCTACACCCTGGAAGCCCGCCGGGGCGAGAAAGATTTTTTGGCCCGCAAGGATGTTCCGTCCGTGGACAAGGTGGACAAGGCGGTGGCACTGGCCTTGGCGGAGGCAAGCCAGTTGGGCACACTGCAAGAATCGGTTGGCGGCGAGAGCGGTCCGCGCATGGCGGCCCGGATGCACGACCTGCTGGATACCTACCATACGGCATTCCGGGACATTGTGGAGGCCTGGAAAATCCAGGGGTTGAATCCAGAATCCGGCCTGCAAGGCCGGTTTCGCCAGGCCGCTCATGAGATTGAAAAGGTTCTCAACGATTTTGACGTGGCACAACTGGTCATCGACCTGGGCGACATGCAACGCGAGGAGAAAGATTTTGTAGTACAGGGCAAGCCGAAACAGGTGACACAATTCCATGAGCGGTTGGAATCCTGCAAAACCTTTCTGGCGTCTTCGCGCATGAATGGGACACTGAAAGAACAGATAGGCCGTGCTCTGGCGGACTATCAAGCCGCCTTCGATGCCTTTGCCGCGAATCGGCAAAAAAATGTGCTCGCCCAACTGGGAGATGCCGTCTACCTGCAACTGAGCGAAAAGGCTGCGGTCGTGGAGGGGTTGCTGTATGCCCATTATATCCCGGGCATCTGGCAGGATCTGCTGATGATGCGCCGCCATGAGAAAGACTATCTGCTGCGCGGCGATGAAAAATATGTCAAACAGTTTCAGGCCGTGGCGGCCGCTGTGACCAAGAATGTGCAGGGATCCCATGTCCCCCAGCCCATCCAGGAGATTATCCTGGGCAATCTGCGCACATATGAAAAAGACTTTTTGGCTTTGGTGGCCCAGAATGGACGGATCAGTGATTTGTCTGGCAAAATGCGGGAGGCGGTCCATCAAATGGAACCGCTCGTCGAAGACAATGTCGCGGAGGCCATTACCCAGATGCAACAATTGGAGGCCAAGACCCGGGCCGAATCCCGGTCTCATGCGACGGTGGCCCTGGTGGTGGCCGGGTTGGCTGGCCTGTTGGCCCTGCTGTTTTCGGTGGTGATCACCCATCTGATCACCGGACCTCTGGCGATTCTCAGTCGGTTTGCCAGGCAGGTTGCCACCGGGAATCTGCAAGCTGCGGTGGAGATCGAACAAAAGGATGAATTGGGTCTTTTGGGCATCGCCATGGTGCAGATGGTGGACTCTTTGCGCGATTTGTTGAGTCAAATGACGGACAATGCCCATGATCTGGAAAGATCCGCCCTGGATCTGGCCTCGGTATCCGCGCAAGTGAACGGCAATGCCAACACCATGATCGACCAAACCAGTACCGCAGCGGCGGCGGTGGAAGAACTCAGCACCACCATGTCCCAAATTTCTGCGGCCGCCGAGCAATCCAGCGTCCTTTCCACCGGTATTGCTGCCGGGACCACGCAAGCCAGCCAGAACATCCACAAAGTGACCAGTGCCGCGCAGGAGACGGCCAGCATTCTCAGCCAGGTGGCCAAGACATCGCGACAGGTCAGCCAGCACTTGTCTTCCATTGCCGATGGAGCGGTGCGGGCCAACCGTTCCGTTGTCTCGGCGGTCTCTTCCATTCAGGATGTGACGGCTTCCTTTGTGGCGGTACGGGAGCAGTGTGCCGTGGCGGATGCGCGCTCCCTGGAGGCGGCCCAACATATTCAATCTTCCAAAAGCGTCATCATGAAACTGGCGCAATCGGCCAAGGCGATTGGTTCCGTGGTGGATCTCATCAACAAAATTGCCGCTCAAACCAACATGCTGGCCTTGAACGCCTCCATTGAGGCGGCGGGGGCTGGCAATGCGGGCAAAGGCTTTGCGGTGGTGGCCAATGAAGTGAAGGAACTGGCCAAACAGACCGGACATGCCACACAAATGATTCAGGAGCAGGTTTCCACCATTCAGCAACAGTCGGGAGAGGTCGCCGAGGAAATTCAGGGCATCATCCGTCTGATCGAAGGGGTTGTGTCGGCGAACAACGAAATTTTGCAGGCTGTGGATGCCCAATCCCTGGCAGCGGAGGCGGTTTCCCACGCCATGCAGATCACGGCAGGGGAGACCAGTGAGGTGACCGAGCGTCTGGGCGGCTCGGCGGTCACCCTGTCGGACTCTTCCGTTCAGGTTGCCCAGGTCTTTACGCGCATGATGGAAGTCAGCCAGCAGATGGAGCAGGCGAGTCAAGGCATGGCGGATGTTTCCACCGGTGTCCGGGAGACCTCGCTGGGGGCCAGGGAGATCACCCGCAGTGTGACAGAAGCCGCCACGGCAACGGGGGAGATTGCCTCCACCATGGTGGTGGTCAATGAAGGAGCCAACCAGATGCATACCGCCAGTGGCATTCTGGACCAGCGTGCCGGTCAATTGACAGGTATGGCCAAGGCTTTGAAGGGATTGGTGGCCCGGTTCCGGTTGTGAGACCGGGGAGAGTAAGGTTTCAGGTCAATTGAATATTTTGCTTGCTTTGAAAGGAGTGACGGCATTGGGCAATCTGCGCATTGGAGTTCGATTAAATCTGAGCTTTGCCATGGTGCTCTTGATCATGGGCATCGGGTTCGGGACCACTTTGCTCAAACTCAAAGATGTGGAGAGGGAAACAGTCCAGGTACGCGACGAAAGTGTCCCCTTCGCGCTGCTGGCCGAAAAAATATTGGGACAAGTCACGGCGGTCCAAGAGAGACTGACCGATGCTTCTCTCACGGGCAACAAGGAGAGCCTGCAAGAGGCGGTGGAGTTCATTCAGGGGGTGCGCGAGGGAACCGACAAGTTCCGGCAGATGTTCGCCCGCGAAAACGACCAGGAAGAGCTCCGTCGGATCAATGAAATCCGCACTCGTTTTGAGGCGTTCTTGCAAGTCGGACAAAAAATGGTGACCGCCTACAATACCCAGGGCAAGGCGGCGGGTGACATCCTGATGGAAGAGTTTGACAAATCGTCCGACGATTTATGGAAGGCTCTTGAATTGCTGCGCAAGAGCCAAACCGAGGAGGCCAACTCGTTGCTCGCCCATGATGTCTCGACGATCCAGATGCTGACCAATCTGATCTGGGGCATCGCCCTGTTGGCCATGGTGACCAGCATCCTGATCGCAGTCCTCATCACCCGCAGCATCACCCGACCGCTGGCCACCCTCAGTGCCTTTGCCACCCAGGTGGCGCATGGCAATTTGTCGGGAGAGATCGATATCCGACAGGAAGATGAGGTGGGCCATTTGGGTCGTGCCATGTCCCAGATGGCGGCATCCCTGCGCGACCTGTTGAGCCAAATGTATAACAACGCAAACCATTTGGAAAAATCTGCCATTGACTTGTCGGCGGTCTCCGCGCAAGTAACCGGCTCGGCCACCACCATGATCGACCAGACCAGCACGGCGGCGGCGGCGGTGGAAGAGTTGAGTGCCACCATGACCCAAATTTCTACGGCCGCCGAGCAGTCCAGCCTCCTGTCGACCGGCATTGCCGATGGCACCACACAGGCCAGTCAGAACATCAGCACGGTGACCAGTGCGGCACAAGAGACGGCCAGCATTCTCAGCCAAATGGCGCGGACCTCGAAACAGGTCAGCCATCAGTTATCCTCGATTGCCGATGGTGCCGTACAGACCAACCGTTCCGTCGTCTCTGCGGTCTCTTCCATGCAGGAGGTTACCGCTTCCTTTGTGGCGGTACGGGAGCAATGTGCCGTGGCAGATGCCCGTTCCCTGGAGGCCGCGCAACACATCCAGGCTTCCCGGAGTGTCATCACCAAACTGGCCCAGTCGGCCAAACAGATTGGTTCCGTGGTGGATCTCATCAACAAAATTGCCGGTCAAACCAACATGCTGGCCCTGAATGCCTCCATTGAGGCGGCGGGAGCGGGCAATGCGGGCAAAGGGTTTGCGGTGGTGGCCAATGAAGTGAAGGAACTGGCCAAACAGACCGGACATGCCACGCAGATGATTCAGGAACAGGTTTCCACCATTCAGCAGCAGTCTGGAGAGGTCGCCGAGGAGATTCAGGGTATCATCCGCCTGATCGAAGGTGTTGTGTCAGCGAATAATGAAATTTTACATGCCGTGGATGCCCAATCCGTGGCAGCGGAGGCGGTTGCCCAGACCATGCAGAGTACCTCTGGAGAGACCAGCGCAGTGACCGAACGCCTGAGCGAAGCGGCGGTCACCTTGTCAACCACTTCGGCCCAGGTCGCGCAGGTCTTTACGCGCATGATGGAAGTCAGCCAGCAGATGGAGCAGGCGAGTCAGGGGATGGCAGATGTTTCCAACGGTGTCCGCGAGACCTCGCTGGGGGCCAGGGACATCACCCGCAGTGTCACCGAAGCCGCCACAGCGACGGGTGAGATTGCCTCCACCATGGTGGTAGTCAACGAGGGAGCCAACCAGATGCAGACCGCCAGTGGTGTTCTGGACCAACGTGCCGGTCAATTGACGGGTATGGCCAAGGAATTGAAAGGGTTGGTGGCCCAGTTCAGGATATAGCATTGCCGGGAAGACGGGCATCTGAAACTGACGGAGCAACCGCTTCAAAAGGTTTCGGTGGCAATGTTAAAAATTTTGATCCGATAGGCGATCTGCCGGGGTGTCAACCCCAGCAGACGGGCGGCCTTGGCCTTGACCCAACCCGTTTTGCGCAAGGCCTGGACCACACGCTCTTTTTCCCCTTCGCCCATTTCTGCGGCCTCCTGCTCTTCCAGTCGTTCCGGGGCCTGTGCGCTGGTAGTCGGGAACGACTGGACCTCGCCCAGCACGTCGGAAATGAGAATATGTTCCGGGCCGATCATGTTGCCGTCACTCATCACCGCCGCCCGTTCCAGACAATTTTCCAATTCACGCACATTGCCCGGCCATTCATGTTTCATGAGCAGACGCATGGCGGCATCGGCCAGGATCAGACGCCGGTTTTGCCGTTTGGATGTGCGGGCCAGCAAAAAACGGGCAATTTCCGGTATATCTTCCCGGCGCGCGCGCAAAGGCGGCAAGGGGATGGCTACCACATTCAACCGATAATAGAGATCCCGGCGAAATTGACCGCGCACCACGGCATCTTCCAGATTGCAATTGGTTGCGGCAATGATGCGTACATCAACCCGCAAGGTCTGCTCTCCACCAACCCGTTCAAATTCGCCCTCTTGCAACACCCGCAACAGTTTGGCCTGAAAGGCGGGCGAAATTTCGCCCAATTCATCCAGAAACAACGTGCCCCCATGGGCCAGTTCAAAGCGTCCACGCCGAACGCCCACCGCGCCGGTGAAGGCCCCTTTTTCGTGGCCAAACAGCTCTGATTCGAGCAGATTGTCCGGCAAGGCGGCACAGTTGAGCTTGACGAAAGGGGCCTTGGCCCGTGGGGAGTTGAAATGAACCGCATGGGCAATCAACTCTTTGCCGGTGCCCGACTCCCCACGCAACAATACCGTGGTGTTCCATTTGGAAACCATGCGCACATGCTCGAACACCCGGCGCATGGCGTCCGACCGTCCGATAATATTGTCAAACCCATAGCGATTGCGCACCTCCATGAGCAGTCGGTCACGATGGTCCACCAACTCGCGTTTGCCCTCCTCCAACTTGCGGACCAACAGGATGCTTTGGACCAACAGGTGGCTGACCATTTCCAGAAACCAGGCCTGCTGAATCAGTCTGGCCATATCCATCGACTCGGGCTGGGCTGCCAGAACCCCGACCAGTTCCTGATCGCCAATGCGAATGGGCACCCCGATAAAAGGCAAATGGCGGTCCAGCAGACCGGATTTATTCAAAAACCGGGGCTCATCCGCCGCGCGGGCCACCAGAACAGTGCGGCCAGCGGCCAACACCGTGCCCAACACCCCTTCACCCGGCCGGTAACAAAGATCATCATGCAACGCCCCGGCACTTTTGGGAAAGACCGCATTGACCACCAGAGAACCGGATTGCGCCTCGACCAGGGTGATGATGGCCGTTTTCATGTTGGCATACTGATGCAGGGCTTCCACCACACTTTGCATTGTGCGCCGGGGATCGGGCGACAGGTGCAAGGCCTGACCGACATGAAACAAGGCCCGCAGACAGGTGGTTGCCACTGTATTTTCTGCAAAAACGGATTCTTCGGTAAAGGGTTCCAAAATCTCCATGTCGAAGCTCCTCCACAACGGCTGACAGGACGGCAGCAAAAAGAGGCCACCGATGCGGCGATTTATCAGGCACGATGGTACACAGTGCGTGTCCGCAATAAACGCACCAACAAGGGGCAAACCCGGATCTTGCAAAAAAATTAATATAAAAAAACAACGCTTTATAAAATATCGGTCACGATAATGCACCGTGTTGCATGGCCTTGATTTTATCGTTGCCGATTTTTTAATCAGGCAACTCACGGTAACAAATTGTCGTGCGCCTATTTTTTAATCAATACGCCTAAAAAACAGGCATACCCGCCATCTTCCCCGTTTTGCGGCACACAGAACATTCATTTAACAGTTTAAAATCATCAAGTTAAACCAGTTGGCCCACCGATTGCGTTATGACCGGTGTTGGATGTTTATTTTAATCAGACCCATCCCAATGGCATACCCAGGAGAAAAAATCATGAAGTGGATCACCGCCATCATCAAACCGTTCAAACAGGAGAGCGTCCGGGAAGCATTGACCGCCATTGGCATCACGGGCATGACCGTGACGGAAGTCAGGGGTTTTGGTCGACAGAAAGGCCATTCCGAACTCTACCGAGGTGCGGAATACCAGGTGGATTTTCTGCCCAAAATCCGGATTGAAATTGCCATACCCGCTGATCGGGTGGATCAGGCGGTGGATGCCATTCGTGAAGCGGCCAAGACCGGCAAGATTGGCGACGGTAAAATTTTTGTCTCTCCCATTGAGCAAGTGATTCGGATTCGCACGGGTGAATCCGGTCCCAATGTTCTTTAGACAGTATACCCATCAAGGAGCAACACCCATGACGACGAATGGCAAAAAACTCTGGCCGGCGGTCACTGCCCTGGCCACCCTGTTGTTACCGGTGGCGGCCTTGGCCGAAGAGGCCGCTGCTGCCACCCCCCCACCCGTGCTCAACACCGGCGATACGGCTTGGATGCTCACCTCCACCGCGCTGGTATTATTCATGACCTTACCCGGCCTGGCCCTCTTTTATGGTGGCATGGTGCGGGCCAAAAACACCTTGTCGGTCTTCATGCAATGTTTTGCCATCACCGCCCTGGTAACCATCTTGTGGTGCCTGTACGGTTACTCCCTCGCTTTTGACGATGGCGGTTC
>JADFYM010000003.1 GCA_015233035.1 Magnetococcales bacterium
TCTCCTGGATGCCCGCCTTCGCGGGCATGACGGGAATGGGTATGACACGAAATTCGCTCGTCATTCCCGCGAAGGCGGGAATCCAGGGTTCTGACTGGAATGGCCGAAACGATGATCAAGGCCCCCGGCAACGGCGCGAGAATACCCTTTTTAAAAAACTTCCGCTTTTGCTCGCCATGCAGCCAAGCCGGTTGCGAGGGTTCTTGCCCAATCCCAAAAAGCAACCGGGCCGATGTTTTGGGGTTGACACCCGGCTCCTGAACCCAATACTATGTTTGCTAATGTTGCGAAATTTGCGAAACCATGTCAAGCCATTTTCGGAACAAGAGGTTTTTTTTTGCGCTGCGCTGCACTCGAACAGACAAAAGAGAATCAAGGCGTTGTGAACAGTAGAATCAAGCACCGATTTTTTCAGGAAACTCTGGCATGGTCAAGAAGATATATCGCCGGGTGATGACAGGGGTGAGCGGTTTGCCTTGGGACTTCCTGGCGTTCAGGACCGCGCTGGTCGGCGTGTGCCTCACTGTGGGGGTCGGCATCTCCTTGTATTACAGTATCTGGAACGAAAACAACCAGACCATGACACTGGCAACCAACATTGCCCGCGCCAACTTTGCCAAGGATCTTGCCCTGAACCAATGGGCCACCAGCCACGATGGGGTGTATGTTTTCGTGGATGCCCGCACACAGCCCAATCCGGGGCTGGCCAATATCCCGGAGCGGGACATCAGCACCCCTTCGGGCAAACGCCTGACCTTCATGAATCCCGCCTATATGCTCCGCCAGGTGATGGACGAATATTCCGCCGCCTATGGTATCAAGGGCCGGATTGTTTCGCGCAAATATATGAATCCCGCCAATGCCCCCGACCCCTGGGAAGAACAATCCTTGCAGCGGTTCGAGCAGGGGACCAAAGAAATCATGGAGGTGGTGGGCGAGGGTCTGGATGCCTCGCTGCGGCTGATGCGTCCCCTGTTTACCCAGGCAGAGTGTCTGGAATGTCACGCCTTTCAGGGGTACAAGGTGGGGGATGTACGGGGCGGGGTCGGGGTGCAGATGCCCCTGCGCAGTCTGCTGGAAAAAGAGGCGGTCGCGCTGCACAATGTTGAGATGGCACACGGTTTTTTCTGGGTTTGCGGCATGGTATTGATCGGCTTTTACCATCGGTTGGCCCGGATGCGCCTGCAGGAACAAAGAGTGGCGCGTCGGGTACTCCAGCAAAGCGAGGCCAAATGGCGTGCCATGGTGGACAATGTGGGAGTGGGAATGATTCGGGTCGACCTGCAAGGCACCATTCTGGAGGCCAATGCGGCCTTTGCGGCCATGTTGGGTTATGCCCCTCAGGCGTTGGTGGGGGTTCCCACCGCCCGCATTTCCCATCCCGATGACATGCCACGCAATCGGGCCTTGTCGCAGGAGTTGCTGCGCGGTTCCATTCCCTCGTTCCAGATGGAAAGACGTTATCTCACCCAGGATGGTCTGTATCTGTGGGGCAGCCTGACAGTCACCCTGATTCCCGGCAACGAAGGCGAACCGGGGTTTTTCATGGCGGCGGTCGAAAACATCAACCAGCGCAAGCAGGTCGAACTGGCCCTGTGGCAGGCCAAGGAACAGGCCGAAGCGGCCACCAGGGCCAAGGGCGAGTTTTTGGCCACCATCAGCCACGAGATCCGCACCCCGATGAACGTGGTGCTGGGCATGTCAGAAATGTTGCTGGAAACCGACCTCAACCCCTTGCAGCGTCGCTTTGCCCAGACCATGCACCATTCGGGCAAAATTTTGCTGGAAGTGATCAACGATGTGCTGGATTTTTCCCGCATCGAGGCGGGACGGATCACCCTGGTGGAGACCCCCTTCTCCCCCCGCCAGGTGGTGCGGGAGACCACCCATATGATGCAAATGGCCGCCGAGAAGAAGGGACTGCTCATGCAGGTGGAGGTGGCACCCGACATACCGGAAACCGTGCTGGGTGATGGGGGACGGCTCAGGCAGGTACTCATCAACCTGCTGGGTAATGCGATCAAGTTTACCCAACAGGGACGGGTGGAAGTCGGCCTGACCCGCTCTCGGCCCGAACCGGGCACCCTGTTGTTTCGGGTGGTGGATACCGGCATTGGGATTGCCCAGGAACAGGTGGAGCAGATCTTTGAACGGTTCACCCAGGTTGACCCCAGCGTGACACGGCGTTATGGGGGCACGGGTCTGGGTTTGGCCATTTCCCGACGTTTGGTCACCCTCATGGGGGGCCGGATTTGGGTGGAGAGTCAATTGGGTCAGGGCAGTGTCTTTCTGTTCACCCTCCCCCTGCACTGCATCGCCACCCCGCCTGCACCCGTCCCGGTCGCCCATCCCCCCGTCACGCCAACCAGAGGCCTGCGCATCCTCCTGGCAGAAGATGTCGAGGAAAACCAGGTCTTGTTTGAGGCCTATCTCATGCAGACCCCGCATCAACTGGTGATCGCCAACGATGGCCTGGAGGCCATCGCCCGGATACAAATAGAGCGGTTTGACGTGGTGGTCATGGATGTACAGATGCCCAGGATGGATGGCTATACCGCCACCCGCCGGATTCGCCAGTGGGAACAGGAAAGAGACTTGGCCCCGGTGCCCATCATCGCCCTGTCCGCCCATGCCATGGAGGGGGAAATAGAACGCAGCCAGGAGGCCGGTTGTGACCTTTATCTCTCCAAACCGATCAAAAAGCAGGCCTTGTTGGAGGTACTCCACAGGCTTGCCAACCAGACGACAGCCCCTGCTCAAGACGGAGGAGTCCCATCATGAATCGTCTATGGTGTGTTCTGGCTTTGGCCATCCTGGTGGCCACGCTGTCCGTCCCGGCCACGGGCAAGGAGATCACCCCTGCCGAAGTCTATGCCCAGGCGGTCCGCATCGAGAAGGAGATGGATCTGCTCAAGGCGTACAGGAAGGTATCGGAGATCAGGCCAGTGGCGGAGGTCCATGCCACGCTGCTGCCCCGCCACGTTTGGCAGGAGTGCTATCTGATCCAGCTCAAGATCAACATTTTTCGCCGACAGAACAATTTTCCCGTGCTCTCTGCCCAGACACGGGAACCCGTGCGGGATCTGGAACCCTTGATGAACTATGAACAGACGCAACGCCTGCTCACCGAGATCGGCCTGTTGAAGCTGCGCCTGGGGATCAGCGACCAGATACCCCCCCAGGAGGTGGTGCCGGGCAAGACACCCATGGATGTCTTCAACAAGCTCCACTTTATCTCCCGGCAATGGGATGTCATCAACCACAGCGAGGTCAGCCCGTCCGATGTCTACGCAGAGGTCCTGCGGGTGGACGAGGATGTCAACGCCCTCCTCGTCCACCTGGGCATTCAGGATACGGCCTATCCCCCGGCCAAGGTGGCCGATGTCCCGTCCGCCGAAGTTCTGACCTCGGCCTTTGCCGTGCTGACGGAGGTCCAAAGGTTGCAGCAGATGGCTGGCCAGCCCCAGGTGGATTTTGCAGCCTTCCACATCCAGGAGGAGACATCCACGACGGATGTGCTCGACCTGGTGAGCATGATACAGGCTGAGTTGCAAACCCTGAAGGCCTACCTGGGGTTGCTCCATGTCCTGACCCCGGTGGCAGAAAGACAGGGAGAGAAGACCAAAGCCAATGTCAACCAGTTTCTGGGTTATGTGGCCAACAAGTTGCGACTGATCCGGTCGTTTTAGCGAAGGAGGCAGAGATCATGGCCGAAACCAACCAGTCGGTGCACGTCCCCTGGTATGCCCGCTTGGGTCTGGCAGGCAAATTCACCCTGCTCTTTTACCTGGTCAACCTCTTTACCCTGGGGGTGGTGGGATACTATGGTTACAACAGTGCCGCCGATGCCCTCCGGGCCAGGACAGCGGAAACGGTACAGGACACCACCCGGCAAGTTGGACAAAAAATAAGCTATTTTATGGAGATGGCCCGCAACGATCTCAACTTTGTCACCAACAGTGCCAGCCTGCTGCGCCGACTGTACTGGCAGGATATGAATGACAGCAAAAAGCGCGACCAGTGGCAGGTGGTGACCCAGAACGGCTGGCAGGAGTTTGTGCGCAACAACGACTATATTTTCAAAGTCCGCTTCCTGGACAGCGATGGCCAGGAAAAAATGGTCATTCGTCGCGACCCTCTGACCCGCGAGGTGCGCATCCTGCCCGAACACGAACTGCAAGATAAAAGCACGGAAGCCTACTTTCAGAAAGGCCTGGTATTGGCGGGATCTGCCTATTTTGTCGCTGCGCCGGACCTGAATCGGGAGCATGGCCAAATCGAGCAGCCCCTGGTGCCGGTGGTACGTATTGCCCGCCCGGTCATCGGCGAGAACAAGGTCCACTATGGCGTCACCATCATCACGCTCTTTTCCGATGCGATCTTCGAGACCATCCGTGCGGCCAACAAACGGTCGGAAAAGGGGGTATTCTACCTGCTGGACAGCCAGGGTGAATATTTATTCCATCCCGACCGGGATAAAATGTTCGGTACCCTGCTGGGCCATGGCGACAATTTTCGCGCCCATTATCCAGGGATTATGGAACACCTGCGAGAACAGGCGGAGGGCACCCTGTTCGATCAGGGTCACATTATCAGTTTTCAGCGCATCCTACCCCATCCCGGTGATCAGGACCACTATTGGACCTTGGTGGGGATCATGGATGAAGCGGCGTTTCTGGGTGATCTCACCCATTTCAAGCTTGTCTTCTACAGCCTGATGCTGCTCATGTTGGCCATGGTTTTTCTCGCTTCCCGCTATTATGTGGGCGGCATCATCCACCCCTTGCGCTTCGTGACCCGCCAGTTGCAGCACCTGGGTCGGGGTCAGGTGGCACCGGAAGCCATCCTGTACCGACCGCAGGATGAAATTCGCCAGATGCTCGACTCCACCGAACGGCTCATGGCCAACATGGAAGCCCTGGTCAACCAGGCCGATGCCATCGCCCATGGTGATTTTTCCCATGATGTATCGCTGCTGTCGGACACGGATCGTCTGGGGCAGGCCATCAACCATATGACCGCCATGCTGCGCGCGGGACGCCAGTCCAGCGAGCAGCAACTGTGGCTCAAGGATGGTATTGGCCGGTTGAGTCAAGCATTGACTGGCGATCTGACCCTGCAAACCCTGGCGGAACAGGCACTGGCCCTCATCGCCCATACCCTGAACGTCGGACGGGGCGTTTTTTACATCTATAATGGCCAAGAGCAGGTGCTGGAGTTGACCGGTTCTTTCATGTTTACCGAGCGCACCCATTTGTCCAACCGCTTTCGTCTGGGCGAAGGGGCCGTGGGCCAGGCCGCCATGGAGCGCAAACCCATCCTGCTGGCCATGCCCGAATGGGAGGATGCCCCGTTTATTGTCACCGGTACCGCCAGCCAGCCCTCCCGCTTCACCTGCACCTGGCCCCTGGTCCGGGACGGGCAATTGCTGGGCGTGCTGGAATTGAACGGCTTCACCCCCCTGGATCCCCTGCAACGGGAATTTTTGGCCAGTGCGACCGAAGTGGTGACCTCTTTCCTGCTGATGGCCGTGCAGCGGCAGCGTATCCAGGATCTGTTTACCGTGGCCGAAAATGCCAAGCGGCAGGCCCAGGAACAGGCCAGCCGACTGGAACTGGCCAACGCACGCCTGGAGGAGCAACAGCAACAACTGCAACAGCAAACCGAAGAGTTGCAACAGAGCAATACCCAGATGGAGGAGCAGCAGCAACAACTGCAACAGCAAACCGAAGAGTTGCAGCAGAGCAACGCCCAGATGGAGGAACAACAACAGCAGTTGCACCAGCAATCCGCCATCCTGCAACACAAAAATGAGGCGTTGCTGCTCTCCCAGCAGGCGTTGGATCAGCGCGCCCGGCAACTGGAGGAGTCCAACCGGTACAAGTCGGAATTTCTCGCCAACATGTCCCACGAACTGCGCACCCCGCTCAATTCCATCATTGTGCTCTCCAAAATGCTGGCCGCCAACGACCGGCCGGATACCGACGCGGAGCGTATCAAGCAGGCCCTGGTCATTCACGATTCCGGCAACGAGTTGTTGCGTCTCATCGACGACCTTCTGGACCTGTCCAAGATTGAGGCGGGCCGGGTGGATATGCACTGGGAGACTTTTTCCAGCACCGAACTGGTGGACGAATGGCAGGAACTGTTCGCCGCCAGTGCCGAGGAAAAAGGGCTGACCTTTACTATCGATGACCAGTATCATGACAGCCTGACCAGTGATCGCCACAAACTTTCCCAGGTGGTGCGCAACCTGCTGGCCAACGCCTGCAAATTTACCCGCCAGGGGCGGGTGGATCTGCTGGTGCAACGCAACCCCCTCGCACCGGCAGAACTGTTGATCCAGGTGCGGGATACGGGTATCGGCATTCCAGCCGACAAACAACGCATCATTTTTGAGGAGTTCCAACAGGTGGACGGCTCCGTCTCCCGACAGTTTGGGGGGACCGGGCTGGGGCTTTCCATCTCCTGGCGGTTGATGGAACTGCTGGGCGGCAGGATTGGCGTGGAGAGCCAGGAGGGCCAGGGCAGCACCTTCACCATTCACCTGCCCATCCAGGCCCCGTTACCCACCCCAGCCACCCCGGCAGTGGCCCAGGAGTCGCTGCACCCCGGCGTGCCCGCACAACACCTGGCCGATGACCGTGCCAGTTTGGCCAAGGGTGCCCGCCCCATCCTGATCATTGACGATGACCCCCTCTTTTGTGCAACGGTGATCCAGATCAATCGGCACCTGGGCTACCAGACCATCGCCGCCGGCAGTGGTGCCGAAGGGCTGGAACTGGCCCGCGCATTTCGACCACTGGGCATTATTCTGGACCTGGAACTGCCTGACCGGAACGGCATGGAGATACTCAACCAGCTCAAGGCCACCCACGAACTCAATGCCATTCCCGTCTATATCGTGACCGGCAAAGAGAAACAGGTGCATTGGCAGCAATGGGGTGCCCTGGGCCTGCTCACCAAGCCGGTCAGCGTCGAATCATTGACCGGGGTGATGGCGGCGTTCCTGCGCGGGGGCAACAGTCCGGCCAGGGTGCTCATGGTCGTCGGCGACGGTACGGAGCGGCACGCGGCGGCGGAGCGGGCGATGCCGCCGGGGGTGGAGGTCGTCCAGGTGACGGATATCGCCGGGGCGGTCGCCGCCTTGGCGGCGGCCCAGGAGATCCCGTTTCGTGTGGTGGTCAGTGATTACCGACTCCAGGATGGCACGACCGTTGCCGCCCTTGGCCAGCAGTTGCGCCCGCTCTACCCCCACCTGCCCTTCATTGTCTTGTGCGACGCCCCGCTGAGCGAAGAGGAAGAGATGGCGGTGCGCCCCTACACGGACACCATCATTCAGCACAGCCCCCAGGCCAATGTGCGCCTGTTGGCAGATGTGGAACGGTTCCTGACGGGGATCCGTCCCCCCTCCGCCCTCCCCGCCCAGCCAATCAGTATCCAGGGTCAGGAGATGCGCACCGCTTTGGCCGGTCGCACCCTCCTGGTGGTCGACGATGATCCGCGCAACCTGTATGTGATCACCGCCGCCCTGGAGCGGCATGGGGGCCGGGTGCTACAGGCCATGAATGGCAAAAAAGCCATGGAACTGTTGGCAAAAGAGACGGTGGATCTGGTCATCATGGATATCATGATGCCGGAGATGAACGGCTACCAGGCCATCGAGGCCATCCGCGCCGATGATCGACTGAAGACGCTCCCCATCATCGCCCTCACCGCCAAGGCCATGCAAAAAGATCGGGAAAAATGTCTGGCCGTAGGGGCCAACGACTATCTGGCCAAGCCGGTGGATTATGAAATGCTGATCAACATGGTGCGGGTCTGGAGTCAACAAACACCATGAACATTTCCGTCATCGAACAGAATGGGTGCCGCCACGTGATGGTCCAAAAGGAGAGCCTCACCGAGGCGGAGGAGAGCCGACTCCTGGCCCTGCTGGCAACCCCATCGTCTTTGCCGATAGAGCTGCGCTTTTATGAGTTGAAGTGGATCTCAGCCACCCTGGTGGAGGCCATTGCGCTGGCCTTGGCGCAAGAAGAACGCAGCATGGTATACTTTTACAGTTACCATCTCTTCACCTATCTCAGAAGTCTGGGCCTGCCCGTGCGCCTGGTGCATGGACAGCGGCTGGAAAGTGCCGCCGCCCCCCCCTGCCGCGCCCTGGTGCTGGGCGGATCCGCAGACAGTCTGGACAAGATCCGTTATCTCATCGAACGCCTGCCCCTGGGGCCAGTGACGGTCTTCGTCATCCAACATGTCGCCGAGGATAAAATCAATCGGCTGGACGAACTGCTGCGGCAGCAAACGCCCTATCAGGTACTCATGCCCCACGACATGATGGCGGTGGAAACGGGAACCATTTATGTGGCCCCACCGGGATACAACATGCGCGTGGCCCATGGGCAGGTCTACCTGACCCGCGACCGCAAGAAAAATGCCGCCCGCCCTTCCATTGACCTCCTCTTCGAGGCCGTGAGTCGGGAATATGGTGCCACAGCCCTGGGGGTGCTGTTGTGCGGTTGGGGACACGACGGCGTGGCCGGGGCACAGCATGTGGTGGCACAGGGGGGGAAACTGTTGATTCTCAACCCGGACGATTGCCCAACCGCCAAGGCCCTGGTGAAACAGGCCCAGCGGGAGGTGGTCGGGGCGTTGGTGGTACCCCTGGAGGTGGCGACTTGCCTGGCCGCAACCGCCGCCACAGGGGACAAACCACCGGAGGAACACGCGCTGGAACTGTTTTTCGCGGCGGTGCGCCGGGTCTATGGTTATGATTATCGCAACCATCACGCGGATATGCTGGGGCGGCGACTGGAAATTACCCGCCAGGCCCTGGGGCTGGCCAGTCCGTATGCCTGCCAACGGGAGATCCTCACCAATCCAGAGGCTGGCGAACGACTTTTCCTGGAACTCTCCATCCATGTCACCGCCTTTTTTCGCATGCCGGAGCAGTTCAAGTTGCTGCGCCAGGCCATTCTGCCCTTCCTGGACAGTTTTTGCCGCATCAAAATCTGGGTGGCGGGCTGCGCCAGCGGCGAGGAGGCCTACTCCCTGGCCATCCTGTTGCAAGAGTTGGGGCTTTATGAGCGGAGCATGATCTATGCCACGGATATCAATCCCTTTATTCTCATGCAGGCCCGCAACGGCCTCTATGGACGGGAGGAGATGGCAACCAGCCGCGCCCACTATGTGCAGGCGGGCGGCACGGGCCGGTTTGATGACTATTGCGTGGAGCGGAACGCGCCCTTTTTTGCCATTCACCCCGACCTGCGCCGCAACATTCTTTTCTACCGCCATTCCCTGGTGGAAGATGGGCCGTTCAACGAATTTCAGTTGATTGTGTGCCGCAATCTATTGATATATTTCAACCAGACGCTGCAAAATTCGGTCATGGAGTTGTTTGAACGTTCTCTGCACCAGGATGGCGTATTGTTGCTGGGAGAAAAAGAGAATATCCGGCACGGACAAGGGGAACGTTTTTTTACGCCCCTGACCAAGGGGCAGACGGCATATGCCCGCCATTCGAGGATTATGGCCAACCATGGACAATGAGCAGTACACCCTGTTGATTGTGGATGACAATCCCCACAACCTGTTCTCCCTGCGCACCCTGCTGGGGCGTCTGCCCCACTGCCAGGTGGTGGAGGCTCTGTCCGGCGAGATGGCCCTGGGGGTGATGATCGAACAGTCCGTGGACCTGGTGCTGCTGGATATCCAAATGCCGGGCATGAACGGTTTCGCCATCGCCCAGCACATGAAAATGACCGAACGAACCCGGCACATTCCCATCATCTTTATCACGGCGGTCTTCCGCGCCGATGAATTTATCCGCCAGGGCTTTCAGATGGGTGCCGTCGATTATCTCACCCGCCCGATTGACGACAACCTGCTGCTCAACCGCATCCAGCTCTATCTGCGTCTGTTCAACCGGGAGAGAAAGCTGCAAGCCGCGCTGACCGATCTGCGCCGGAAAGAGTGCGAGTTGGCCGAGGTCAACCGGGAACTGGAACACCGCGTCCTGGAGCGTACCCACGCCCTGCAACAGGGCAACGACCGACTGCGAGAGATTACCAATGCCTTGATGGAAGGGTTGTATGTGATCGATCAGGCCGGACGGATCACCTTTATCAATCCCACCGCCCTGACCCTGCTGGGATGGCACGAAGAAGAGGTGCTGGGCAAAAATTCCCATGCCCTGTTCCACCATTCGCGTGTGGATGGCTCGCCTTATACCCACTCTGACTGTTTCCTGTGCGACGTGTTGCAGGTCGGTCGCGTGGTGACCACCGAGGCGGAATGGCTCTGTCGCCAGGATGGACAATATTTCCCGGTCTCCATCACGGCCTCGCCCATTCTGCGCGACGGGACATTGTTTGGTGCCGTACTGGTTTTTCGGGATATTACCGACCGCAAACGCATGGAAAGGGAACTGGTGGAACGAGAAAAACTCTACAGTTCCCTGGTCAACAATGTCCCCGACTATGTGATGCGCTATGATCGGCAACACCGCCATATCTTTGTCAACGAAGGCACGCTCCGGGCGACCGGCAAAACAAAAGAGGCAATGATTGGCAAGACCCATCGGGAACTGGATTACCCGGAACCCCTGTGTGTCTTGCTGGAACAGGCCATTGACCGGTGCTTCACCAGAAAAGCGAAACAAACAGAGGTGTTTGACTGGGAAAGCGTCTTTGGGGTCGTGACGCTGGAATGGCGTGTCATCCCGGAGTTCAAGGAAAACGATGTGGTGGAGACCGTGCTGGGACTCGCCCGCGATGTGACAGAATTCAGACGCATCGACCTGGCCATGAAACAGGCCAAGGAACAGGCCGAGGCCGCCAACCGGGCGAAAGGAGAATTTCTGGCGGCCATGAGCCATGAAATCCGCACCCCCATGAATGTGGTCCTGGGCATGGCGGAAATGTTGCTGGAAACCGAGTTGGATCCCGTCCAACGGCATTTTGCCCAGACCATGCACCACTCGGGCCGTGCGCTGATGGAAGTGATCAACGATGTCCTGGACTTTTCCCGCATCGAGGCGGGACGCATTACGCTGGCGGAGGTGCCCTTCTCCCTGTGTCAGGTGGTGAAAGAGACCACCCATATGATGCAAGTGGCCGCCGAGGAGAAAGGGCTGGTCATGGAGATCCATGTGGCACCCGACCTGCCAGAAGCCATGTTGGGTGACGATGGACGACTCCGGCAGATACTCATCAATCTGCTGGGCAATGCGATCAAATTTACGCAACAGGGACGGGTGGATGTCTACTTGACCCGTCATCCGCAGGAATCCGGCCACCTGCTGTTTCAGGTGATCGATACCGGCATCGGGATTGCCCCGGAACAGGTGGAACATATTTTTGAACAGTTCACCCAGGCGGACACCAGCATTACGCGACGCTATGGGGGCACCGGTCTGGGGTTGACCATCTCCCGCCGGTTGGTGGAACTGATGGGTGGCCAAATCGGCGTGACCAGCCAATTGGGGCAGGGAAGTCAGTTTTTTTTCACATTGCCCCTGCGCATTGTCGCGGCCCCGACCGCCCTGGTCACGCCAGTGGAACAGGCCACGGCGACCAGTGCGAGAAGTCTGCGCATCCTGCTGGCAGAGGATGTCGAGGAGAACCAATTGCTGTTTGAGGCCTATCTCATGCAAACCCCGCATCAATTGGTCATCGCCAACAATGGGCTGGAGGCGGTGGCTCTGCGGCAAAAAGAGACGTTCGATGTGGTGGTCATGGATGTGCAAATGCCCAAAATGGACGGCTATACCGCCACCCGGAAGATTCGCCAGTGGGAACGGGAGATGGCCTGTGCCCCCGTGCCCATCGTCGCCCTTTCCGCCCATGCCATGGAGGGGGAAAGGCAGCGCAGCCGGGAAGCCGGATGCGATCAATATCTCTCCAAACCGGTCAAAAAAAAGGCCTTGCTGGATGTGCTCCAGCAGATTGCCAACCAGACCGGGCTGTTGGTACCTGCCGGACCGGACCAATGATACCGTATACAAGACAGCGTGGGCCTCATTTTCCCTCTTACGGCCTGTGCGTCTGTCTGGTAGGATGCG
Source organism: Magnetococcales bacterium (assembly GCA_015233035.1). Taxonomy (GTDB): domain Bacteria; phylum Pseudomonadota; class Magnetococcia; order Magnetococcales; family Magnetaquicoccaceae; genus Magnetaquicoccus. Next base: position 12,065 of record JADFYM010000003.1, read on the forward strand.
ACCATGTGGATGGCATGACACCGGGATATTGTCGCCGTCTTTTATCCAAAAGTCCCAAGACACCGTTTCAGAATGAGGTTTTGTCGTGGCTTTACATCTTGACAAAATGATTTCCCGGGCACTGCACTGGACACCGATCCAGATTCTGGGAGTTACCATCCTGATGGCAGAGATGGGCACAGCCCTCATTGTCAGCGGGATGAGCTTGTGGTTCCATGGCGAGATCCGCCGGGACTACCTGATCACCGGTGTGGTGACCGCCCTGCTCGTCTCCCTGCTGGTGGTATCCGTCATGCTGCATCTGCTGCATCTGTTGCACGTGCGCATCAACGCAGCACGTCAGGCAAATGAGGCTTTGCAAACCACGCTGGCGGAACACAAGAGCGTGGAGGATGCCCTGCGCATTCTCCTGAACATTGAGGAGGACATTGTCCTCGTCCGGGTCCATGACAGGGCAATCCTGTATGCCAACCCGAAATTTGAGCGCATGTTTGGCTATGACAAGGACGAACTGAACGGGCAGCATGTCAGCACACTCAACGCCCCCACAGACAAGACGCCCGCCGAAATGGCAGCGATCATTCAGGACACTCTCAAACAGACTGGCCGCTGGACCGGGGAAATCCGCAACCGCAAGAAGGATGGCACCGAGTTTTGGTGTTATGCCACGGTTTCCACCTTCGAGCATCCGACGGCCGGCACAGTCTGGGTCAGCTTTCATCAGGACATCAGCGAAAAGAAACGGTTGAAAGAGGAGATCGACCAGCTCTTTTCTGTGGTGAATGATCTGTTGTGCATTGCTGATACCGATGGTTATTTCCGGCGCATCAACCCGTCCTGGGAGAAAGTGCTGGGATACTCGATGGAGGAACTGACCGCCCAGCCGTTCATCACCTTTGTGCATCCCGAAGATATCGAGCCAACCAGGCAGGCGATTGCCCTCCAGATAAAACAACGACCCATCATTAATTTTGTCAATCGGTATCGCACCAAAGCAGGCGATTACCGCTGGCTGGAATGGCATTCCATCCCGGTAGGCAACCTTCTGTATGCCGCTGCGCGCGACATTACGGAGCGCAGACTGGCCGAAATTTCGCTGGCCGAAGCCAAGGAGATGGCCGAGTCGGCCTATCAATATTCCCGCAGTCTGATTGAGGCGAGCCAGGATCCGTTGGTGACCATCAGTGCGGAGGGCAAGATTACCGATGTCAACAAGGCCACGGAACAGGTCACCGGCGTGGCGCGCAACGACCTGATCGACAGCGACTTTTCAAACTATTTTACCGAACCCGAGCAGGCCCGGACCGGATACCAGCAGGTGTTTGCGCAAGGTTTTGTGACGGATTATCCGTTGGCCATCCGCCATGTCTCCGGCAAAGTGACCGATGTGCTCTATAATGCCAGTGTCTACCGTGATGCCCATGGTACGGTGCAGGGGGTGTTCGCCGCCGCACGGGACATTTCGGATCGCAAGCGGATCGAACGGGCCATCAAAAACGCCCTGGCACAGGCCGAGGCGGCCAACCGGGCCAAAAGCGAATTTTTGGCCGCCATGAGCCACGAAATTCGCACCCCCATGAATGTGGTCCTGGGCATGTCCGAAATGTTGCTGGAGACCGAACTCAATGCGGTACAACGCCGTTTTGTGCAAACCATGCATCACTCGGGTCGTGCCCTGATGGGGGTGATCAACGATGTATTGGATTTTTCCCGCATTGAGGCCGGACATCTCACTCTGGTCGAGATACCTTTTTCCCCGCGCCAGGTGGTGGAAGAGACCGCCCGTTTGATGCAGGTGGCCGCCGAGGAAAAAGGGCTGACCCTGGAGGTGGCGGTGGCACCGAACATACCGAAGGCCGTGCTGGGTGATGATGGACGGATCAGACAGGTACTCATCAATCTGCTGGGCAATGCGATCAAATTTACGCATCAGGGGCGGGTGGATGTCTGCCTGACGCCCCATCCTCAGGAACCGGCGATGCTCCTGATTCGGGTCACGGATACCGGCATCGGGATCTCCCAGGAGCAAATAGACCATATTTTCGACCTTTTTATCCAGGCAGATGCGGGTATCAGCCGCAGATATGGCGGTACGGGTCTGGGACTGGCCATTTCCCGGCGTCTGGCAGAGTTGATGGGGGGCCAGATTGAGGTCACCAGCCAACTGGGACAGGGCAGTTCTTTCTGTTTCACCCTCCCCATGCGCATTGTGGCATCCGTCACGCCCCTGGTCGAGGAACCGAGCACCACTGTCGACACACGCAGTCTGCGCATCCTGCTGGCGGAAGATGTCGAGGAAAACCAGATGCTGTTTGAGGCTTATCTCATGCAAACCCCCCACCAATTGGTCATGGTGGACAATGGGATGGAGGCCATTGAACGGGTCCAGAAGGAGACCTTCGATGTGGTGGTCATGGACGTGCAGATGCCCAAAATGGACGGCTACACCGCCACCCGTCACATCCGCCAGTGGGAACAGGCCATGGCCCGTTCCCCCGTTCCCATCATCGCCCTTTCCGCCCACGCCATGGCGGGAGAAAAGGAACGCAGTCGGGAAGCGGGATGTGACATCTATCTCTCCAAGCCCATCAAAAAACAGGCGTTGCTGCATGCCCTCCAGCAGATTGCCAGACATGCGGACCAGGATGTCACTTTCATCAAGGTGCCGGCATGACCAGGAGATCCTCTCAACAATCGACAACCAGGACGGGCACCATCCTGCTGGTGGACGATCAACCGGAACAAATCAAGGTGATCCGGGCGGCCTTGGACCCCCAGTTCCTGGTCAAGGTTGCCATTCGGGGAGAACAGGTACTCCCCATCGCCTTGGCCGGGGATATTGATCTCATTCTTCTGGATGTGCTGATGCCGGAAATGGATGGGTACTCGGTCTGTCAGCAATTGAAGCGGCATCCCGCCACTTGCAAGATCCCGGTCATCTTTTTGACCTGTCGGGAGTCCCAGGATGACGAATCGCTTGGCCTGGAACTGGGGGCGGTGGATTTTATTCGCAAACCCAGCAGCCCGGCGGTGCTGGTGGCCCGGTGCAGCAATACCATCGCCTATCAACGCGCCAAAGAGGATCTGCGGCAGAAAAACGAGGAACTCCGCCAGGCCCTGCACATTCGCGAAGATGTGGAACGCATGTCCCGGCATGACATCAAGGGACCTTTGTCCGCCATCCTCGGTCTGCCAGAGATTCTCCTGGCCGATGGCACCCATACGGAAGGGCAACAGGCACTGCTGAAATTGATAGAAAAAAGCGGGTATATTATTTTAGATATAGTCAACCGATCTCTGGATCTTTTCAAAATGGAAAATGGCACCTACCAACTCCAGCCGGAAAAATTTGACCTGCTGGAAGTGTTGACACACATTGTGGGTGATCTTGAAAAACGTATCCGTGCGAAAGGGATCCATATTTCCCTGACGGATGCGGCGCAGGGCAACAACATGGCGTCATTTTTTGTTGTCGGAGAAAAGATGCTCTGCTATCCTCTTTTCTACAATCTGATCTTGAATGCTGTTGAGGCCTCTTGTGATCAGGGACACATATCCATTTCTCTGGCGACCGATGCGGGTTTCGGGATAATCCGCATGACCAACCCTGGGGAGGTACCCGGCGCGATCAGGTCACAATTTTTTGATAAATATGTGACCTTTGGCAAGGCGGATGGCACCGGACTGGGCACTTATTCCGCCTGGCTGGCCGCCAAATCCCAGGGGGGAAGGATCGAACTGGATACCAGCCAACCCGGTGAGACATCCGTGACGGTGCTGTTGCCCAAAGAGGGCACCGTTCCGCCTCGGGCATCCACTGCCGACCACTGGCCGACCGGGCCTGCGTTGCCGACGTCAAAACAGCCCGCAGGCTTGCGCATTTTACTGGTAGACGACGTGCAGGACAACCGCCTGGTGGTCGTGGCGTTTCTGGACAATACCCCCCATCAGGTGGTGGAGGCGACCAGTGGCGAGGAGGCCATCGCCCTTTTTGCCGCAGGCTCGTTTGATCTGGTGTTGATGGATATCATGATGCCCGGCATGGACGGCATCGAGACAACGCGGAGAATCAGAGAAATGGAAGCGGCCAGGGGTACCCCTCGTGCAACGGTAGTGGCTCTGACAGCCAACACCACGAAAGAGGATATGGACAGGGAATTGGCAGCGGGATGTGACCGGCATCTTTCCAAGCCACTGCGCCGTTCCAGTCTCCTGGAGGTCATCGACCAGACGGCGGAACAGGAAAATGTCACTGCAACACCCGTGGCCACCCCTGCGGTGGTTTCTCCCAATGCCATCAATGGCGATACGCTGGCGCGCCTGAAGGCAGAAGCCGGGAGTGGCTTTGAACGGGTGTTGGCCATGTTTCTCAGAAATTTTCCCGGTCGTCTTGACACTTTGCACAGCGCGTGGCAGATGCACGACCAGGAGGCGTTCAAGCAGGCGGCCCACAAACTCAAAGGAACCTCAGCCACCTTTGGGGCAGAAGGGTTTTCCAGCCTCTGCGCGACACTGGAACGACACGTGGCACAGGGCACGGCAACAGAAACCGCCCCGGATATTCTGGATCAGATCAGGAAAGAAGGTGCGCGTGTCCAACAGGAACTGCAAGCTTTCCTGCCGCAAGCCTAACCGGGTGGTGTGGTTGGATCTCTTTTCCGGGGAGGCACAAGTCCCTTCCACCGTTTTTTTTAGTCATGATCAAGGGGGTCCGGGGGGGATTATCCCCCCCGGTGGGGTCCAGGGGCAAAGCCCCTGGTGGGGTTGGGGGCGAAGCCCCCACTTTTATTGACCCATCATACCAAATTGCAATCGAACGGGGAACAAGGCGACAAGCACGGGCACCCGCTATCGCACGGGCACCCGCTATCGCACGGGCACCTGTTACCGTCATTCCCGCGAAAGCGGGAATCCAGGAGTTCTGCGGGGCTGGCTGGATTCCCGCCTGCGCGGGAATGACGGAATCAGGAAGTGTCACTCACGACCGCATGCCGTAACGACGCAGCCAAGCCGTGACCCGTCTGCTTGCCACTTGGTGTCAGGTCACCTTGACACGTGTCACGGCATATTTGCCCCGACTGTGCCGACGCAAAAGCTCCAGCACAATTTCCTTCAACCGGTCATAGGGCGTTGGTTTGTGCAAGACCTCCACATCATCCGGCACCCCGCCGTTGGCGGCGATTTGCTGATCGTTCATGCCGGTCACCACGACGATCCGTGGCATATTGAGATCGGGCGTTTCGCGGAGGCTTTTGAGCATCTGGAATCCATCCATGGCTGGCATCATCAGATCGGTGATGATCACTGCCGGTTTATGCATCCCGGCCTGAATCAGTCCATCGAAACCGTTGGTCGCCACAACCAGCTGCACGGGCCATCCCCAGTTGGCGACAACCTCTTTGGCTATTTCCCGCAAATCACCATCATCTTCCACCAACAGGATGGTAATCGCGGGCTGTTCGCCTTCCAGCAGTTCTTCCTGACGCTTTTGCAACAATTGGTTGATAGAACTCATCGGAATGCGAAAATGCCCTCCGGCGGTCTTCCAGAACTTGATGGCACCCCGATCCATCCAATAATGGACGGTTCGTTGGGAGACACCCAGCAGACGGGCCGCCTTGGAAGAGGTGATAACCATTTCCGATTCGTTTGTGGTCTGTGGTATATTCATAGCAATTCCAATATGATGAATTGTTTTCACACCCGGCTTCACGCACCGCACGACTCCCAGCAAACCGGCAAATAAAGAAAATCCGGTGATCGTAAGACACAAACGTACTCCACGCAAGCAAAATCTATGCATCAGGAGACAAAAAATTTGCAAAAAAAGCGATTGGAGCAAAAATAATCCTTGCAATATTTGCATAGAAAGCAATAATGAGACACAGGTGCCGTCTGTGGCGGCCGGGGTGGCGGGTCTGTTGCAGGTTGCAGCGGCTTTTGTTCAACTTACTGTTAAGGATCGATAAAAAATGATCACCATGCAAATTGATGGCTCTCAATATCAGTTTCCTTCTCCCCTGGTGGCGGAACGGGAGGCAGTGTCCCATCTGGATGAATTGCGCACTCAGGCCGCGCAAGCCAGAAAGTTGTCCTGCCAACTGGATGGCGTTCTGTGCGCCCGTCCGTATCGGACCACGCAAGAAAACCGGTTGGCCTCTCTGCGGGCAGAGATACGCACCTGGCACGATATCCGGCGTCGGGCGGTGCAGTCCCGATACGGCACCACCGGGTAATAGGGCGGCGGACGGGAACAGGTTCGACATCTGGCCAGGGTGGATCAGATGACGAACGCAACAAGCCATCACCATCAAAAAACAATCCATTAAATCTCGCACTGGAGTTGGTCCATGGATACTCGTTCAGGCATCAGTAGTGTGGTTAAATCTCATCTTGTCAGTGTGGCACCGAGCGACACCACACTGCCGGAAAAGCAGCCTGTTGTCGTCTCCGTTTCCAGAAACTTTGGCTCCAACGGGGGAAAAATCGCGGAACTGTTGGCCGCACGTCTCCAGGTAAACTGTTATGGACACTCGATGATCGACGAGTTGATCAAAACGACCAAAACAACGAAGAGATTGATGTCACTCATGGACGAAAAATTGCCCAAGCCGATTGACAGCTTTCTCTACTCCCTGTTCCTGGCACCGGAACAGTCCGTGGCCGGGTATTACAAGAATATGATAAAAACAATTTTGATGATCGCGCAAAAGGGAGGGGTGATCCTTGGGCGCGGGGCACGCCTGGTCCTGGCCAATCATCCACACGTGTTTCGTGTGGGGATCGAGGGGTCATATGATGTGTGCGTCCGGCGGGTTGCCCAACGCGAAAGTATCAGCCTGGAAGAGGCGAAACGGAAAATTGCGGAGACAGAGAAGGAAAGATCGCGTTTCCTGAAGGGTTTGTACAAACGGTTTCCCAGCAATCGCACCTATTACGATCTGGTCATCAATTCAGACAAGATTGATCCGCAACATGCGGTGGAGATTATTGTCAATGCCATGGAGAGTATGGGCTACCCCGTCCCAGGGAAGGAACTCAAGGCAGAGGAAATACCGCAGCCGCACGCTGTCGTGCGACATGCGGCCACACCAGCACAAAAAACGGACGCGATCAGGATTGGGATGAATTTCCTGATTGTCGAAGATGAGGTGGAATTTTTTGCCATCATCAATGGATGGTTGACCAATTCGATAGCCGGCAAGGAATCCTCCAGCCAGATGCCATCGCTCCATTTGACCCATGCCAAAACCTTCAAGGAAGCCGAATTGTTTCTGTCACAGCACAAGTATGACCTGATCCTGCTGGATCTCAATCTGGCCGACAGTCATGGGTATGAAGAGACCTTTGTACGCATGAACCAGAAAAATCTGGACACCCCCATCATCGTATTTACCGGCCTGGACGACGAACAAAAGGCCATTCAGGCTGTGGCAGACGGCGCGCAGGATTATCTGGTGAAAGGCCAGGTGAACAAAAAGACCCTGGTGCGCTCGATCAAGCAGGCCATGTCGCGCTACAAGATCATGCGGCAGTATACCCGGATCTAGAAGATGGGACAGTGCCGTGTGGTGGTACCCGGCAGAGCGGGAAAGGATCACGAAGGAAAGACAAATGGCCCATATTCTGGTTGTTGATGATGATGACCTGTCGCGCCTGTATCTGGTCGCGATATTAAGGAATGCCGGTCACACGGTACAAGAGGCCGAAAGCGGGCAAAAATGTCTGGAACAAATTGACCTGAACGCTGTCGATCTGACGATCACAGACATTTTCATGCCCGTGATGGATGGGTTTGAACTGCTCGCCACGCTTCTGAAAGCGCGTCCAGGCAGCAAGGTGATTGCCATGTCCGGTGGCGGATTGACCATGCGCAAAAAATTGGCGTTGCATGTGGCAAAAAAATTTGGGGCGATTGATTTGATCAGCAAACCATTTCAGTCCAGTGGTGTACTCGACACAGTGACCCAGGCTCTTTGCCCCGCAAAGTCATTTATTGCCTGTCAAAACTGGCTGTGCAGACAAGACGCATTATTTTTTTCAGGAACAGGGTAGCGGCGGTAAAACGAGGGCAGGTCGTGGTTGCAGCCCGCCACATAACGGACACAAGAGGTTGAACACGCATGGCACACATCCTGGTTGTTGACGATGACGAAGCCATCAGGAGCTTTTTGGCCGAAATTTTGCGGAAGGCCGGACATACCGTGATCGAGGCGGAAAATGGCTGCGCCGGTTTTGAAAAGATTAAAGTGGATCCTGTTGATCTCACTATTACCGACATCTTCATGCCAGAAATGGATGGCATTGACCTGTTGGCAGCCATTCTGCAAACCTATCCAAACAGCAAGGTGATTGCCATCACCGGTGGTTACAAGGCCATGTATTCCCATCTGACGTTGAAACTGGCTCAGTCGTTCGGTGCAGTGGATATTATTACAAAACCTTTTCAAGTTGACCAAGTGATCAGAAAGGTCGCACTGGCCCTCCAATCCATGGACATCCAGGCAGAAGAAGGGGTAATGACATGAACACGTTCGCCAAAAACGATCTACATCCCGACCGGGATATGGAACTGAGCCAGGATGCCGACAATGAACCGTTTCTGGTTCTGGACAAGCTGGCCGAAATGAAACAGGAACTGGGTCCCAGTTTTCTCAACGTGATACAACATTTTCAATCCGGGATCCTGTTGCGTCCGGAAAAAATCAATCAGGCCATCCAGGCAAACGATCCAGAACGAGTGGAAAGGGAAAGTCATTCCCTGAAAAGCGTGTGCCGACAAATCGGTCTGGTCCAGATGGGACATTTGGCTGCCAACCTGGAGTCTCTCGCCCATGCTGGCGAACTGCGCGGGGCTGGCTTGCTCGTCGGGCAGCTGATTCAGGCAGGACAATTGGCCCATTCTCAACTGACAGAATATTGCACCTCGCCCTGACACCTCAGGGCCGATGGCCGGGGAAGCGGTCGCTGCGCTTTATCTTGCAATTTTTGCATAAAACGCAAAAAGATCTTGACTCTTGCCGCCAAACGGCTGACAATGTCGCTGACAGTGCGAGATTTGCCGTGTGAACCACAGAGTCTTTTCCCATTCATCTGATTGGAACTGCCATGAACAGCGCACAAACCACCCCCGAAACAGGCTCTTTTCTCACAACCTCCCCGACGACCCAGACGCCGGAGCAAAGTGAAGATCAGGAGGTGCCACAGGCATTTCATCCGCCGACCCTGACCATTTTGATGGTGGAGGATGATGGCGAGTTGATGGAGATGACCAAAGCAGTCGTCGCCAACTGGGGATGGCCCGTTCGCCTTGTCGTGGCGAAAAATGGTTCCGATGGACTGCTGCAGGCCGGTTTGAACAGACCGGTCGTGATCGTCACCGACTTGATGATGCCAGACATGGATGGGTTTCAGATGCTGAAAAGTCTGAGCGAGATGCCGGATCTCCAGGTATCACGTGTTGTGGTGGTGACGGGGATGGACGACCAACATATTGCCGCCAACGGCGGTGTGCCGACAGGTGTCGAGATATTGCACAAACCAACCCCCTATGACCGGTTGAAGGAAATTGTGCTGACTTCCACCATGTTCACGCCCTCTGCCTGTTCGCGGACCGTTCAATGACAGGTTGCATCGAACACAAACAAGGAGACAAACATGGGACTCATCGGTATTTGCCAAACCATTCGCCAAGCCATGGCGCATTGGACGGAGGAGATCCGGGCGGCGCGACAAAAAGGCCATCCGATGGCAAGATGGGAGGACGACCCCAACGGAAACTTTCTCATGGATGACCAGAAAACGGTTGAGTTGCTTATACATACCTTCGATGGGAAACCCCCTGTATGTCTCTCTCTTGGCCAGCCTCTTTTGCCAGAACTGGGCACGGGCGTGGAAGTTTTCTGGCCTTGATTCTGCTGGCACACGGTGCCTTGCCAGCCTTGATCATCGTGTCAGCCATTCCAGTCAGAACCCTGGATTCCCGCCTTCGCGGGAATGACGAGCGAATTTCGTGTCATACCCATTCCCGTCATGCCCGCGAAGGCGGGCATCCAGGAGAGTTCGTGGACGAAACGATGATCAAGGCCGCCATGCCGTATCACCCCGCCGTCCCGGTCAGGATGAGACAGTGGTCCGGTTGGCAATTTCCTGGAGCACATCCAGCAGCTTTTTTTTGTTGATCGGTTTGGTCAGATACAGATCACAGCCGACTTCCTGGCTGCGTTGGATCTCCGTCTCCATGGCGTGGGCGGACAGGGCGACAATCGACAAGGGAGCACGTCCCATTTCCCGTTCCCACTGGCGAATCTGCCGGGTGGCGGTGTAGCCGTCCATTCTTGGCATCTGGATGTCCATGACCACGACGTCGAATGGCTCCTCTTGCACACGTGCGACCGCTTCCACCCCATCGCCCACCATCACCAGATGGTGCGCTGTTCCCATGAGATAGGCCGCAAACAGCAGTTGGTTTTCTTCGACATCTTCCGCCAGCAGGATGCGCAGCGTGCGGTTGCTGGCGGCCGTGGTCGGCACAACAGATTGGGTCGGCAGCACGGGGGTGGCCGCTATTCTTATGGGCAGCGTGAAATAAAATTGACTCCCCGCCCCCAATCGGCTTGCCACCCCGATCTCCCCCCCCATCAATTCCACCAAACGCTTGGAAATGGCCAACCCCAAACCGGTACCCCCATAACGCCGGGTAATCCCCTTGTCGGCCTGCGTAAACCGGTCGAAGATATCCACCACATCTTCCTGGGCAATGCCGATGCCGGTATCAACCACCTGAAAGAGAAGGCTGCCCGGCACATGGGGATGCTTGGTCAAACGCACATCCACCCGCCCCTGTTGGGTAAATTTGATCGCATTACCCAGCAGGTTGATGAGCACCTGACGTATCCGGTTCTCGTCACCCAGAATGGCTGCCGGCAGATCGGCGTCCACCCACTCCGTCATGGTCAGCCCTTTCTGCTCGGCCACCACTTGCATCAGATGGGCGGTATCCTCCACCACCTGGCGGGGGGAGAAGGGGCTCATCTCCATCGAGATGCGCCCTGCATCAATGCGGGAAAAGTCCAGCACATCGCTGATCACCCCCAGCATGGCCTTGCCCGAATGGTGCATGGTCTGGACAAAACGACGTTGCACAGGGTTGAGCTCGGTTTCCAGTAACAATTCCGACATGCCCAGCACCACGTTCATGGGGGTACGGATCTCGTGGCTCATGGAAGCAAGAAACGCGCTCTTGGCCTGGTTGGCCTGCTCGGAAGCCTCCATGGCGGCCTGCAACTCTACCTGAATTTTTTTGTACGCGGAAATATCGGTGATCGTACCCACATACCCGATTACCTTGTGGTCGTCCTCCTGGAGGGGGGTGGCCTGCGCCATGACCCACACCACCGTTCCATCCTGCCATTGGTAGCGAAATTCGGCCTGAAAAGCCTCCTGACGGGCCACACAGTCAAACCATGCCGCCTCCAATGGGGCCCGATCCTGCGGATGAACCGCCCATGACCACTCCAAGCCCGAACGTTCGTCCTGCGCCAACCCGGCAATCCGTCGCCACGCCTGGTTGACATAGAGTGTTTTCCCCGAGGTGTCGGTATGGAAGATGCCGGAAGGGGAATGGTTGGCCAAGGTGAGAAACCGGTTTTCGCTCTTGCGCAGTGCTTCTTCCGCCACCCGCCGCTGTTTGCGTTCTGCCACCTCGCGCACCTCCCGCGCAATGGCGGGAGCCAGGCGGGAAAAATTGGCTTTCGAGACAAAGTCATGGGCTCCGGCCTTCAACAGCGAGACGGCCTGTGCTTCGTCAATCACCCCGGATATCACGATGAACGGGATATCTCCCACCCGCTTCTGGCAGAGGAGCAACGCTTCCATCGCCGTAAACTGGGGCAAGTGGCAATCGGAAATCACCACATCCCAACGCTCCCGTGCCAAGGCATCCGTCATGGCTTCGGCACTCTCCACCCGCTGGGAGACAAACATCACCCCCTGTGTACGCAAAGCACGCACCATCAGCAGATAATCGGCTTCCGCATCTTCGACGACCAGAATGTGGAGCTCAGAGGTCATACACTCACCTTTTCGACCGGCAGAGGCTCATTCAGCAACACCCAATAGAGTCCCAGTTGCGCCACGGACCGACTGAACTCTTCGAAACCAATCGGTTTTTGTACAAAACTGTTGGCTCCCAACTGGTAGCCGGAGAGAATATCCCGATCTTCGTTGGAAGAGGTCAGGATAACCACCGGCAACAACCGTGTCCGTTGGTCTGCCCGAATCTCTTGCAATACCTGCAACCCTCCCATCTTGGGCAGTTTCAGATCCAGCAGCACTACCGTTGGCAGATCCTGGGTGTCACGCGCCGCATATTCCCCCTGGCCAAACAGGAAATTGAGTGCCTCTTCGCCATCGCGCACCACCTCAATCTTGTTGGTCACATGGTGTTTGGCCAATGCCCGCAGGGTGAGCATCTCATCCTTGGGATTGTCTTCCACCAACAGTATAAATCTCTTATCCATTGTCACTCTCCCCGTTCCGGCAAGGTAAAGAAAAAGGTGGCCCCCTTGCCAACCTCGGCCTGGGCCCACAGGCTCCCGCCATGCTGGCGAATGATGCGTTGTACCGTGGCCAGACCGATCCCGTTCCCCGGAAATTCATCGGAACGGTGCAGGCGTTGGAAGGGGATGAACAGTTTGTCGCGATATTTCATGTCAAAGCCAGCCCCATTGTCCCGCACCGCATAGACCGTGTTGCCCTCCTGCAACACGCTGCCAAGCGATATCTCGGCCTGGGGGGTCTTACCCGTATATTTCCAGGCATTGCCCAGCAGGTTTTCCATGGCCACCATCAGCAGTTGGGCGTTGCCATGCACCACCAGATGGGGGGCGATCTCCACCATTACCCGGCGATCCGGCTCCGCCTGCCGCAGAGAGGCCACGACCTTGTCCGCCAACCCGGAAAGATTCACGATCTCTTGGCGCATTTCCCCACGGGTCACACGGGAAAGTTGCAACAACCCATCAATCAGCCGCCCCATCTCCTGGCTGCTCTCCTGCAACATTCTGAGATAGGTCTGCGCCTCACCCTGCAGTTGGTCTCCATAATCCTCCATGAGAGCCTGGCTGAAACCACTGATGGCCCGCAGGGGAGCGCGCAGGTCGTGGGAAACGGAGAAGGAGAAGGATTCCAACTCCTGATTGGCCGCAGCCAACTGCCTGACATGAAACGCCACCTGGCGTTGCAACCGGTTCTGGCGCACGTGCGTGTTGACTCGCGCCAAAACTTCGGTCGACCTGAATGGTTTGGTAATATAATCAATCCCCCCTGCCGCGAGGGCATTGGCGATGACCTGAGCATCCGTCAAACCGCTGATGAACAGGATCGGAATGTCTTGGCTCTCGTTCTGCAACTTGAGGCGGCGGCAGACCTCCAATCCGTCCATGCCCGGCATCTTGATGTCCAGCAGGATCATGGCTGGCCGTCGGGCATGAACACTGCGCAGGGCCAGCGCGCCGGAAGTGGCGGGACGCACCCGGAAACCACCCCCAAGCAAAATCTCCCCCAACAGTTTGAGACTGGCCGGATCGTCATCCACGAGCACAATTTCTTCCCTGCCGGAGATGTCCGTCTGTCCACCCTCTGCCCCGACGGTGTCCTCCACCAGCCCATCCAGTACCGACAATATTTCCTCATGGCACAGCCCTTCCACCCTCTTCCGCAGCAGTTCGCCCACTTCGTGGTTGAGATCGCTGATCTCGCCCGCCACCTCCAGGCAACGGTCGCCATCCAAATGGATGGCCGCTTTCCGCAACGCGGCGAGCAGAGCAAGAGGAATCCCTTCCAGGTGTGCTGCGGTCAGCACTTCTCCCTGGAACCTGGTCTCTGCCGTCTGCTCATCCTCATAGAGAAAACGCACCCCCAAATGGCGGACCAGGGACTCAAAGATCTCCACCTCCCGATAAGGCTTGCGGATAAAATCGTTGCACCCTGCCGCCAGAATCTCCAGTCGTTCCTCCTCCAGGGCATGGGCGGTCAGGGCAACGATGCGGATGCGCTCGCCGTTGGGCAAGGCCCGGATGCGTCGTGTGGCATCCAATCCGTTCAATACCGGCATACGGATATCCATCCAGACCAGGTGAGGTTGCCATTCCTCGCATAATACCACTGCTTCCTGGCCGTTGGCCACTTCGCGCAGTTCGAAGCCCAGTGGTTCGAGGAGACGGCGCAGGAGCAGGCGATTTTCCGGTTGGTCCTCCGCAATGAGCAGGCGATAACGCGGCTGTCCCGCCGCCAAACCCGTAACGGTGGTGTAGCGCAACGCGATGGCCGCCAGCGAAGCCGGGGGAGGAATGCCGACCGGGATCTCAAAATGAAAGGTGGAACCGGCACCCGGTGTGCTGACAACACCGATCCGTCCTCCCATCAGTTCGACAAACTGCTTGCTGATGGCCAGCCCCAGGCCTGTCCCGGCTTGAGAGGATGCCAAGTCGCCAAGCTGTTCGAAGGGGTGGAAAATACGCTCCCAATCTGCTTCGTGGATGCCGATCCCGGTATCCTCCACCTCAAAACGTACCCGCTGTGCTGGCGGTGTCGCGCCAGCCACCGGCGCGGCCCGCAAAACCACCTGCCCGCTGTCGGTAAATTTGACGGCGTTGCCGATCAGATTGATCAACACCTGGCGCAGTTTGCCCGCATCGGTGGCAATGAATGGCGGCAGATCCGGTGCCTGCTCCAGGATAAAGCCTACCCCTTTCTCCATGACCTTCCCGGACATCATGGCGTGGAGTTCGTCCAACAGTTGATGCAGATCCAGCGCGATATTCTCCATCGCCACGCGACCGGACTCAATCTTGGAAATGTCCAGGACATTGTTGATCAGCGACAGCAAATGTTCACTGCTTCTAAGGATGATCTCTATCTCCTCTCTTTGTCGGGCACTGAATGCGGAATCCCGCGCCAGCAGCCTGGAAAATCCCAGGATGGCGTTGAGCGGAGTACGCAGTTCATGGCTCATATGGGCCAGAAACATGCTCTTGGCCCGGTTGGCCGCTTCGGCAGCGTCACGCGCCAGCACCAGGTCTTGCTCGGCATCCAACCGTGCCTGACGATCGCAGCAGGCAACAATGATGCGACCACAAGCCTCCACGACGGGGTGCAGGTAGTCAAGCATCGCCTGGTCATAGCCACCGGGACGATTGGCCAGGCCGATTTCACCGACCAGTCGATCACCGTAAAACACCGGAATGCCGAGAAAAGCGGCCAGCACAGGATGACCGGGCGGCAATCCGGTACTCTGCGGGTGATGCGGTGGATCATTGGCAATGATCGGCTGGCGACCTGTCACGACACGGCCAAACAGGTTATTCAATTTTTTGAAAATACATTTCTTTGTCTTGTTTTCCGCGCAGAAACGATGCGTTTCCTCATCCCAGGCAATGTTGGTAATGGCATGGATGATGAGATAATCGATGCCCGCTTCATCCTGTCTGACTTCGCCAACCAGACCATATTGACTGCCGGTGAGCGCGATAATGTCCTGCAACAACTGGTCAAACAAGGCTGGTTGATCCGGTTCATGGATAAAGGCGTCCTGCATGTGTTCGATCAGTTCGAACAGACGGTTTTTGCCAATCAGATCGGCAGTACGTTTGGCGACCTGATCTTCCAGACTCTCATTCATTCGCTGCAATGCCTCGCGTGCGCTGATGATCTCTGTCTCGCGGCGCGCCATGATATCCAGCATATCATTGAACTGGCGCGCAAGCTGTGCCGCTTCGTCGCTGCCGGGCACATCTGCCCGCACGCCCGCCTCTCCAGACTGCACGGCAATGGCTACCCGCTGGATGGCATACAAACGGCGTGTCAAGTAGCGACCAGCCAGTTCGGCCAGCACAATGATGAGCGCAATCGAGACCACGACATAAAGAATGCCGCTGCGCCGCACCTCTGCCAACTTGGCCTCAAGAGGATGCCCGGCGAGGCCGATCCGTATCCAACCGATATGATGTTCGGCCAACAGCACGGGACTGGCGGCATCGACCAGGCTGGATCCACGTTGCAAAATCGTCGGCCTGACCTCTGCGGGCAGATCCACCAAATACTGACCCCGTTTGGCCGGGATGCTGTGGGCCAATATTTGTCCCCTGGTATCCAGCACAATGGCATGCCGCAAATCGGGATATTGCGCGAGACTGTCGATGATCTCCTGCAGGCCGCTGTAATCCCGCGCACTGACCCACACGGACGCTGACGTTGCCACGTTGCGCGCCAGGGCAACCGCCTGCTCGGCCTGCTGCTCCAACATCACCGTTTGCTGCCGACGGGTCTGATCCCAAACGAACAAAGAGGTCATGGCAGAAACGACCAGTACCATACCCAGGATCAATTGTTGACGCAGCGTGCCGACCAGCAGATTTTTCAGTCTTTTGAACATCACTTGCTCTCCACAGCACGCACTTCTCTCTCGAAGCACGCGATGTACAGCATTATCGACGGCATATGACCTGGTGCCAGGTCACAGAGACAGCCAATGCCCGCAGGATGAGCATCTCGTTGTGGGAGTGTCTTCCAGCAACGGTATCAGCCTCTTATCCATTGTCACACTCCCCGTTCCGGCAAGGTAAAAAAAAAGGTGGCCCCCTTGCCAACCTCGGCCTGGGCCCACAGGCTCCCGCCATGCCGGCAAATGATGCGCTGTACCGTGGCCAGACCGATCCCGTTCCCCGGAAATTCATCGGAACGGTGCAGGCGTTGGAAGGGGATGAACAGTTTGTCGCGATATGTCATGTCAAAGCCGGCCCCATTGTCCCGCACCGCATAGACCGTGTTGCCCTCCTGCAACACGCTGCCAAGCGATATCTCGGCCTGGGGGGTCTTGCCCGTATATTTCCAGGCATTGCCCAGCAGGTTTTCCATGGCCACCATCAGCAGTTGGGCGTTGCCATGCACCACCAGATGGGGGGCGATCTCCACCATTACCCGGCGATCCGGCTCCGCCTGCCGCAGAGAGGCCACGACCTTGTCCGCCAACCCGGAAAGATTCACGATCTCTTGGCGCATTTCCCCACGGGTCACACGGGAAAGTTGCAACAACCCATCAATCAGCCGCCCCATCTCCTGGCTGCTCTCCTGCAACATTCTGAGATAGGTCTGCGCCTCACCCTGCAGTTGGTCTCCATAATCCTCCATGAGAGCCTGGCTGAAACCACTGATGGCCCGCAGGGGAGCGCGCAGATCATGGGAAACAGAAAAGGCGAACGCTTCCAACTCCTGGTTGGCGGCTTGCAGGGCAATCTCGACCAGATGCCGCTCCTCCATTTCTGCCCGCAACCGGGCGTTGGTCTGATTGAGCAGATCAACCATCCGCCGGGTTTCCAACAACCGGGCCACCTGATTGACCAGATTGATCAAAAAGGGCAAATAAGGGCGCAACGCTTCCGGTTCGACGACCTCTATGACCAGGGCACCGTAACAGTGGGTCAGGGAGCGCAAGGGCAACAGGTTGCGTCCTGCCACCATTCCAGACAAGGGGGCCAGCGCGGACCTGGGCAAATGGGGAGAAGGAGCAGAAGTTTCCGACCAGGGCACCAGTTCCAACCAGGCCCCCGTGACACCGGGCATCTCTCCCAACATCGCCCCAAGAAAGCCGCCCATCTCCTCGACCGAGGGCATGACATCCATGGTCGTTTGGACCAGCAACAACCGCCCCAGAATTTCCGGCAGTGGCATTTCCAAACTCATTGCCCCAATGACCCCTGGAACGCCCCGCCCCAACGGGCCAGCCACTGCTTGACATCCACATAGTAGGGATTGCGCACCACCTGCCCATGCACGACCATCAGTGGATGCACCTGCAAAGCCGCAAAGAGGGCGGCACCACTGAAACGCCGGGCGTCGTACTGGCAAATCGGAATGATGGGACATTCCAGGACAAGATCATTGAGGAGACATTCATACTCGAAGAGATGACAGGCCCCAGGGACATTGCCCAAAGCCCATTGCATCTCCCCGCTGGCGCGAAAATGCCGCCAGCCCCCGGCCTTGCTGGCGGCGTAGAGCTTGCGCAGTCGTCCCAACATCGCTGCCGGGGTGAATGTACCAT
Organism: Magnetococcales bacterium; assembly: GCA_015233035.1. GTDB lineage: Bacteria > Pseudomonadota > Magnetococcia > Magnetococcales > Magnetaquicoccaceae > Magnetaquicoccus. The sequence goes on from JADFYM010000003.1 coordinate 30,168, forward strand.
CGGGGAAATAGGACTCCTGGGTGGTCAGCAGCAGCAGTTGTCGCCGCGCTTCGAGGGTCGCGCAATCCACCCCCAGAGAGACCAGCATCTGGCGGATCTGATCGGTGTTGACATCATCGGCCAGATATCCCACCTGTTCCCCGTTTTCCAGACCCGCTTGCAGGAATTGGCCGACCACCCGACAGCGTTCCGCCTCATCGTTGTAGATAAGACACATGTGGCCACCCGGAGGAAACCTTTCCTCCGTAAAGCCGAGGTTGATACGGGTTTCCTGCTCGTTTTCGTTCATCAGTATTCTCCCCCTGCCCGTCAAGCAGTTTAACGGTTTTCTGGACAAATGGGACAACCAGGATCTCTGCCTGCACGGGGACGGGACACGGCATGACAACGGGCAGTCACGTCACGTCTCCCGGTTGGGCACCGTTCTCTCAATAAACGCCCGGAGTTTGCCATTTTACTTCATTGCGAGAGGAAATCGCAACATTGTCCGGCATGTCTCCTGCGACCAGACCTTTTTTGGCTGCTGTCATCCTCCCGAGCGGGACCGGCCTGTTCGGCAATACCGGGGTGAATGTCAGGTTGTCCCGCTCATTTTTTTCCGTGAAGAGAATCCAGTTCCTTTTCAACCCATCCATGAAACCCGCGCAGAGGGAAAGGTGGCTGGCAGACAAGGCCGATTCGACCTGCTCTGCCGTAACCTGCCACAAGTCATAGGAAATTTTTACTGTGCCGTGGGCAACATCCAGCGCAGAGTCCAGGATGCCACAGGTTCCTTGCAACCAGGCTGTCAGCGCGGCGCGCGCCTCCACGTCGCTCAAGCCGCCGACATGCCAGGAATGGGTCACGGGATGAAGATCATGCAGGGTGGTAGTCATCTTTTTTACTCCTGTTCGTGGTAGTGATGGACGGTATGTCAACCTCACTGCAATCGATGCCGGTCGTCTGGAATATCGCGGCAACGGCGTCTTTCCGTGCCTCCGTGCAGTCCATACCCCCCCTGACTGCTTTACCGAACATCACAAGTCGATTGTCTCCCATTCCTGCCAACAAGGCAAGAGTCAATTTGCATTGTTTGCGTTTTTTTCGCATACCATGCCCACCACTCCGCTTGACCAACAGACAGGTTACAGGGTGAACCGTGCGTGATAAACAGCCGACATCTTACGAACCTTTTTCGATGGAACTTTATACAAGCGTGGAAGTCGAACCTACCAAGTCAGATTTTTCTTGGTTTTTGGACAACAAAAATGTATACAAGACAAAGTTTGCCACAACACTGACAGGAGAAAAACATGGAAATATCAGAAAAAACCCCCATCGAGGCAATCGCCGCCCATTATGGCACGACACCGGAGATTATCAAGAGTGTTATCGACCAGGCGCAGGATTGCTGGAAAGGCATCGAACATTACTACTCCATCACCTACAGCGACGACAGTGAACATTTTGATGTCTCTCTTGGCTGCAAGGATAACCGCACCGGACCGCAAACTGTGTGGGATCTGGTCATGGCGATACTGGAGCATATCGACAACGCGGATGAATGGTCCGACTATCCAAAGCATATGTGTGGTACGGGTGGAATCGGGGTGCATTGCAGACTGATCACTGAGGTGAAATGATCATTGCCATGCGCAAACAGGGATGGAACAAGTGGACATAAAAATTGTGGTTTGCGTCAAGGAAAGGTTCAGTGACCGTCCGTCTTGTGCACAAAGGGGTAGCGTGCCTTTGGCGGACAGCCTGGAAAGCGCGTTGGCGGCACAAGGCCTGGAAATTCCGGTCGAGCGCATCCTGTGTTTTGGTCGTTGTCATGAAGGTCCGAACATGCGGATCTCTCCAGGAGGAGCGTTTTTTACGGGCATGACCCAGGAACGATTGGATGAAGTGGTACAGGCGGCCCGCTCTGCACGAGCGGCCGCATTGGAGACCCCGGCAGTCTCTTCCTGACCAACAGTCTCACCTATCACACTCAGACCATGCAGCAGGGGAATAGCGACCATGAACGAAGAAAGCGCAACACTATCGGTCGTTGATGAGGATGAAATTCATATAAAGCCTCTGGCCCAGTCGGCCATGAGACAGCAGGAGATGTATCTGCGCGAACTTAATGTACTGAAAGAACAACTGGTTCGCCAGGGCAACCAGACAATTGATGAGGGCGATTTTCCAGAACGGTGCAACAGTTGCGATATTGAACGTTTGAATGATATTGGCATTGCCCTCTCCTCGGAACGCAATGCCAACCGCTTGCTGGAACTCATTCTCCTGGGAGCCAAAGAGCTGACCAGGGCGGATGCCGGAACACTGTACAGTGTCACCAGCAGAAAGACGCTTAAGTTTGAGATCTTGCGTACTGATTCCCTGGGTATTGCCATGGGCGGCAGCACCGGCGTTCCCATTCACTTTCCTGAATTGCCCCTGTACGAGAATGGCGAGCCCAATCTGCATATGGTGGCGGTATTTGCCGCTCTGAAAGAGACCACGATCAATATTCCAGATGCCTATGAGACCAAAGAGTTTGATTTTTCCGGTACACGGGCGTTTGACCAAAAGAACCACTACCATTCGCAATCCTTCTTGACGGTACCCCTGAGAAATCACGTCAATGAGGTCATTGGCGTATTGCAACTCATCAACGCCAGGGATGCCAGGACCGGGGCCATCAGTGCGTTTTCTGCCACCAATCAAAAACTGGCGGAGTCGTTGGCCTCACAGGCCGCCATTGCCTTGACCAATCAAAAATTGATTGCGGATCTGAAAGCCCTGTTCGAGTCCTTGATTCGCACGATTGCGTCTGCCATCGACGAAAAATCTCCCTATACGGGCGGACACTGCCACCGGGTACCGGTGTTGGCGGAAATGTTGGGCAGATCCGCCAGCGAAACCCAGGAGGGCCCCTTGAAGGATTTTCATCTGTCCGATGAGGATATGTACGAATTGAAGACCGCCGCCTGGCTGCACGATTGTGGCAAGGTGGTGACGCCTACGGAAGTGGTCGACAAGGGAACCAAACTGGAAACCATCTTCGACCGCATACATCTGATCAACACCCGTTTCGAGGTCATCAAGAAAGATCTGGAAGTCCGGTTTTTGCAAAAGAAAATAGCTCTGTTGGAGGCCGGTGTCACCACCGATATGACAGCCCTCGAGGAGGCATTTCAGCAGGAACGTGCCCGCCTGGATGCGGATCAAAAATTTTTGCAGGAAACCAATATTGGCGGGGAGTTCATGTCCACCGCTTTGCAAGATCGGGTACGCGCCATTGCCCGTTCCCGATGGGTCGACTCCAACGGCCAGGAACACCCTTTCCTTTCCGATAACGAGGTGTACAATCTGAATATTGCCAAGGGAACCATTACCCCTGAAGAACGGACCATTATCAACAATCATATCGTGGTCACCATCAAGATGCTGGATGGAATTCCCTTTCCCAAGCATCTCAAACATGTCCCGGAAATTGCGGGCGGCCATCACGAACAAATGAACGGCAAGGGCTATCCCAAAGGATTGACCGGAGATCAAATGTCCATTCAGGCACGAATCATGGCCATTGCGGACGTTTTCGAGGCACTCACCGCCCGGGACCGTCCCTATAAAAAAGGCAAGACTCTGTCGGAGTCATTAAAAATACTGGGCTTTATGAAAAATGATGGCCATATTGACCCCGATCTTTTCAAGCTGTTCATCGATAAACGGATTTATCTTGAATATGCCCAGGATTACCTGGAACCCGAACAAATCGATACCATCGATCTGAATAAGATTCCAGGTTATGTTGCATAATCGGGGAACCATCCGGCAGCGTGTGGTCCCGCCCCTGATCGCCGTTCTGTTGGGGGGAATATGTCTTGTATTGGACAGCATGACGCCGCTCGGCATCGCGGGTGGTGTGCTTTTTGTGAGCGTGGTCCTGGTAGGTTGGTGGATGCCCAGCCGGCGGCGCGTCATTATCCTGCTGGCCATGGTCAGTTCTCTCCTGGTGGTGCTGGGATACTATTTGTCTCCTCCCAGTGACATTCCCCTCCGGTTTATCCTGACCAATCGCGCGTATGCCATCGGCATCATCTGGTGTACGGCCCTCATCCTGAGCATCGCCAAACGTTCCGTGATCGCACTGGAACAGCGGTCCATCGAATTGAAAAAACTGTCTGTTGCCATCGAATGCAGCCCCGCTGCGGTGCTCATCACCAATCGGCAAGCGGCCATCGAATATGTCAACCCCCGTTTTTCTGAACTGACCGGTTACAGTCTGGCCGAGGTGCTTGGAAAAAATCCCAGATTTTTAAAATCCGGCCTGCAGGATACCGCCGCCCATGCCGGTTTGTGGCAGGATATTACCTCCAACAAGACCTGGCGCGGGGAACTGCTCAACAGAAAAAAATCCGGTGATCTGTACTGGGCATCAGTTTCCATCCGCGGGGTATATGATGCAAAAGGCGACATTCGCCAATTCATCAGCGTACAGGAAGATGTCACCCACCTCAGACAGGTGGAGAAAAAATTTGCCCAGGCCAACCGCCTCCTGCGGATTCGCTATCAATTTTCGGCCATTCTGGCCACGGAGACCCACGAAACACAGACTTTGGAAGGTTTGTGTCAAGTGCTGGTGCAGGAGGCCGGTTACCTGCTGGCCCAGGTGGAATTGGTCGACGAAGAGGAACAGCGACTGCGACTGGTGGCACAACGGCGTTTGCGTGCGGACTGTCTGCTGGAACCCGGCATCTCCCCGGCCAACTGTCCACAGAGGCAGGGTGCGACGGAGACGACCGTCCGCTGTGGACACCCATCGGGACACCCTTGCGTCGTGTATGATACGCAACGGGATTCTGCATTCTATCCGTGGCAAATCAGCAAAACAGAGGGAGAGTGTCCATCCAGCGTCGCCCTGCCATTGACCATACGCGGTAAAATGTTTGGCGCACTCACGCTCCATGCGGCACAACCCTGCGCCTTTGATGAGACAGAAATGGAGTTGTTGCGCGCGCTGGCCAACCAGATGGCCGATGCCATCCTGCGCATCCGGGAGAGCGAACAACATCGCCGCACGGAACGGGCCATGCACATCAGCGAACGGCGTTTTCGTGCCCTGTTTGATACCATGAGCAGTGGCGTAGCGATTTACGATGCCTGGAACGATGGCGAGGATTTTATCATCAAAGATATGAATCAGGCGGGCATGCAGATCAGCGATGTCGGCACACGGCTCGTCATTGGCCAACGGGTTACCGAAGCATTTCCAGGCATCCGCACGTTTGGCCTGTTCGATGTGTTTCAGAAGGTCTACCGCACAGGGGAAGCCGCCTATCATCCCATCACCTGGTACCAGGACGACAATCATCGGGGCTGGATGGAAAATTCCGTTTACAAACTGGAATCGGGCGAGATCGTGGCCATTTACAACGACCTGACCTACAAAAAGCAGGTTGAAGCGCGCTTGCGTCTCGCTCATGCCGCCCTGGACAACACCCACGACATGGTTCTCTGGTCACAACCGGATGGGCGTTTTGTCTGGGTCAACCAATCTGCCTGCAATTATCTGGGTTATTCCCAGGCGGAGTTGCTGGCTATGACACCCTCGGACATCAATCCCGACCGTACCGCAGAGAATTGGCCAACCCATTGGGCGGAATTGAAGGAAAAGGGCACCCTGATATTCGACTCCACGCTGATTCGGAAATCCACGCTGCCCATGCCGGTGGAGATCAGTGCCAATTATCTGCAGTTTGAAAACCAGGAATACGACCTGGCCATTGTACGGGACGTGACCGAGCGTAAGCAGATGGAGAACGAATTACGCCACAGCGAGGAGCAGGCACGGCAGGCCAACCGGGCCAAAGGGGAATTCCTGGCCAATATGAGCCACGAAATCCGCACCCCGATGAATATCATCATTGGTATGGGACATCTGGTCCTGCAGACCGAGCTTTCCGTACAACAACGCGGCTATCTGGAAAAAATCTATGCGGCATCCAACGCCCTGCTGCGCGTCATCAACGACATTCTGGATTTTTCCAAAGTGGATGCAGGCAAACTGGAGTTGGAAAACATTTCCTTCGATCTGCACCAGGTGCTGCAGCGGGTCACCGATGCTTTCCGGGACCGGGCGCAACAGAAGGCTGGCATTGAGATCTGCCTGTCCATCCCTGCCGATATCCCGCGCCACCTGAAGGGGGATGCCACCCGCCTGGGCCAGGTGTTGACCAATTTGTGTGACAACGCCGTCAAGTTTACCGAACGGGGTCGGATCACCGTCGCGGTTGCATGGCACCAGGCCATTGCCCATTCTGTCACGTTGGAGTTTTCGGTGTGTGATACCGGCATTGGCATCCATCCAGAGCAAATCGAGAGACTGTTGCAGCCATTCCAGCAGGCCGACACCTCCACCACGCGCAAATATGGGGGCACTGGCCTGGGCTTGGCCATCTGCAACAAGCTGGTGGAGATGATGGGCGGTCGCATGATGGTGGAGAGCGAACCCGGTTGGGGCAGTCGCTTTACCTTCATTGCCTGCTTTGAACCGTGCCAACCGGAAGAACGGCTGCCAGACCAGACCCGGTCCCTGCCCGTTGAGCAACTGCGTGGCAAGCGCATTCTCCTGGTGGATGACTTGCAGGAAAATTTGGACATGATCCGGGAGATTCTGGAAAAAAGGGACATGATCATCATCCAGGCGCACAATGGACAAGAGGCGGTGGCTGCCTTGGCCAACGCCGCCAGACCTTTTGATGCCACACTCATGGATGTGCAGATGCCGGTCATGGATGGTCTGGCAGCCGCACGCGCCATACGTCGTCTGCCCAACCGGCAAAGCTTGCCCATCATCGCCATAACCGCCAGTGCCATGATGCAGGATGTGGAAGCCTGTCTGACCGCCGGGATGAACGACCATATCGCCAAACCCATTGATGTCGAATGGCTGTTGGCCAAGTTGGTCCAATGGACATGTCCCGTTGACCCGTTGGCAACAAGCCTTGTGCACCCGGATCCCCCTGACCAGCAGGAACCGGGGGAATCCGCCCCTCTGCATTATCCACCCGGCATTGATCTGGCTGCCGGACTGGCAAGATGTGAAGGGGATGCACACATCTATGCCCGCCTGCTGGCAAGCTTTGACCGGACGTTTCAGGATGCCGCCACCCGTATCCGCGCTTCCATGCTGCAACACGACGTGACCGCTATTCTGCAACTGGCCCACAAACTCAAGGGGAGTGCGGCCACCATCGGTGCCATGGAACTGGCCGAAATGTGCAGTACGTTGGAAACGGCATGGCATCAAGGGGATGAGGCAACAGCCTCGGCATTGCTGGACCCTCTGGCCATCAGCCTGGATGCCGTCCTGGCCATGGGTCGGAACCATCTACAGCAGACGCAGGCCAAGACCAACCAGATCGCCGCCACAGCAATGACAACCGACCACCAATTGTCTCTGTTGCGGGAACTGGGTATCCTGCTGGAAAAGAGGGACATCCGTTGCGACCATCATTTTGAGTTGATCCAAACGAGCCTGGCGGGATTTGCCGAGTTCCAGGAACTCCTGAGCGAGTTGCAAACCCGCATCGACCGCTTGGAAATTCCTGGTGCCATGGCAACGGTGCAGGCCTTGATCCAAAAACTTGAACAATACAGAACAGGTGCCACATGAAAAATATTGACAAACGCTCGACCATTCTCATTGTCGATGATGTGCCAGACAATATTCGTCTGCTGGGCAGTATACTGGATGGCGAGTATCAGGTAATGTTCGCCACGGGCGGCCAAGAGGCCATGGTGTGCGCTGTTGCCGAGTTGCCGGATCTGATTCTGTTGGATGTCATGATGCCGGGCATCGATGGATTTACCGTCTGTGCCTGGTTGCGTGACAACGAACACACCAGCAACATCCCAGTCATCATCGTGACGGCCATGCACGATATCGACGCGGAAACGCGCGGATTTGCCTCGGGTGCGGTGGATTTTTTGACCAAACCGGTCAATCCTCCTGCCGTGCGCGCCCGGATTACGGCACAATTGGCGTTGAAAAGACAACGGGAAGAGTTGGAGAAAGCCAATGCGCAACTGCGGGAACTGGCGGAGTTTGATGTCCTGACCGGACTGCCCAACCGCAAGTTGTTCCAGGATCGCCTGCAACAGGCCGTCGTGATGGGAGAACGCAACCAGGGGATCTTTGCCTTGATGTTTGTGGACCTGGACCGCTTCAAATGGGTCAATGATACCTTGGGACACGATGCGGGCGATACATTATTGATCGAAGTCGCCCAACGCATGAAGAGTGTGGTGCGCAAGTCCGACACGGTCGCGCGACTGGGAGGCGATGAGTTCACCGTGATTCTCACCGACATGCAGCATGATTCCATGGCGGAGTTGGTGGCGCACAAGATACTGGAACAACTGGCTACCCCCTTCACCCTGAAGGGACAGGAGATCGCCATCTCCGGCAGCGTGGGCATCGCTCTCTTCCCAGGTGACGGCACCACGACGTTGGAACTGACCAAAAATGCCGACAGTGCCATGTATCAGGCCAAGGAAGCAGGCCGCAACACCTTTCGGTTTTTCTCTCAGGAACTGAACCGACTGGCCAGTCGCCGCATGAATCTGGAAGGGGAGATGCGGCAGGCTTGTCAAAAGAATGAATTTTTCCTCGACTACCAGCCCAAGGTCAAGAGCACAACCGGCCAGATCATCGGCATGGAGGCCCTGGTGCGCTGGGACCATCCCCGTGAAGGGATCCTCTTTCCGAAGCAGTTTATTCCCCTGGCCGAAGGCACGGGCCTGATTGTGCCAATCGGTAGCTGGGTTTTGCGTACTGCCTGCCGCGATGCCGCCTGCTGGGCTGACAAGGGCTATCCCGACCTGAAACTGGCGGTGAATCTCTCTGCGCTACAGTTCCGGGAGGGGGATAAACTGTTGAACCTGGTGGAAGAGATCCTGCAGGAAACCGGTTTTCCCGCCCGCAACCTGGAATTGGAAATCACGGAAAGCATGATGATGACCAACACGGAACAGACTGCCAGCACACTGTGGAAATTGCGCGACCTGGGGGTTGCCATTGCCTTGGATGATTTCGGCACCGGGTACTCCTCCCTGGCACTGTTGAAACGTCTGCCGGTGCAAATACTCAAGATTGACCGATCTTTCGTCAACGATATGCAGCCGGGTTCAAACAATGCGGCATTCATCTCGGCGATCATTTCCATGGCCAAGCAATTGGGTCTGCATGTGGTGGTCGAGGGCGTGGAAACCGCCGAGCAGTTGGAGGTCACGACCAGCCAAGGCGGGAATGATGTGCAGGGATTTTTTTTCTGCCCCCCCTTGGGGCGGGCGGCATTTCTGGAACTGCTGCATGGCCGGATTCCCCTGGGAGGCCGTGCGGGCGTACCCCGCCTGTAAACCCGGCCCACCTGTGCTCGCGCGTGTCTCGCCCGTCTTGCGCAGTCTTGTCACGCCCAGGCAACATTCTGGCGAAACCGGCGATCTCTCTTCAGGTACCACTCCCGACTCATGGCCTCCCTGCGGGTGACATGGCGTTCTGCGTAGAGGAGAGACCATTGCCGGCCCCTGGTTGATCGGGCACCGGTCCCGGCATTGTGCTCGGCCAACCGTTTGTCCAGGTCAGTGGTCCAACCGACATAGGTACGCCGCCCGCCTCGCCCATCACTGCCCAAAATATAAACAAAACACGACGTGGTCACCCAATCAACCTGTCAGGTCAAGAGAAGGACCACCGGCCTCCGAGGTCTGCAGGGATTGGGCCCGGAGTTCTTCGTTGGAATGGCACATGACCGCGCTGTTGCGCTCCAGTCCCAGTACTTTCTCCTGGGAGCGTTCCAACGCCTGGCGCAACAGTGCACGGGACTGGGCGGCGGTCACGGCCATGGCAATACCTTTTGCCTCCTGCGTCAAAAATTCCAGATGCGCATCTGTGAATGGATCAAACGCCCCCAGTTCAACAATGGCCTCAACCTTATGGTCGAGCAAAAAGGGAAACAGCAGCAAATAGCGCGGATCGGCGTCTCCCAATCCTGATTGAATGCAAAAGTAACCGACGGGAACGGGATGAATGCGGATCGGTTTTTTCTCCACCATACATTGCCCAACCAGCCCCACTCCAGGCGCAAAAGCAACATTATGCACGCGCGTGGCCGAAGGCAGGGCAAAACTGCCGCACCGGACCATGCCCCCCTTGGTCTGGGTGGCATAAAACACGCCCGCCTGTGCCCCCAGGAAAGTGGCCAGGAAGGAAACCACCTGACTCGCCAGTTCAAGCAATTCCCGCTCGCCGCGCAACCGCTCGTTCAATTCGGCGGCACCGTTTTTGAGCCACAAGGTAAAATCCCGTTCCTGACGCAAGACGACTTCCGCTTCCCGCAGGGCCCCTTCAGCAGCCCTGCGCTTGGCAACCTCCTTCCGCAGCAGGCGATTCCAAACCGCGACGAGAACGATGGAGACAGCCATCAGCAATACCGTTACGATGACCTTCACCATGCTTTCTTGTTGCTCGGCCATCTCCCGCAACTGATCGTCGTTGATAATGGTTTTCACTCTCGTGACCACATCTTCCAGCAACTGATCCATTTTATCCGTGGGCCCACGATCCATGCCACGCACCATGGTGTCCACAATTTTGTAAGATTGTGCATTATCCATATCAAACGATTCAAGACCTCGTCGATACCTGTTGCCCAGGTTGGTATGCTCACGATCCAACACATCCAAAGCGGACAAGACATCACTGGAAATATTAATATTTTGCAACAGGGGAATGGCAGCGGACAAACTTACTTTAAACATTTTTTCTTCCGCAAAAAAACCTCCCAAATGTTTTTTATAGCTGTCGCGATCATTTTCACCCCTGAGCAGGATGTCTTTCCATTCCTGAACCTGTTTCTTGAAGTGAAGTTGGGCTTTGTGCAGTTGATCCAATGCATCCAGACCATAAGCAATGGCGGCATGCTTGGTCCGATTCGCATCCCAATCGGATCTCAGATCCATCACCTCCACAATCCCCCCTCCCACCACGGCAAACATGAAAAAAATAATGAGACGCGGAAAATATCTTGCCTTGGCTTGTTCCATATATTATCCTTACTCTTGCTTGAAAAGGACGTTCACTCTATTCCAACGATACCCCGACGGTTTGTGCAATCTCCAGCAACCCGTGCAAGGCACCCTCGTAGTCATACTGTTTGAGATGTTGGGTCAAAGCATGAAACAACGGTTGTGCCGCATGGCCCTGCAACCGGACAGACAAGGGCTCCAGCAGGGTATCGGCCTTGGAGTCTTGCTCCCGCAGCAAGACCGCCAATTGTTGCAGCAAAGACGCGAGATCCGTCCCATCTTCTGCCTGCGTGGCAACCGGCACAGCCACCGCAGACGACTGGCCAGACCAGGTGGCCAGCGCAGAGATGACCTCCGCCAAGGTATCGGCAAATCCTTGCATGAGTGACTCAATCTGCCCACTCTCCTGGGCAATCCCCTCCTCCAGATTTCTGGCTGCCAAGTGGAGTGCGTGGGCACCCAGTTGCCCGGCAATGCTCTTGAGGGTGTGGGCCAGCCGTTCGGCCCGGGCATGATCCTGCTCGGCCCAGGCCTGCGCAATCCGTGCGGCATCCTGGGCATGGTCCTCGTACAATTGGTGCAATAATTTTTCGTACAGCAAGCGGTTGCCAGCCAGTCGCTCCAGACCTGCGGCCGTATCCACACCCGACAAAGCGGGCAAACCCTCCCCGCCGTCTGGCGTGGACGGCAGGGACAGATCCTCAGGCAACTGTTCTACTTTGGCCCACTTGGCCAGGGTGCGATACAACTCTTGCAGATCGATGGGCTTGCCCACATGATCGTTCATGCCGACTTCCAGACATTTTTGTCTGTCTTCCTCCATGGCATGGGCGGTCATGGCAATGATCGGCAGGGTGTCAAACCGCCGGTTGCTCCGAATGATCCGCGTGGCGGTCAAACCATCCATCTCCGGCATCTGCACATCCATCAAGACGAGGTGGTAGGAGAGGGTCTGCAACATGCGCAACGCCGTCCCCCCATGATCCGCCTCGGCAACGATCACCCCCACGCGCTCCAGCAATTCACGGATGATCTGCCGGTTGATGGGATTGTCTTCCACCACCAGCACCCGGATACCGTCCAGCATACCCTCGCATTGGGCCTTCGCGTGGGTCGGGTCAGCGGTGGTGGCGTAGAGACTACTGGTCGACTGCGCACCTTGCCCCTGGAACTCGGCGGGGTGCTCAAAAACCGCAGTAAAACGGAATGTACTGCCCGCACCCTCTTGACTTTCCACCCAGATTTCGCCACCCATCATGTTGACGATGCGCCGGCAGATCGCCAGTCCCAAACCGGTTCCCCCATATTGACGGGTGATGGAACCATCGGCCTGCACAAAAGGCTCGAACAATTTCGCCACCTGGGATGGCGCAATGCCAATGCCGCTGTCGCGGACCGCAAACTCGAGCATCAACCGCCGCGTGTATTGTTCCCGCAAGGTGACCTGGATGACAATCTCGCCGTGTTCGGTAAACTTGAGGGCGTTGCCGACCAGATTGATCAACACCTGTTCCAGACGCATGGCATCGCCCCACAAAGACGGCATCTCCTGGGCAATGGACCAACGCAGCGCAATACCTTTGGCAGTGAGTTGATGTGCAAACAGGTCGACCAGATGACTGAACACATCCGGCAACAGAAACGCCACCGGGGTCAAACGCATCTTGCCCGACTCGATGCGGGAAAAATCCAGAATGTCATTGATGACATTCAACATGGTGTGGGAGGCCCGGTCAATTTTGGTCAAATAATCCTGCAACTTGGGCGTCAGATCAATTTTCAGTGCCAATTGGGTCAGGCCGATGATGGCATTCATGGGGGTACGAATTTCATGGCTCATATTGGACAAAAATTCACTTTTGGCCCGGTTGGCCTCTTCGGCGGACTTGAGCGTTTTATTGAATGAATCCAACAAGAAACGTCGCTCGGAAATATCATGGATGAAAGCGGTGAAGGCACTGTTTGCGCCATTGTGGGAACCGACGATGGCGATCTCCACCTCGACTTTGCTGCCGTCACGCTTCATGGCGGTCGACTCGAATCGCCGCTTGAGCACACTCGACTCCTGGGCCTGTTGGATAAAATGGTGCATTTTTGCCAGATGTTGTGCACGCCATTCCGGTGGTATGACCAGGCTGGCCACATCCTTGCCCATCGAATCCGGCTCTGAATAACCGAACAGCGTTTCTGCGGCGGGATTCAGACCCAGAATCCTGCCAGCGGCGTCCACGGTGATAATGGCATCCATGGCATTGTCCAGAATGGAGCGCAGATCGCTTTCCCGCTCCCGGAGCCGCGCAAAGGTATTGATCAAATTCAGATGCGTTTGGATGCGTGCCTTGACGACCGGTGGACTGAAGGGTTTGGTGATAAAATCCACGGCCCCCAAAGCCAACCCGCGCGTCTCATCCGCTACATCACTTTTTGCGGTAATAAAAATGACGGGGATATGCCGGGTCTCTTCCCGGGCTTTCAGTTGGGTACAGACGGCAAAACCATCCAGTCCCGGCATGACAATGTCCAGCAGGATCAAATCCGGTCGACCCGTCGCGACAGCCTCCAGGGCATCGTGGTCATTCAGGGCGAAAAAGATTTGGTAATCTTCGCGCAAAAGATTCCGCAACATATGGATATTGCTGGGCACATCGTCCACAATGAGAATCTTTTGTCTGGTCGTCTCCAACACGCATGTGCCCAACCTGGCCACACCCAGGGCCTGGGCCAGCTGTTCCAGGGTGACCTGGGCACCGGGATAATCCAACTGCTCGATTTGGCTTCCCATTTCTTGCAATGCTTCCTGCTGGCAATCCTCCGTGAGCAGATCTTGCAAGGCGGCAAACCCCTGTTCCGCCTCGGTATCACGGGTACGCAGATAATGCGACAATGTTTGCAATTGGGATTCGATCCCGGTCATGGTGGCGACGGACTCCACGGGCACCGTCTCTTGCGCAGGACTGGCCCCTCCCGACACCTCCCCTTCCAGGTAACGAACCGTGTTGAGAATGCGGTTCAACTCGTTCTCGAACAGAACCAACAAGGCGGGTTCCTGCTGGATGTTGCCCGAGTCAAGGGCTGTTTCCAGGCGACGTGCGGCCAAGGAGAGATCCACAGCGGCCAGATTGCCCGCCATGCCTTGCATGGTGTGCGCCATATCCCGGGCCGCTCCCAGATCGTTCTGGGCCACAGCCTGTTTGATATCATCGGCCACCGTGGCGTAACGCATCATTTCCAACAACATTTTCTTGAAGAAACGCTTTTGCCCCCGGAACCGTTCCATGGCATTCGTCAAGTCGATGCCATCCAGATGGGCTGGCAGGAACGGCTCGTCCGCCGGGAGCGCAGCAATCGACTGCGGTGTTCCCAAACCGGGACGGTCACCATGCGGATTGAGCCATTGGACCAATGTCAAATAAAGTCGTTTTATATCAATCGGTTTTGCAACATGGCCATTCATGCCAACGGCATAAACCTTTTCCATGGCATCGGTCAGGGTATGGGCCGTCATGGCAATGATCGGCAACTGCGCAAAACGGGCATCCCGCCGGATCTGGAGGGTAGCCTCATAACCATCCATTTCAGGCATTTGCACATCCATCAATACCAGATCGGGAAATGGGAGATGTTCCAACCGGCGCAAGGCCTCTTTGCCATTGTTGGCAATCTCCACGAGGATGCCCACCCGTGCCAACAGTGCTTGCGCGACCTGCTGGTTGATGGGATTATCCTCAACCAGCAAAATCCGGGCACCACCGATGCGTGACGTGACCGCCAACTCCTCGGTCAACACCTGTTCCAGGGGATCTTGCCTGGAAATTCCCTTGCCAAACACCTCCAGAATGCTGTTGAACAGATGAATCCGGGTGACGGGCTTGTGCAGAAACAGGTCAACACCGGCATTCCTGGCAAAATTTTGAATGGTGCTCTTGCCAAAAGCGGTCAGCATGATTATTTTCGGCTGGACGGCCTGCGGGGCTATCACAGCCAGCTTGGCACGTATGACAACCGTCGTTTCTATACCGTCCATGCCCGGCATGCGCCAGTCCATGAAAATCAGGTCAAACGGTCTCCCGGCGGCCTGGGCCGCCAGTATTTCAGACAGGGCCGACTCCCCGGACGTGGTTGATGTCGGGGAAAAGCCCAGGCCACGGAGCATCTCTTCCATCACTTCCCGAATAAGATCATGGTCATCCACCACCAGGATCCGAATATTTTGCAGATATTCCGGTACAATGCAACGGCAATCGGTCTGGGTCTGGCAATCCAGGATGATGGTGAAATGAAAGGTACTGCCTGCACCCAGGGTGCTCTCCACCCAGATTTGGCCACCCATCATCTCAACCAGACGTTTGCAAATATTCAAGCCCAGCCCGGAACCCCCATAGCGCACGGCAATGGAGGGATCGGCCTGGGCAAACGGGTTGAACAATTTGTTGAGCCGCTCCGCATCAATGCCGATGCCCGTATCCTGCACCGCAAAGTGCAGGTTGTCCGACTCGCTGGTGCCGGTGTTGGGATAGGCACTGACGACAATGGTCCCCTGATCGGTAAACTTAATGGCGTTCCGCACCAGGTTGATGAACACCTGCTGCAATCGTTTGCTATCCCCGACCAGGGTGGAAAAATAGTCGGACGGGATCGAAAAGACCAGTTCCAACCCCTTGTTCGCCGCCTGGTCACCGAACATGTCGGCCAAGTTGTTGAACAGATCGTGCAGATTGAACGGTTCCGGGTATAATTCCAGCTTGCCCGCTTCGATCTTGGAAAAATCCAGTATGTCATTGAGACACCCCATCAGGGTCTGGGACGCCTTTTCCACCTTGCCCAGATAATTCCGAATGTTGGTGGTCGGTTTGTCCCGCATGGCCAAATCCGTGAACCCCATGATAGCGTTCATGGGGGTACGGATTTCATGGCTTAAATTGGCGATAAACTCGCTCTTGGCCCGATTGGCGGCATCGGCGATCTCCTTGGCCTGCTCCAGGGCCAGCAGTTGTTCGCGAATGATCACCTCGGCCTGTTCCCGCTGTGCCATTGCCTGGGTCAACTGCTGGTTGGTCACCCGCAATTCCGACTCCACCCGCTTGCGCCGTTCCGCCTCGGCTTCCAACTGCAAGACGTATCGTTTCTGCTCGTCCCGACGCCGGTACAGTTCCAGAAACACCTTGACCTTGGAGAGCAGGATTGTGTTGTTGATCGGCTTTTGAATAAAGTCGACTGCGCCCGCATGGTATCCCTGGAGTCGGAGTTCTTCATCGGAATGGGCAGCGGTCACAAAAATGATGGGCAGGTTTTTGGTCCTTTCTGCACCACACAAGGCTTCTGCCACCTCAAAACCGTCCATTTCCGGCATGTTGACATCCAGCAGGACCACGGCAAACTCGTGCTCCATGCAGAGCATCAGGGCATCGATACCCGAGGAGGCCTCGACAATTTCCACCTCCAGTCGCTCCAGCAGGCGGCGCATGGCCGTCAGGTTGGCGGGCAGGTCATCGACCACCAGAATTTTGGGCAATGGTTCATTCATGGGTGACGGCACCCCACTCTTTCAATGTTTGAGCAATAGCCTCCAGCGACAAGACCTGGGTGGCCGCCCCGACGGCGATGGCAAAACGTGGCATGAGGGGAGCCTCAGCGGTGGTCGGATCCTGTACCAGCGTTGTACCCCCCCGGTGCAATATTTTCAACAATCCTTGCGTACCATCCTGGCTGGCCCCCGTCAACAGCACGCCGATCAATCCTTCCCGATACACATCGGCAGCCGTTTCAAACAAAACATCAATGGAGGGCCGGGAGTGGTTGACCTTGGGATCAATGGACAGGGAGACCGTCTCGTTCGGCTCCACCAACAGATGATAGTCGGGAGGGGCAAAATAGATCCTGCCGGGACGAATCGGTGCCTTGTCCATCTCTGCCTGAATGGAGAGGGCACATTGGCCGGCAAACCACGCCGGATCCCATCCCGGCGCACAAGCCGCCAGATGCTGCACCACCAGGATGGGCAGGGGATAGTCCTGGGGCAAAACAGGCAAAATGGTGCGCAGTGCCTGCAATCCCCCGGCGGAAGTACCCATGACAACGGCCCGGCGACGGGAACCGTTCACCGGGGCACCCGCTTCTGGTAGATGCGCAACTCCTGGGAAAGCGGGACAAAATGGTCCGCCACATCGGTAAACTGGAGAGATTCCTTGGTGCCCAGACACAAAAAACCGCCAGGAACCAGACTGTCATCGAAGAGTTTCAACGCCCGATTTTTTAAATCATTATTGAAATAAATCAGCACGTTGCGACATAATATCAAGTGCGTTTCGGAAAAGACGCCATCCGTGGCCAGATTGTGGGCCGCAAAAACCATATTTTCCTTGAGCGACGCACTCATGCGGGCCAGGTCATACTTGGCATGATAATAGTCCGCCAGGGTGCCGGGGCCACCCGTTGCCCGATAGTTGTTGGCGTATTCTTCCATGTTTTTGACGGTATAGATCCCTTCCTTGGCCTGATGCAATGATTTGTTGTTGATGTCGGTGGCAAAAATTCTGGCGCGATGATACAACCCTTCCTCCTGCAACAGGATGGCCATGGAATAGACCTCCTCACCGGTGGCACAGCCCGCATGCCAAATATTGATGAAGGGGTAGGTGGCCAGGACGGGCATGACCTTCTGGCGCAGCAGGCGATAAAAAGGCGGGTCGCGAAAGCATTCCGTGACCGTGACCGACATGGCGTAGATCAGTTGATCCAGAAAAGAGCGATCATGGATAATTTTGGGGATGGCATCCGAAATATGTGTGATGTCACACGCGGTCAGACACTGCAACAGCCGACGTTTGAGGGAGGCCGAAGTATATTGCCGAAAATCATACCCATAGCGCAGGAGCATGGTTTCCAGCAGTAACCGGATTTCCAGATCCTCAATCTCTACCGGGACATCCATATTATGGGCTCATCCATTGTGTCAGTTTTTCCAGCAGCAGTTCGACATCCACTGGTTTGGGCAGATAGTCATTGGCACCCGCTTCCAGTGCCTGCCGACGATCCTCTTCCATGGCCTTGGCGGTCAGGGCAATGACGGGGAGTGTCGCCCAGCGCGGCTGGGTGCGCAGTTGGCGGATGGCCTCCAGGCCATCCATGACTGGCATCATCATATCCATGAGTATACAGGCAATCTCTGGATATTGATCCAGTGCCGCCAGTGCCTTGGCTCCGTTGGCGGCCATACGGACCTTTAACTGTTTTTGTTCCAGTTGCCGGGTCAGGGCATAGACATTGCGCACGTCATCGTCCACCAGCAGCACCGTTTTGTCTCGAAGATCCGCCATATGCCCGTGGTGCGCCGTGTCCGGGAGGGGTGCCGGGGTCGGATCTGGCGGGGTCTGGGCCAACAACAGGGCCAACTCACTGAGCAGACGGACGGGGGCATTGACCCCCTTGACCACAATGCTGTTGGTATGTTGTTTGAGCCGTTCGTACTCCTCGCGCGTCAACTCCCGACCCGAATAAACGATGCTCGGCGTCCTGGGCAGGGTGGATTCCTGGGTCATGCGGTCCAACAGATCGAAGCCATCGATGTCGGGCAGTCCCAGATCCACGATCATCCCATCGAACGGCTGTTCCCGGAGACTGGTCAAGGCGGCCGCCCCGGTGGCGGCCTGGACGACCCTGACCGGATGGCCCTGCAACAACCGGAGCATGGCCGCACGGGCATGGGCATCATCCTCCACCAGCAGCAGCGTACACGGCTTGGCCTGTGAGCACCGTTGCGGAAAAGCAACCTGGAGGGGCGGGAGAACCTCAGGGGGGGGCGACTGACGGACAGGCGGGGCCGCACGCGCCCTCTCCGGTCTGGGCATCCTGGCAACCGCCCCCTCGTTGACCGGTTCAGCGGTCATCCTGTCCGGATCCGGCTGGGTCGGCACAGGATCAGCCGGGATCGCCTCCCTGGCGGTACGCCGCAAGGCCTCCTGGGCGGCAACCAGTTCCGCGTTTTTGCGGTCAGCCACCTGTTTTTGTTCTTCCAGCAACTGGGCCTGGGCTGCCAACTCCTCGTTGGAAACCCGCAATTCCTCCTGCTGTTCCAGCAACTGGGCTTGCGACAATAACAGGGCCCGTTTTTGTTCTTCGAGCCGTTCGTTGGACTGCCGCAGTGCCTCGCTCGTCGTTTCCACCGTTTGGCGTTGCTCCCGCAGTTGGGCGAGGGCGGTGGCGGTGACGGCACGGGACTGGGCCGCTGTGACCGCCATGGCCACCCCTTCGGCCACACTGTGCAGAAACAGCAGGTGATGCTCGGTAAATGTGGTGAACGTCCCCAGTTCCACGATCGCTTTCACCTCCCCGTGCAACAGGAAGGGAAAGACCAGCAGGGTGTTGGGCACAGCCTGTCCCAGACCCGACTGGGCCACCACATAGTCGGCTGGCACCCTGGAGAGCAGCATATATTTTTTCTCCAGCAGAACCTGTCCCACGATCCCTTCGCCGGGGGTGAACAGATTGCCGGGGGTTTTGCGTTCATGGTAGGCATAACTGCCCAACAGGCGGAGAAGACCCGCCTCATCCACCCCATAGAATGCCCCCAGAATGGCATCCAGAAAAGGGGTCAGGAAAGAGATTACCGCCGCACTGAGGGGAACCAGGTCGCTGTTTTCTCCCAGATGACGGTGCAAGGTGGCCACCCCTTCCCGGAGTTGTTGCTCGCGCAACCGGATACGTTGTTGTGCCACCATGCCCTCGGCAAACCCGTTGAACATCTCGCCCACTCGGGCCATGACCGTCATCGATGCGACCTGGACCCGACTGCCCATATCCCCGCCAGCCAGGCGGGCCGAGGCCTCGAGCAATTGCCCGGTATCCGCCAGCAGGCCGCGTGTGCGCCACCAGAAAATACCGCCCACCAGGGCCAACAGCAGCACGGCCAACGTGGCCAGGGACCACCCAAGCCACCAGAGATCGTGCAACAGAGGCACGAGGTGCGCCATCACCCCGCTCGCCATGGCCAGCACGGTCTGCCGGGAGCACAACCAGATCACCCCCACGACCAGGAGTACGGCCAACGCCACGCGGGTTACCCGCCACAACCGGTGTCTCTTGAGGGAAGAAAAGGGGTTCATAGTGTGTGATACAACCAGATTTTGAGCATGGCCAAAAGCTTGTCCACGTCCACCGGTTTGGCCAGATAGTCATTGGCACCCGCTTCCAGGGCGCAACGACGGTCCTCCTCCATGGCCTTGGCGGTGAGGGCGATGAGCGGCAGATGACGATGGCGTGGTTGTTGCCGGATACGACGCATGGCCTCGTAGCCATCCATGACCGGCATCATGATATCCATCAGCACACAGTCGATATCCGCGTATTGCTCGATGGCTGCCAATGCCTCTTCCCCGTTGGTGGCCAGGCGAACGGTCAATGACTTGCGTTCCAACTGCCGAGCCAGGGCATGGGCATTGCGCGCATTGTCATCCACCAACAGTATGGTCTTGTTCTGGAAGACCTCCGCCGGATTGTGCAGTTTGGGGATGATCTGGCGTTGTTCTGGCGGCAGGTCGCATTCCACCCGGTGCAGAAACAACGCCACTTCGTCCAGGACTTTCGTGTCCGTTCCCCCCTTGCCAGCCGCTGACACCACCGGGCCGGGTGGTTGCGTGGCGAGATGGTCCGTGGCGGAGAGGGCCTTCTGGATGTCGGCCTTGGAAACAGGCTTGGCAAATTGGCTGGCAGCCCCTTTGGTCAACCCATCCACGCCCAGGTCTGCCGCCGACATGATATGGACCGGAATGTGTCGGGTCAGGGGATTCGCCTTGAGCTGTTCCAGAACGCTCCAGCCGTCCAGAACGGGCAAACCAATATCCAGGATGATGCCCGTTGGCAACTGTCGGCAGGCCAGTTCCAGCCCGGTTTGGCCATCGGCAGCCGCGAGACATTTAAACCCCTGTTCATGGGCGAATTGCGCCACGAGACGGGCGAAGGTGGGGTCATCCTCGATGATCAACATGACCCGTTCCCCCGGTTGCATCTGCGCCCGGTCATCTTCAATGGCTGGTGCAGACGGAGCCGCCCCGGCCATTTCTCCGGCGACCTCCTGGGTGCGCACCATGGGGGCAGAGGGTGCGGGAGTTGGCGTGGCCGCGCCGGGCTGCCAGGGCAACAACAAGGTAAAGGTGCTCCCCACCCCCTCGGTGCTGGCCACCCGGATCTCCCCACCCAGCAGATGGGCCAATTGGGTGGAGATGGTCAAACCCAGCCCGGTACCGCCATATTGACGACTGGTGGAGCCATCGGCCTGCCGGAATGCCTCAAAAATGGTGGCCTGTTTGTTTTCCGGGATGCCAATGCCGGTGTCGATCACCGCCATGGCCACCCCTCCCGGTACCCCGCCTGGTTGCCCCATCGTTGGCCTCCAGTCAACCGGCGGCGGCGCAAAGCGCAGGGTCACACGGCCTTGACTGGTAAATTTGAAGGCATTGGAAAGCAGATTTTTGAGAATGCGCACCACCTTTTCCTGGTCCGTGTGCAGAGTTTCCGACCGGACGGCGTCGGCCATATCGATCATGAAGGCAACGCCCCTCTGGTCAGCCACATGACGGAAATGCCGTTCCAGATCCTGGGCCAGATCCTGGATGGTCACGGATTCCACATGGAGATCCATCCGCCCGGCCTCAATTTTGGCCAAGTCAAGAATTTCATTGATTAAACCCAATAAATCCTTGCCGGAGGCATGGATAATCTGAGCATCCTCCACCTGCCGCGCCGTCAGGTTGCCATCCTCGTTTTGGGCAAAACTGTTGGCCAGAATGAGCAGGCTGTTCAGCGGGGTGCGCAGTTCATGGGACATGTTGGAGAGAAACTCGGACTTGTAGCGACTGGCCTGTTCCAGCGCGAAGGCCTTCTGCTCCAGTGCCTGTCGCATCACTTGCAAGGCCTCGTTTTTCCGCTGGTCGGCGATATTCTTTTCTTCCAGTATCTGGGCATGAGCCTCCAATTCCTCGTTGGAGACGCGCAACTCCTCCTGTTGCTGCTGCAACAGAGCCTCCGAGGCCTGCAATGCCTGGGATTGTGCCTGGAGTTCCTCGTTGGAGTGGCGCAAGGCCTCGCTGTTGCGTTGCAACTCCTGGGCTTGCGCCTGGGAACGTTCCAGGGTTTCGCGCAACAGGGCTCGGGACTGGGCCGCCGCCACGGCCATGGCAATCCCTTTTGCCTCCTGGGCCAAAAATTCCAGGTGCAGATCCGTGAACGGATCAAACGCCCCCAGTTCCACCATGGCCTCGACCCGGTCGTTGAGCAGGAAAGGGAAGAGCAACAAATGGCGCGGTTCGGCCTCTCCCAGTCCCGATTGAATGCGGAAATAACCGGCAGGAACAGGATGAATGCGGAGCGGTTTTTTTTCCACCAGGCATTGTCCCACCAAGCCGACCCCCGGTGCGAAGGCAATATTGTGCGCGCGTGTGGCCAAAGGCAGGGCAAAACTCCCACAGCGGACCATGCCCTCCCCCCTGGACCGGGTGGCATACAACACGCCCGCCTGTGCCCCCAGAAAAGTGGCCAGGAAGGAAATCATATTGCCCGCCAGTTCCGTCATGATCCGTTCGCCGCGCAAGTGCTCGTTCAAGGCGGCGGCCCCTTCTTTCAGCCACAAATCCTGTTGATTTTTCTTGTCGGTGGCGATCAGGGTCGTGGTCATGCCTGCAAAAGCGTCCACCAGAGTGCCCAATTCATTGTCGGGTGCCTGGATGGACACCATGGTCAACGCTCCAGACTGAATCTGCTCGGCCCAGCGGGTCAGGTGCCGCAAGGGGGTGACAATGTGTCTGGCCACGCCCCAGGCCACCACCAGCACCAATACCAGGATCAATAACAGGGCAATCAGTACGCGATTGCGGAGTTGAATGGAGGGCGCGAAAAATTCCTCGACATCCATTTTCGCAATCATCACCCAGTGGACACCCAACTCGTCCAAAAAGTCCAGATCAAAATAGATCCCCAGTACCTCAACGCCGCGATAATCTCGATAGGTTGCAGAGACCTCCTGAGGGCGTACCTGGTGGTCTTGCTGTGCTGGCGCGCCTTTCAGTCTCGCGGTTTCCCGTGCCACATCCTCGCCTACCCATTGACGGGTAAGCTCTGTATCCACCTTGACTTCCCGCATGGAAGCATGTTGCACAAAACGGGCGTTGGAGCGCATCAACTGGTCGCGTCCCAACAGAAAAGTCTCACCCGTCTCACCCAATCCGGTATTGTTTTCCATGATGGCCGAGAGGGCGAACAGATTGACCTGGAGCAGCAAGGCTCCGATGGTCTCCCCGTGTTCCGCCACCATGGGGCAGACCAGATAGGCACTGGGCACGGCGGAATCTTGGTGCTCCAAGTCGGAAAAAACTATTTTCCGTTCGGCAATGGCCTTGCGCACCGCCTCTCCCGCTCGGGAATCTTTCAGAGGGCCAGTCAACAGGTTGGTACCCAGCAGCGCGTCGGGGTGCACCGCGAACAACACCGCCCCACCAGGTTCCATGAACAGCAGATTTTTGCGATGACTGTTGTCGACATAATCCTTCAACTCGCCCGCCTCTCTTTCGACCAGATCAGCCCAGGCAACACTCTGCACAAAGAGTTCCAACGGGATTTTGCCAGCCTGCCAGACGGAACTCAAGTGGCTGAAGAATTTGATATTATCTCGGGAGTGGGCCAGGATTTTGAGATCATTGATCCGTTCGACAAAAAAAGACTCCAGGATGTTGGTTTTCAGTTCAAGTGTTTCGGACAACCTTTGCACGGTCATGGTGCGCAACACGTCCACGGCCTGGGAATAGTCGCGCCAACTGACGAAAGCCAGCGGGATCAGGGCCAGGCCCAAAAACCAGAGAAACAAGGTTCGACCCAACCCGGAACGGATGAAAAGGAGCGAATCCTCCTGGTTGCGTGGGGTAGAATTAGACAATGAGGGCCTCTTCCCGTTCAAAAGGATGGTCTGGGGCGATGCCGGCCAATGCGCAGGGTGTCATCGTCGGGAGCCGCATACTGTTCATGATATTGTCTTCTCCACCAGGAGGAGCGGGGCACGATCACTCTGCCAGAGGAGGCATTAACCGACCTCCTCATTGGTCGAGCCCCAACTCAGGCAAAGCTGCCGCACAGTATTCTCTTCGGCCTGTTTGCGCTCCGTGATATCCACCACGCTGCCGATCATGCGCAACGGTTTTCCCTCGCCATCCCGTTCCACGACATCCGCACGATCCTGCACCCAGATGATCCGACCGTCGCCGAGACGCACACGATGCTCGCTCGCATATTTGCCCTTGCCCGCCAAACAGGCTTGCAGGCAGGCCATCGCCGTGACCCGGTCGTCTTCGTGCAGTCGTGCCGTATAGTCGGCGATTTTGTAATCGGGACGACGGCCATCCAGTCCCAGGATCTCGCACCAACTGGCATTGTGCCGGACACAGTCCTTGGCGATATCCCAATCCCAGATGCCCTCTCCGGTAATCGCCATGACGTGCTGCAAACGACTCTCGCTTTGCAGCAACGCATCGCGTGCGCTGACAATTTCCTGTTCGCGACGGACGATGGTATCCAACATGCTGTTGAACTGCCGCGCCAGTTGTGCCGCTTCGTCGTTACCCGCAACCTCGGCGCGTCGGGCCGACTCGCCCGCCTGCACGGCAATCGCCACCCGTTGAATGGCATACAACCGGCGCGTCAGATAGCGACCAACCCATTCGGCCAACAGGGCAATGAGCACAATCGCGACCATGGTATACACCATGCCGTTCTGCGTCACGCCAGCCAGCTTGGCGTCGAGAGAATGCCCAGAGAGGCCGATTCTTACCCAACCGATATGCTTGCCAGCCAGGGTGACGGGACTGACGACATCGACCAGGGTTGAGCCACGTTGCAACACCTTCGGTTCTGCCTCTTTGGGCAGGTCGACCAGATATTGTCCCCGTCGAGCCGGGGTGCTGTGCGCCAATATCAACCCTCTGCTGTCGAGCACGATGGCGTGCCGCAAATCGGGATACGGCGCGAGACTGGTGACAATTTCCTGCAAACCGGTGTAATCCTGCGCAGCGACCCACACGGCTGCCGACGTTGCCACACTGCGCGCCAGTCCGACTGCCTGGTCGGATTGTTGCTCCAACAGGATGGTTTGCTGCCGACGGGTCTGATCCCAGACAAACAGAGACATCATGGTGGAGACAACCAGCACCATGCCGAAGATCAATTGGCGGCGCAATGTCCCCGCAAACAGAGAGTGCAGATGGCGAAACATTATTTGCTTTCCACTTTGCGCACTTCCTGCTCGAAGCGCGCCACATACTGCCGCACAACGTCGTAGGTGGCATCATTGGCGGGATGAAAACGGGATGTCTCCATGCCAGCGAGAATTTTTTGGCCCTCTGGTGTCTTCGGCAAATCCAGCAGAGCCTGCCGGAATCCTTGCCAGACAATTTCCGGGACATCGTCGCGCACCATCACGGAATTGTTCACCAGTGAAGGGGTCTCCCAGATCATTTGGAGTTGAGCGGCCTCGTCGGGGTGCGATTTCTGGAACATCCGCCAGGGCGGCGGCCAAGTGGCACCTGCGGCAGATTGGCCCAGATAGACGTTCATGATGGACGATTCCTGCGAACCGACATAGTTGTTCTGGATATCCTTGTTAACGTTGATGCCATGGGTATGCAAAAAATATTGTGGCATGATGGCTGCCGCCAGGGCCGTCGGGGAGGGATAACTGACCACCTTGCCTTTGAGATCGTCGGGCGTCTGGACACCGCCGTCCTTGCGCACAATAAAAATCCCCTTGAAATCTTCCGCGTCGCCCCACATCGCGATGACATGATACCCCACCCTCATGGCCTCGACCGTCTGCCAGGGGTTGGGCATGATCCATTCGGCTTCGCGGGCGCGGAATTTTTGCTCATAGGCCTGGTAGTCACGTGAGGCTTCCAGCACAATGTGTGCCTCGGGCATGCGACGATTCAGATGATCAACAAGAGGCTGAAAAACCTCGCTGAGTTTTTGCGGGTTGTACAGGGGATGGGGAACCAGTCGGTTGACAGCGGCCCGATTGTCCAGCAGGGTATCGCGGTATTGCAGCGGCTTTTCCTCCTCTTTCTGGGAACAAGCCACCAGGCTGATCAGGGCAACCAACAGTCCACCGAGAGCAGGCAATATGCGCATAACATCCTCCTGAGGTGAGTCGATATTTGCAGTTGGTTCACGATTTGCTTATTCATGCGGTATACTATAGCAACTCATCAAAAGAAAGCAACCATCGAATCCCGTCCCAGGCAAAACGCTCGCGCCCGGCATGTCTGGTCTCCCAGGAAACGGGTTTTGTTTCCTGCCCGACCGGTCGGGTCGGCGTGATACCCCCCTGTTTTTCACCTTTTACAGCGCGATATTCGGCTGGTAGGATACGCCGATGCTGGCAGGCATGTCTGATCAGTTGAGGAAGGCCGGAAGCGGGACAAGGTTTTGCAGGAGGAAACCACTGGCAAGAGCGGCAAACCAACCTTCAACAGCCTCCCATCACCTATAACATCTGGAGACGACGCATGAATGCACCTGGGAAAACCAAGACCTTGTTCGTAGCCTGTATGGTGTACATGGCGGTTGCCGGAGGGTTGATTGCGGACGATTGTCCTCCCGGTCCGCAGAAGGTCGAGTGCCAGCAGGAGAAGGAACGCAAGCAACACCAGCAACCGGAGCAACACCCGCAACGAGAGCAACCCGAAAAACAGCATCCCGCAGCGGCACCGCAACGGCCACAACCCGAACCACCCGCACAACGTCCCACAGCGGCACCGCAACGGCCACAACCCGAACCACCCGCACAGCGTCCCGCAATGGAACCGCAACGGCCACAACCCGGACCACCCGCACAGCATCCCGCAGTGGCACCGCAGCGGCCACAACCCGAACCACCCGCACAACGTCCTGCGGTGGAACCGCAACGGCCACAACCCGGACCACCCGCACAGCATCCCGCAGCGGAACCGCAACGGCCACAACCCGAGCCACCCGCACCGCATCGAGCAGTGGAACCGCACCAGCCACAACCTGGACCGGTGGAACAACGTCCCGCAGTGGAACCAAAACGGTCACAACCGGAACCGGCAAATGCCCATTCAGAGCAGATCGACAGACAACCCGAAAAGCATCACGACCACTCGGTTCCCGATTTTGGCAGGTCACCAGAACCGACGCTCCCTGTCCCCCCCTCTGGTGGAAATATTAACAATCGGGAGACATTGCCTCACACAGGCGATACCTCATCCCGTCCTGGGCATCTTCTCTCTCCCGCTGCTGCACCACCCAACAAAGCCGGGACCGCATCCCATGCCATCCCCATCAATCAAAACGTGCAGGCGATCAGGCATGGTAAAGCGAACGACTACACCATCATCCACCATCCAAAGGATGGATCCGAAGTGGTGTTCAGGAGACAACGTCTGCCAGATGGACAGACTTTCGTGTCTGGATACAAACAAACCCTCCGTGCCGAGGGGAGTGGCTGGACGCGCACCTATCTGGATGGACGCCGGGTTTCTGTCAATCCCCAGTACGTGGAACGTTCTGATCCCTTGCGCCCCTTCGATGTCATCACGCATCACAACGGTCTGCGCGAGGGCTTCACCCATACCGGCCGTCCTGCGTTCCACGAAATTTTCACCGAGATCCAGCACAACAACCGGCATGAACAGGTAGTACAGCGGATCATGAGCGTTACGATGGCCAACCATACCGTGGTGCCTCTTGCTGCACCCATCCTGCAATACTATGCCATTGTGCCATTCGGCGACATCACCGTGTTTTCCTATTATCCCGCCAGCCGGGATGCGGAATACTATGCCATGCTGTACCGTCCTATCGCGCTCTCTGTGACCCAGGATTGCACCTATTGTCCGCCACCAGTCATCGTGTACGAACACCCGGTTGCCTTCTACAGCGACCCGATCGTGCTGTTGAGTGACATGACCTTGGCCACCCCCCTGTATGAAGGCATGATGCCGGTTGCCAGCAATGCGCATCAGGCAGAGATCGACGCACTCCAAAACCAGTTCTCTGCTTTGCAACAAACAGTCAATCATGAGGTCCAAGGAAATACCGAATTGCTGTCTCAGTTGGCTGACCTCCAAATGGATCCCCAGGCAATGAACCAGCCCATGCCTGGCATCGACACATCCAGAACAGAGCAGGTCATGGTACCGGAAGATGTGCGCGAACAGATCAAACAACAGATAATCCAGGCATTGGCTTATCAAAAAGAGGGAAAAAATCTGTCCATCATCGATGTGATTACCTCCCCCAAAGCCAGCCATCATCTTTTTCAGGTAGCAGAAACGATTGACGCCATCAATGCCGATAGCGGCGAGGATTGTACTCTGACCAGCGGCGACCTTATCTCCTTCAATACCGTTCCCATTGAAGGAGACTCGTCTGCCTCCATGCTGGTCACTGTCAGCAAAAAGAAGAGCTGCCCGATGGGAGCACATATCCATGTCGGCCTGTACGATTTACAAGAAATGCTGAACAGTTTCAACCAGAACCTGGAAAAAAACATGGAAGAATTGCATAAACATATTGCACAATAAGCGTCCAATGCGAAATGCTGATCAATTGGTTAATAGAGATTCATATGACCCTACACCCTTTCTGATTGAGTCCGGCCATCACATGTCTATTTCACCCAAACTGCTCTGTCTCAACACCACATGGCGCACGCCTGTCTGGGTCGGCCTGCTGCTCTTGCTGGGTCTGCTCGTGTCTGGAGAAGCCTATCCGCAGGCCGAGGTTGTCCCAGAGGCGAAGGTGCTCTTTTTTTCGCCCCAGAGCCCAGCAAAAGCGATCCGACAAGTGGCGGTGCGTTTCAGCCATCCCATGGTTGCCTTGGGCAATCCCAGCAGGATGGAGCCTTTTTTCATCAATTGCCCGGAACCGGGCACGGGGTCATGGAGTGACAGTCACAACTGGGTTTATAATTTTGATCACGATCTGTCCGCAGGTCTCTCCTGCACTTTTACCCAAAAACCAGACCTGGCGACCCTGAACGGTGCACCGGTAGTGGGCAAAAGCCGCTATACCGTCTCGGCTGGTGGTCCGACCGTGCTTGTCTCCTCGCCCAACTCTGACATCGCGGAGGAACAAATTTTTATCCTGGGCCTGAACACACCGGTGGACTGGACTTCCATTGAGGCCAATGTGCATTGTGACATCGCAGGGGTTGGAGAACAGGTGGGGGTGCGCCTGCTGCGCGGCCAGGCCCGCCGGGAGGCGTTGCAGCAGACCCAGACCAGTTTATTGAACACCTATCTCAAGGGCAAGTTTGCCAAAGGCTGGGGCCCCATTCATGCCAACAGGCTACCCAAACAGGGTACCTATATAGAAAAATTTGCGGCTCTGACCGACTGGCCAGATTCTCCCATCATCACGGTCCAGTGTCAGCGACCGCTCCCCAATGGTGCAAAAGTCGGGCTGGTATGGGGCAAAGGGATCCGCGCGTCCGGCGGCGTGGAGACCAGCCAACCGCAGCGGCTCAACTTTCGGGTTCGCCCGCACTTTACGGCCGAATTTAATTGTACACGTCATGCGAAACACGCCCAATGCATCCCCATCCTGCCCATGTACCTCCGGTTTTCCACAGCCATCCCGGCGGCACAGGCCCGGCAGATTCTCCTCCGGGACAAAAATGACCAAACCTATGCCACCACCCTGGAGCGTGTCGAAGAGGCAGAAGACGATGCGCAAGCACCGCCA
This sequence comes from Magnetococcales bacterium, assembly GCA_015233035.1. GTDB lineage: Bacteria > Pseudomonadota > Magnetococcia > Magnetococcales > Magnetaquicoccaceae > Magnetaquicoccus. The sequence goes on from JADFYM010000003.1 coordinate 59,967, forward strand.
GAGGACAATCCAGCAGAAAAAGGCTGGGTGCATGCACTCACATTGCCGGGACCGTTTCCGGAAGAGAGCGATTTTCGTCTGGAAATACCCCCGGACATCCGGGATCGCGATGGCCGGAAACTGTTCAACCAGGAGCAGTTTCCTCTGCCGATCAAGACCGATCGCTCCCCTGCGCTGGCCAAATTTGCCGCCGATTTTGGCATTGTCGAGGCCAAGGGCGATGCCACCTTGCCGGTGACCGTGCGCAATCTGGAAGCGGTCCTGCCTCTGGATGCTGCTCATCCCGGCTCGACCGCCACAGAAGAGGAGAATCCACCCGCTCCCGTCATGGAGATCGATAGTGTCCTGCCTCGCCCAGGTCATGCCGCAGCAACCGCTGTCGAACTGCGCGGTCGTCGCCTGCGGGTGGCAACCGCCGTGGAGTTTCTGGACTGGATGCGACGGGTGGACAAAACGAAAGCGGGATACACTGTCCGGCAAAAAGGGCAAGAACAGCAGATATTGCCAGGGGCAACCTCCGTTTTTGCCCATCTGGAACCGGGCAAAGAGCCGCTTGAAACCTTTGTTCTGCCCAAACCGGGTGGCCAACAGGCCTTCGAGGTGCTGGGCATCCCGTTGCCAAAACCGGGCATGTATGTGGTGGAATTGGCCAGTGACCGGCTGGGTGCCGAGTTGCACGGGGAGAAAAAACCCTATTTTGCGCAGACCGCTGTCGTGGTGACCAATCTGGCCGTTCATTTCAAAAAGGGGCGGAATGCCTCCCTGGTTTGGGTCACCTCCCTGGACCAGAGCCGCCCGGTTGGCAACGCCACCGTGACCGTGCATGACTGTCATGGTGCGCCACTCTTTACCGGGCCTACCGATGCCCAGGGCATTGCCGTCATCAACCAGCCGTTGCCTGCCCAGCGTGCAAAGCCTGCCTGCCCGGACACCAACCATAACGGTTATCTGGTCACGGCCCGTTCCGGGGAGGATACCACCTTCCTGCTCTCCTCCTGGAACGAGGGCATTGCACCGTTCTATTTCAATCTGCCCCATGACACCGGGAGCAGACCCGTCCCCCTGTTCGGCACGGTGCTGGACCGCAGCCTGCTGCGGGCTGGCGAGACCCTCTCCATGAAACACTTTGCCCGTCAGGGTGCGGAGGCCGGTCTGGTCCGGCAAGCCACGGCGAACCTGCCCAAACAGGGCAGCATTCGCCATACCGGCAGTGGACAAAAATATCCGTTCTCCCTCACCTGGGATGACAAGCAAAGCGCGGAAAGCACCTGGTCCATCCCCAAAGAGGCCCGCTTTGGCCAGTATCAGGTGTTGCTCACCCTGCCGAACAGCTCCCCGCCGGAAGAGGTGGTCTCTGGACAGTTCTGGGTGGAGGCCTTCCGCATGCCTACCCTGCGGGCCTCGATCAACCCGGTCCAACCAGAGGCGATTGCCCCCACGCAGATGGCCTTTGATCTGCAACTCAGCCCGCTGGCCGGAGGCACTGTCGGGGCCGTCCCGGTCAAACTGCGGGGTATGCTCCGCCCCAAGAGTGTACAGTTTGAGGGATATGATGATTTTGAATTTGCCAACGGCCCCGTCAAGATGGGGGAGGAGATCAACGCTGCCAACCCCTGGGAGCGCAGTGAGACAGAGGACCAGGTTCCCGACGGAAGCGGGCAACCCGCCCAGTCGAGTCGTCCCTTGCCGGTGCAATCCTTGACCCTGAATCCGGCTGGCAGTGTGCGTGCCGTCCTGGCGGGGTTGGGTCCAATCGACACCCCACAGGAGTTGTTGGCAGAGTTGGAATACCAGGATACCAATGGGGAACGGTTGACCTCCGCCAGCCGGGTGACACTCCTGCCTTCCGAGGTGATTCTGGGCATCAATCCAGACCGGTGGGACTCCAATGGAGCGGATCTGAAGCTGCATGTCGTCGCCCTGGACCGGCAGGGACGACCCATGGCCAAGGTGCCAGTCACCGTCGATGTGCTGGAACAAAAATATTTTTCCCACCGAAAACGACTGCTTGGCGGTTTTTATACCTATGAACATCACAACCGGGTCAAACCGGTGGCCACATTTTGCACCGGGGTCACGGATGAGATGGGGCAACTGTTGTGCACGGGCCGTGCTCCGGTTGCCGGCCAACTCCTGCTGCAGGCCCGGGCGGTGGATGCCCAACAGCACGCCAGTTTTGCGCACACTTCGGTCTGGGTGGCCCAAGACAAACAGTTCTGGTTCCCGGTGGAAAACAACAACCGCATGGATCTGCTGCCGGAAAAAAGACACTATGAACCGGGTGAGGAGGCCGTGTTGCAGGTACGCATGCCCTTCCCGGAGGCGACGGTGCTGGTGACGGTGGAACGGGAGGGGGTGTTGGACCATTTTGTGCAAACGCTGCGCGGCACCAATCCCACCCTGCACATCCCCATGCAGGGCCATTATGCCCCCAATGTGTTCATCTCGGCCCTGGCGGTGCGGGGTCGCGCCACCGAAGTGGCAGCCACCGCCATGGTGGATCTGGGCCGACCCACCTTCCGCATCGGCTACGCCAGGCTCAACGTCGGCTGGCAGGCCCATACCCTGGCGGTGCGGGTGACGACCGACCGGCCTGTCTACAAGGTGCGCGAGTCCGCTGTCGCCACCATTCAGGTCACACCACCCGCCGGGCAGCCCTTGCCAGCCGATGCCGAGGTGGCCTTGGCCGCCGTGGACGAGGGGTTGCTGGAACTCAGAGCCAATGATTCCTGGAATCTGTTGGCCACCATGATGCAACCGCGCGCCATCGCCGTCGAAACCTCGACTGCCCTGGGGCGGGTGATTGGCCGCCGCCATTATGGCTTGAAGAGCGTGGCCCAGGGGGGTGGCGGCGGGCGCATGCCCGCAGGGCGACAGTTGCTGAAACCGCTGTTGTTGTGGCAGGGGCGGGTCAAACTGGATGCCGCAGGACGTGCCCAGGTCACCATTCCCCTGAACGATGCCCTCTCCTCCTTCCGGGTGGTGGCGGTGGCCAGTGCCGGGGAAAAGCTGTTTGGTACCGGCTTCACCTCCCTGCGCACCACCCAGGATGTGGCCATCCAGGCCGGTTTGCCACCGCTGGTGCGGGAAGAAGACCATTTGCGGGCCGGTTTTACCGTGCGCAACGGCAGTGAGCACCCGATGCAGGTGACCGTCAATGCCACCCTGGCGAGCCAACCCCGCACCGGGTCCGCATCGTCACCCAAAACACCCCTCGCCCCGCAGGCCGTGACGCTCGCACCTGGGGAGGGCCAGGAGATTGCCTGGGAGGTGACGGTCCCCGGCAACAGCCAGCGGTTGCAATGGGAGATCCAGGCCACGACCGATGGTGCCGCAGACCGCCTGCTGGTTGACCAGGAGGTGATCCCCGTCCTGGCGGTGCAGGTGGTGCAATCCACTCTGACGGCGTTGAACACCCCCCAGGAGATCCCGGTGGAGCGACCGGCAGCCGCCCTGGCCGACCGGGGGGGCATCCGGGTCCAGTTGCAGGACCGCCTGACCGGCACGCTCGCCGCTGTCCGGGAATACATGATGGTTTATCCCTATACCTGTCTGGAACAACGCATTTCCAAGGCGATTGTCCTGCAGGATACCACCGCCTGGCAAAGTCTCATGAATGCCTTGCCCGCCCTGCTGGACCAGAATGGCCTGGCCAAATATTTTGCCTCCACCCCCCAAGGCAGCGAGATACTCACGGCCTATTTGCTGGCCATCGCGGATGAAAATGGCTGGTCTGTGCCGGAAGAGCCGCGCCAAAAAATGGTGCACGGCCTGCTCGCTTTCGTGCAAGGCAAAATTCAGCGACCGGTTGCCCAGACCCTGCCGGTTGCCCACCTGGTGCTGCGCAAACTGGCTGCCCTGGAAGCTCTTTCCCGATACCAGGCCATCCCGGTCGAGATCCTGACCTCGATTGCCGTCGAACCGGAGCAGTGGCCGACTTCGGCACTCATCGACTGGTTGAATCTGCTGCAACGAAGCGCGTGGCCAACACGGGATGCGCTCCGCCAAAAGGCAAGCGACCTTTTGCGTGCCCGCCTCGCGTTTCAGGGGGGCACAGTCAGTTTTGCCAATCGGGATGATGCGCCGTTGTGGTGGATGATGGTGACAACGGACAGCACGGCCAACCGCCTGCTGCTGGGCCTCCTGAAGGAGCCGCAGTGGGCAGAGGATATGCCCCGTTTGGCCCGTGGGGCATTGGCCCGGCAGATCAAAGGCCATTGGGACACCACCACGGCCAATGCCTGGGGTGTCGTGGCCATGCGCAAGTTTTCCGAACAATTCGAACAGGTGCCGGTAGCGGGCAAAACCCAGGGTCATCTGGCGCACAGCGAACAGCAACTCGACTGGACGCAGCAACCGCATGGCGGCACATGGGATTTTCCCTGGCCCCAGGGACAGGAACCACTCTCTGTGCTGCACCAGGGACAGGGCACTCCCTGGATGACGATACAAAGTCGGGCCGCCATTCCCCTCAAACAGCCTGTGTTCAATGGCTATCATATCCAGCGGACCGTGACTCCGGTGGAGCGCAAGGTGGCAGGCGTCTGGAGTCGGGGCGATCTGCTGCGGGTCAAACTGGAGATGGATGCTCAAACAGAGATGAGTTGGGTGGTGGTCAACGATCCCATCCCGGCGGGCAGCAGCATCCTCGGCAGCGGGTCGGACAAGGATTCCCGCATTCTGACCCAGGGAGAAGCCACAGCGGGTGGGATCAGGCCCACCTTTGAAGAGCGCGGCTTCGACGCTTTGCGCGCCTATTATGAGTGGCTGCCCAAGGGAAAATGGAGCCTGGAATACACCGTGCGTTTGAACAATCCCGGCCAGTTCCAGTTGCCCACTGTCCGGGTGGAGGCCATGTATGCCCCAGAAATATATGGCGAACTCCCTCTGGAGAGCGTGACCGTTCTGCCATGAGCCACTGGGTGGTGAGGAGGGTTGCGACCAGTGGGGGCTTCGCCCCCCACCCCACCAGGGGCGTTGCCCCTGGACCCCACCAGGGGGATGATCCCCCTGGACCCGCGCCATTATGCGTGAAAAAGGGGGAATGGGGCTGGGGAGACGGTTTGCCATCCTGCCCGGCAATGGGCACAACCCTGCTTAGGGTTGGCTGGCTGCTATTGATCTGCCTGATGGGACTCTCGCCCCGACCGGCCCAGGCCGACATGCCCTCTTTTGCTGCGGTACAGGCGCGTTATGCAGCCAGCGACACCCTGTTGCTGGATCGCCATGGGGCACCGCTGCACCAGTTGCGACGGGATGAAACCCGCCGCCAGTTGGCCTGGACCCCCCTGGCAGAGATCTCACCGGCCCTGGTACAGAGTGTGCTCGCCGCCGAGGACCACCGTTTCTGGCAACATGGCGGGGTGGCATGGCAGGCGGTGATCGGAGCCGTCTGGGACCGCCTGTTCCGGGGCGTCCAGCGGGGAGCCAGCACCGTGACCATGCAGTTGGCCGCCCTGCTGGACCCCCATCTCCGTGCCAGCACGGGACGCCGCTCCTGGTCAACCAAATGGGCCCAGATGCAGGCCGCCTGGGCGTTGGAAAAAAATTGGAGCAAGGCGCAGATACTGGAAGCCTATCTGAATCTGGTCACCTTTCGCGGCGAATTGCAGGGCATTCTGGCCGCCAGCCAAAGCCTGTTTGACAAACAACCGTCCGGCCTGGAACGTGCCGAGGCTCTGTTGTTGGCCGCGCTGCTGCGTTCACCCAACGCCAGCGCAGAAAAAACGGCCAGTCGGGCCTGTGTGCTGGCCCACAGCAGTTCATTTGATCTTGTTTGCGTCCAACTGCGGGAACTGGCTGACCGCCTGCTTGCGGGGTCCGTGCCACACATCCGTCTCCAGGCCGCCTGGGCCCCCCACGTTGCCCAACAGTTGCTGGGTCAGCACACCACCTCCCCGAAAGATCGACCGATCGTCTCCACTCTGGATGGTCCGTTGCAACGCTTCACCCTCGACGCTTTGACCCGGCAATTGCACCAATTGCAGGACAGCAATGTGCAAAACGGGGTGGCCCTGGTGGTGGATAACGCCAGTGGCCAGGTGCTGGCCTATGTGGGCAATGCGGGGGACTATCCGGCCACCCGTCAGGTGGACGGGGTCCACGCCTCGCGTCAGGCGGGATCCACCCTCAAACCTTTCTTGTACCAGTTGGCCATGGAACAGCACCTGCTGACCCCCGCTTCCCTGTTGGAAGATGCACCGGTAGAGATGGTCACCCCACGGGGTATTTATCAACCCCAGAACTATGATCGGATTTTCCATGGCTGGGTGAGTGTGCGCACCGCATTGGCCGCTTCTGTCAACGTGCCAGCGGTCCGTACTCTGCTGTTGACCGGGTTGGATCCCTTTGTGTTGCGTCTGCAACAATTGGGTTTCAGTCACGTCACAGACGAGGGGGCTTTCTACGGTTATGCCCTGGCTTTGGGATCGGTGGAGGTCTCTCTGTGGCAACTGGTGAACGCCTATCGGACCCTGGCCAATGGGGGGCTGTTCACGCCATTGACGTTGCGACTCGATGCCCCGGTCCCGGCGGCTGTGCGGCTGCTCTCCGCACCGGCGACCTTTATGGTCGCCGATATTTTGGCCGATGCGTCCGCCCGCAGCAGCACCTTCGGTCTGGACAGCCCCCTGGTTACCCCGTTCTGGAGTGCCGTCAAAACCGGCACCAGCAAACAGATGCGGGACAACTGGTGCATCGGGTTTACCCGGCAGTATACCGTGGGGGTATGGGTGGGTAATTTTGATGGACAACCCATGCAGCAGGTCTCAGGCGTTTCCGGGGCTGCACCCGCCTGGCTGGAGATCATGGCCTATCTGCATCCAACCGGGGCCGCAGCACCGCCCACTGCGCCACCGGCACCGGGCGGGGTCACGCGGATACAAACCGCCTTCCAGCCGCCTGTGGAACCGCCCCGTTCCGAATGGTTTTTGACCGGAACAGAGTTGGCGGTGGTCACCCTGAATGATACAGCGACCCGTCCCGCCCGTATCCTTTACCCCGGCAATGGTACCATTCTGGCCATGGATCCAGACATTCCCACCGAGCAACAACGGCTGTTTGTGCGCATGGACCCAAACAATGCCAACTTCCATTGGCGCATGGATGATCAACCTCTGGATCCTGAAGAGGGCTGGCTACTCACGCAGGGCAGGCACCGATTGGCATTGACCGATGCCGATGCGCAGATGGTCGATTCGGTCCACTTTGTGGTGCGGGGTTACAAGAAAAAAGAGATGGCGACAGTGGAATGATACGTCGACCCGTTTCGTTCAACGTCCGCACGGTTGGATCGCGTGGATCCCTGGGTACCATCCCCCTTGGCCGTGGTCGGGCCGTTGACAATCATGCCAAATCTAGCATATTCTCTGGGCATGAACAAAGCATTCAAGGCACTGGTCTGGATCAGCGACTCCAGAGAACGACTGCGTGACTTCCCAGAACCGGTGTAGCATACCGTGGGCTATGCTTTGTTCCGTGCCCAGGAGGGGAAGAAACATCCCAACGCCAAGCCGTTGCAGGGATTCAAGGGTGCAGGCGTATTGGAAATCGTTGATGACCACGACGGGGATACCTACCGCGCCGTGTACACCGTCAAGTTGGAAGGTGTGGTGTATGTGCTGCACGCCTTCCAGAAAAAATCCAAACGGGGGATAGCGACCCCGAAACAAGAAATGGACTTGGTGAGGTCCAGACTGTTGGTTGCCCACCAGATTCACGCAAAAAGGAACATGCCATGAACACAGAAATCGCCTTTCAAGAAAGTAGCGGTAACGTTTTTGCGGACCTCGGACTACCCAACCCAGATGAACACTTGGCCAAGGCCCAGCTTGCCAGCAGGATCAGTGACCTCATCGACGAGCAGGGTCTCACGCAGAGCGCAGCCGCCAAACTGCTCGGTGTGGATCAGCCAAAGGTGTCGGCTCTCATGCGTGGTCGGCTGGCTGGCTTCTCCCTTGATCGGCTGTTCGGGTTCTTGAACGCCCTGCATTGCGATGTGCAGATCGTCGTCAAACGCAAGCCGCGATCTCAACCGGCACACACCTTTGTCGCACCGGAGAAAAAACGCAAGACCGTGGCATTGCCTGCCTGACCCTCCGCGCCTTGGCCAAAGGTGTCACCAACCCTCTTTATCAAGCAGCTTTATGAAGTTGCGCTTGCGTTTAAGTTCCTGCCGCAATGTCGTCACGTACTGGGAAAACTCCTCCGGCCTGCCAACCACAGTCAGCAATTTCTTGATGTTTCGGAGATGCGTGACAGCCGTCTGGTACGCTTGATCACCTGTGTGCTCCATGGTGGAGGCAACCTGGGCCTTGTAGATGGCCAAAGAGTCTTCAGGATGGCTTTTCTCTCGTGCGGAGGCCAGTTGCAACCAAAGCCGTGGGGCACATCCCCCCTCCTTGGCCTCCCACCATGCCTGCTCCCCATCTCCCTCCCAGAGAAATATTTCCACCAACAGTGATCGATCAGCGCAGGTCTGGACGGTCCATGATTTGGCGGTCTTGCCGGAAGCGGCCATACGTTCCCGGACCAAAGCCAGGGCCTTTTCCCGCCATTCCTTCCATTGGTGGGCACGATCCGCATGCTTCTTCAAATCCTGGTACCCTTCCAGGCGGGGCAACGCAATAAAGCCCTCCCAGACCAGAGCCATGGCCTCATCGTGACGCTCGTAACCATGGTAGGCGTCTGCCAGAAATGCCCGCAACCGGGCATCATGCCGCCCTCCAGAAAAATGATTCCAGCCCCGCTCTGCCCACTCCAGTGCTCTGTCGGTTTTTCCTGCTTGCTGGTAGGTTTCGGCAATTTTGAGAAATTGGTAAGGAGAAGCAAGATCACGCCGCAAGACGGCCACCAATTGCTCCTCGTCCCCGCTCTGTCTGGCGATGGTCTCCATCATGCTGGTGAGTTGGAAACGGTTGCCCCCACTCCGATCCCGCTCTTGTCCTGGTGCCAGAACAGGCAGCTTGGCCCATGCCGTTTCCAGCAAACGGCGATAGGTGTCCAGCCCTGTTTTGCCCAGCAAACCAGCGTAGGTCTTCGCTGCCCCACCGAACACGCCAAAACCGCTACGGATTTCCCAGGCAAACAGACGCTCGGCCAGTGGCACGGGCTCCGGTTTTGCTTGCTGGCAGGCAGCGAGATGGATGTTTTGTAGCCGCTCCAACAAGCCTCCCACAGAACCATCTGAGTCATCCACTTGCTCAATGGCCTTCTCCACCTCAGCCAAGGCATATTCCGTCAGGTCGATTACCCCCGCAGCGTGGCCTCCTTGCAGCAACTCTTCAATGGAATCGATCACTTCATCGATGCCTTGAGCATAATCGGAGGCTTCCCGGTAATTCACAAAGTCGTTGACATACACTGCATCATCAATGGCTTGCCGCCAGATATCCAGGTCCACACCCTTCTTCCGGGTCTTGGCAGCACGCAGCAACAGGCTCTTGTACAAACGGTCATCTTCCCTGGTCTGAGCCATCACCATTTCCACCAGTTCCGTCTTGTCCAGGCCAGCGAGGTAGGCGCGCACATCCTGCGGACTGACGACCGCTTTGTCTTTCTTGCCGGAAGACTTTTTTTCAGTACCCTGCTCAGAGGCCAACCACGCCAGCCCAACGGCCACGCAATGCTTGCAAAAATCACCCTCATCACCCACTGGGCAGGTGCAGGAATATCCCAACTCCCCCTCTTCCACCTCCAGACGCACCCGATATTCACGGGTACCGGAGACATTGGCGGTAAGAATGCCACCCTCTTCGAGCAGTGAGCGCACCCGCCCCTCGGAAAAATAGGCGTCGCCCCGGACAAAAGATCGGGCGTCTGCCAAATGGCGCAGGGTGTCGAGAGTAAGCAATGAGGCAAGATTGGCAGATTTGGCCATGACCGGGTCATTCCTCTGAAGGATAATGGGCAACAGGCCAACAGACTGCCACAGATGGTCTGGCTTGTCGACATCAGAACCTCCGGGTAACACACCATTATTCCCGGCACACATCCTGGCGGAACCGGCGGTCCCTTTTCAGGTACCATTCCCGACTCATCGCCTCCCTGCGGGTAACATGGCGTTCTGCGTAGAGGAGAGTGGTGCACAGCGGAAATTCGGAACCCTCCTTCAGACCGCAAGGGGTTTGCCCTGGTAGGTCCAACGGAACGGTTTCGACATCGCCTTGTTAAAATACGCGATGAACGACGTGATTTTTTCCCTTA
>JADFYM010000400.1 GCA_015233035.1 Magnetococcales bacterium
GTCCATTGGCACCCCCAACAACCTGAAAATTCCATATAAGAGTTCCCGGACCGTTTCCCACCCCACCCGCGTTCAGTCCAACCAGGTTTTTGCGTCGGCAAGCGACGCAAAAAGCCTTAATTCGTTCCCTGGTCCAGAATTTTTCCATTCCGTGCGCTGTCTTGCCTTCCGCGTTCGTGGACTCTATTCCAGCGCGCTTCTTATAAGCCTCTTTAAATGCTGCTGTTGCCTCGCGATCCCTGCTGATCTCGATACAGAATTCAAGAGCGATATCATCTGGACTAACCCGGAGGCGTCCCGCCTGTTTGCCTGCTGGACACATTCCAGAAAAGTCACAGGCCGCGCATTGGTCACGATCAAACTTTAGGTTGTGAGTCAGCCCATCAGCACCGAGTGTGTCTCTGACAGGCTGGAATCCTTTCGGACACGCCGTTATCTTGAAATCCTCGAGAATCACACTAAAATCAAGCAACTTCAACATGTCTGGATTGGCCTGCCCAGGTGTTGGTGCCATCAACTGCACCCCCCGCCTGCTTGCGTCAAGCATGTTCTGTCCGCTGTTGTAATTGGTGTCGGCAAAGAGCTTTTCCGGCGTGAGTCCACGTTTGACCAGGGCATCAATGATCGGAATCGTGGCCTTCTGGTCACTTATATGTGCTGGCTCAACATGGGAGTGAGTGATCACCTGAATTGGGTTATCCTTGTGACAAGTCTCACAGATTTGCATTTGGTAACCCTTCCCTTTGTGGCCGCTGTAGGTGGCATCCGGATCAGACGGGCTCTGGAGGGTATTGGACGCGACATCCTTGGGCTGCTTTGGCGTCGCCGGTGCATCGTCCGCATAGGCGTGATCATTTGCGCTCTGTTGTTCATCGGGATTATGGGGTTGCGCGTGCTCAACTGCCTTGGGCTCCTCCACCGCCACTGGCACACTGCCTGTCACGGGATGATTATCGGCCTCCTGTTGCTCATCAGGACTCTGGGGCTGAGAGATAACCTCTGCAGCATCCTTCGCCTCCACGGAGGCCTCTTGCTCGCCTTTGGCAACGACACACTGCTCATCCAGCAAACGCTTCAGGAGTTTGTACGCATGCATCCGATTGACATCGGCATCTGCCCGGAATCGGTCAACCAGACTCCATAGGTCCTTGGCAACGACATTCAGGCGGCGTTGGCTCTGGGTGCTACGTACATCACCGAAATGTCCAGGACGTTCCCCGTAACGTTCCTTGAGGATTTTTGGCAATGCTTCAAAAAGGTTTGGATACGACTTTTGCAAACGGGCCAGGAACTGCTCTATCGTCCGAACAAACAATCCCAACCTCGTCAGATTGGCCATGTTGGAGCGGATATGAGTGGAATCCAACCTCTGTTCGCCGGTGTTTAGGCCAAGAATCGCAATGATTTTGTCTGTTACCTGCTCGAAAGTGGCTGAAACCGCCGGGGAACCAACCACCCGCTCCCTGAAATTGTAGAGAGTCCGGATGGACAGTGCTGTGTCCTCCAAATCGAGCCTGAGAGCATAATGGAAGCGCAAATCAAAACGAAACGAGTCCATCAGTGCCTCATCGGTCAGGTCCAACATCTCCTTCAGAATGGACAGTCCGACCAAAATAGCCACAGGAAAATTCGGACGACCCTGGAAGGCGTGATACAAAGCGGCAAAGGCAGCTTCCGGGATCATCTTTAGCACCTGGGTTCGGAACACCTCCGGCCAAGACCGTTGCAACTTTTCACGCAGCGCGTCAGGCATGAAAAGATGCGATTCGAGCAGGGATGCCTGTCTGTCCATCGGTCGAAACATTTGCAGGTATCCGTTTGATATTAAAGTTGAAAGACAGATTCCATAGTATCATGTCGGTCTGCGTTTTTTCAACGGCAATATTCAGTAAATGCAATAATTTTCAAATGGTTGTCTGATGAAATCACCCTGCTGACTTTCGATAAGGCTTTCTGCAGGGGACTCAAGTATCACCCAGGGTTCCCGAATCGGTTTGGGTCAGTTGAGGATGCCAGAAATTTTTGTCGGTTTTTCTTTGCTTGGTACAACACGGAACACCGGCACTCCGGGATCGTCATGTTGACTCCAGAATCGGTCCACTATGGCACGGCAGAACAGATCCTGGAGAAACGCCGTGAAGTCCTGGATGCAGCGGCGCAGAAGCATCCCAACCGTTTCAAGGGACGGCAACCCGATCCAGGCAGGCTGCCCGAAAAGGTGTGGATCAATCCACCCAAGCCAACCTTAATGGATGCTGTTGTTGTTAATGGGGAAAAGCAGGATATGGCATCATCGGACGGTAGACCCACGATGCCTAAAAAAACGCAGCCCGAGGTAGATCAAGGTACTGGGGATCTACGCTAATTTTTTACACCCCAGTGTATCATTTTCATTGACAGGTTCCGTTGGACTGAACGGCTGCGCCGTAGCTGTGGTTTAACTCTGGCTCCTCCATCTACTCCTATCGTCTCGCTGGCCGATGGGTTACTTTGCTTTCCCCCCTTGATCCCTGTCTGAGCTATACTCCCT
>JADFYM010000401.1 GCA_015233035.1 Magnetococcales bacterium
GAAAAAATCACGTCGTTCATCGCGTATTTTAACAAGGCGATGTCGAAACCGTTCCGTTGGACCTACCAGGGCAAACCCCTTGCGGTCTGAAGGAGGGTTCCGAATTTCCGCTGTGCACCAGTAGTTTTTTAAACGTCATTCCCGCGCAGGCGGGAATCCAGGTGATACATGCGACAACCTGGATCCCCGCTTTCGCGGGGATGACGGAAACTACTAGACGAGGGCAGAAGAGTCTCCACAGATTGACCTCTGTCCCGGCAGACCCATGCAGGATGCGCTTGGCTGCGTGAACTGTGGACTTGATTGTGCCGTTGGATACTACGCATTCCGAAACAGGTGCGGTTTAAGGGGAGGTGGTGGTGCATTCCCACGCCAACAACCACCGCTTGGTCTCCACACCGCCCGGCGCACTGAAGCCACCCAACCCGTTGGCCGCCACCACCCGATGGCATGGCAACAACAAGGGCAACGGATTGGCTCCCACCCCCTGCCCAATGGCACGGGGCGCGCTCTGCATCCGCTGCGCCAATTCCCCATAACGCATGGTGTGACCGAGGGGAATGGCAGCCAACTGCTGCCCCAGACGCTGCTGGAATGCCGTCCCTTCCCAGACCACCGGAAAGGGAATGGGCCGAAAATGGCCCTGAAAATAATCCGCCAGCCAGGCCCGCACCTGGACCAGCAATGCGGGATCGGCAGGCGGAAAAGATGTCGGTGACGTGTGCCACCCAAGCGCAGTGACCGCACCCTGCCGGGTGCGAATGGCCGCAAAGGTGGGCAAGAGGAGGGGGAGCACGACTGCCGGAAGTTTTTTGATCGCAGGGGACACCTCGGTACCGGTCTCCTGTGCCCCCTGTTCAACGCCAACAAGCCGTTTCACTCTGGTTCTCCCCTATGTCTGATCATTCTACCGACCACCCCGTCACCACCCGCGAGCCCTTGATTGCCTGGCTGGAGTCCGGCTGCAAGCCCCCTGCCCAGTGGCGGGTGGGGACCGAGCATGAAAAATTTGGTTTTCACCGGCATTCACTGGCTCCGCTTTCTTATGCGGGAGCCGGTGGTGTTCGTGCCGTTCTGGAGGGGATGGCCGCCCGGTTCAATTGGACCATGGTCATGGAGCACGATCAGCCCATTGCCCTGATCGAGCGGGGCGCGGATCAGGCCCCCTTCCGGGCGAGCATCACCCTGGAGCCGGGTGGACAGTTGGAACTGTCGGGGGCCCCGCTGTGGAGCATCCACGAAACCCAGGAGGAAATCAACGAACATTTGCAGCAACTCGGCGAGGTGTGTGCCCGCATGGAGGTGGCCTTTCTGGGGGTCGGGGCGCAACCCAAATGGCCGTTTGCCGCCATGCCCTGGATGCCCAAGGGGCGGTATCGGGAGATGCGCCGCTATCTGCCGAGTCGGGGTGCCTTGAGTCTGGACATGATGACGCGGACCGCCACGGTACAGGCCAACCTGGATTTTGCCAGCGAAGCGGACATGGTCGACAAATGTCGCCTGTCCATGGCCTTGCAACCCCTGGCGACCGCCCTGTTTGCCAACTCGCCTTTTCTGGATGGTCAGCCGAACGGCTTTCTCTCCTATCGGGCAGAGATTTGGCGGCATACGGATCCAGACCGCTGCGGCTGGTTGCCGTTTGTGTTCGCGCCCGGCTTTGGTTTTGCCCGGTATGTGGAGTATGCCCTGGATGTGCCCATGCTGTTTTTATACCGTCAGGGTCAGTATCACGATGCGGGGGGGACGCCGTTTCGGGCCTTTCTGGCGGGCAGGCTGCCCCGGTTGCCCGGTCAACATCCCACCCTGGCGGACTGGGAGACCCACCTTTCGACCCTGTTCCCGGATGTCCGTTTGAAACGGTATCTGGAATTGCGCGGGGCCGATGCGGGCAACTCGGCCACTTTGTGTGCCCTGCCGGCCTTCTGGAAGGGGTTGCTGTATGACCGTGCGGCCCTGGAGGCCGCCTGGGCGTTGGTGGCGGATTGGTCGCTGGCGGAACGGGCGCAGATCCATCGGGAGGTGCCCCGCCTGGCTTTGCAGACGCCGATTCCCCGAGGCGGGACGTTGCGGACGTTGGCCGAGCAGATCCTGCCTCTGGCCGAGGCCGGTTTGGCCCGACAGGGTCGGCGCAACGAAATGGGGTGCGATGAAACCATCTATTTGCGTCACCTGGCACAGATTGTGACCAGTGGCCTCACCCCCGCCGAACGCCTGTTGGAGGCCTACCGGCAGCGTTGGCACGGCTCGGTGGATCCGCTCTTTCGTGAGCAGGAATTTGAATCGTTTTATGCCGACTGCCAGGCAACGACGTTTACCTGAGGGTCTTGATCAGTCCAACGGGGCTTTGCCCCGAACCCCACCAGGGGCTTTGCCCCTGGACCCCACCAGGGGGATGATCCCCCTGGACCCGCAATCGTTAAAAATTATTAAAAAACAAGGGTGGGGAGGGGGTCTGGGGGAGGGGCGGTTACCCGCCCCCCCCTCCCGGCATGGGCGCCACGATCGCCCTGGCCAGCTGCGGCCGGCT
>JADFYM010000402.1 GCA_015233035.1 Magnetococcales bacterium
CGCCGTTGACATCTCCCGCAGAACTGACTGACCTGCCAGAATTGTCAATTGCTACCACGCCATCCAGACGAAAACCGGTGCTGCCGTTCAGGGTAGAAAGGTTAATCGCAGAACTAAAACCGGTTGCTTTGCCAAATACCACGTAACTGGAGCCAGCATCTATAGTAGAATTTGGGTCGGCCCCTTTTGCCCCAACGATCAGGTCATCAAAACCATCGCCGTTGACATCGCCCGCCGAACTGACTGACCAGCCTAATTGGTCACCCGCCGCCACGCCATCCAGACGAAAACCGGTGTTACCATCCAGACTGGCAGGATTGATCACAGAATTAAAACCAGTCGCTTTGCCAAAAACCACGTAGGTGGAACCAGCATGTGAAGCACCATTCGGGTCAGCGTACATCGCTCCAACAATCAGATCATCAAAGCCATCTCCATTGATATCGCCAGCCGAACTGACTGAAACACCCACCCTGTCATTTGACGCAGCACCATCCAGACGGAAACCGGTGCTGCCGTTGAGGGAGGCGAGGCTGATCGTAGCACTAAAGCCAGTTGCCTTGCCAAAGACCACATAGCTGGAACCAGCATATGATATACCACTCGGAGCCTTATATGCCCCAACAATCAGGTCACCAAAACCATCTCCGTTGACATCACCCGCCGAACTGACTGAAAATCCAGAGATATCATAAGATGCCACGCCACTCAGACGAAAACCGGTGCTGCCATCCAGACTGGAAAGATTGATCGCAGAATTAGATCCAGTCGCCTTGCCAAATATCACATAGCTGGCACCAGCTCTTGTAATACCACTCGGGCTGGCGATAGCTGCCCCAACAATCAGGTCATCAAAACCATCTCCGTTAATATCTCCTGCCGAGTTGACTGAATAGCCTGACTGATCACCCGCCGTCACGCCATCCAGACGGAAACCGGTGCTGCCATCGAGATTGGAAAGGGTGATCGCGGAAATGAAGCCCCCTGAATGACCAAATATCACATAACTGGAGCCAACAGAACCGTTAGTCCCTGGTGCTCCAACAATCAGGTCATCAAAACCATCGCCATTGACGTCTCCAGCCGAACTGACAAATCCCGAATTGTCATTCGTCGCCACACCATCCAGACGAAAACCGGTGCTGCCGTCGAGACTGGCAAGATTGATTACGGAGTTAAAGCCCGACGCCTTGCCAAATACCACATAGCTGGAGCCAGAGTATGAGCCATTCGGGTCGGCTCTGTTTGCCCCAACAATCAGGTCGCCAAAACCATCGCCGTTGACATCCCCTGCTGAACTGACTGCAAAGCCCAACCAGTCATTTGCCGCCACGCCATCTAAACGGAAACCTGTACTGCCGTCCAGACTGGCAAGATTGATTGCGGCATTGAAGCTACCAGAATGACCAAATACCACGTAGCTGGAGCCAGCCCATGAATGACCATTCGGGCTAGCCCCAACTGCTCCAATAATCAGGTCAGCAAAGCCATCTCCATTGATATCTCCTGCCGAACTAATTGAGTCGCCCGCATGGTTCCACGCCGTCACGCCATTTAGACAAAAACCGGTGTTGCCATCCAAACTGGCAAGGTTGATTGCAGAATTGAAGCCTGATGCCTTGCCGAACACCACATAGCTGGAACCTGAGTCGGTGCCGTTCGGGTCGGCTGATCCCGCACCGACAATCAGGTCATTAAAACCATCGCCGTTGACATCACCAGCCGAACTGACTGCACGAGCCTTGCCCGAACAATCACCGGACGACACACCATCCAAACGGAAACCGGTGCTGCCATTGAGGCTGGAAAGGTCGATTGCAGAACTGAATCCAGATGCTTTGCCAAATACCACATAGGTGGAACCAGCATATGAAGGACCAGCAGGAGCCCCATCTGCCCCGACAATCAGGTCAGCAAAACCGTCGCCGTTGACATCCCCTGCCGAACTGACTGAAATCCCCAACCAGTCAGCCGCTGCCTCGCCGTCCAGACGGAAACCGGTGCTGCCATTGAGACTGGAAAGGTTGATCGCAGAAACGAAGCCAGACGCATGACCAAACACCACATAGCTGGAGCCAGAGTCTGTGCAATCCGGGTCGGCGTGATATGCACCAACAACCAGATCATCAAAACCATCGCCATTGATATCACCCGCCGATCTGGCTGACTCGCCAGACAGATCCCCCGCCGCCACCCCATCCAACCGAAAACCGGTGCTGCCGTTCAAGGTGGACAGGCTGATGGCACTGGCCGGCGGTGTCGTAAAATTTAGGGTGGTGTTGTCCAGAATGCCAGCATAATGATTTCCTGCCACATCCTGAATCACCCCATCGGCCATTTGCACGGAATAGGCGGAGTGTAAGTCGTTCGTTGGATCGATGGTGACGGTGTTGCCGCTGATGGTCACCTGGGTTGCGTCAGTCACAGCGATGGTCCGGGTATCGATGCCATCGCTGATGACAATGTTGCCCGTGCCAGCTACCACGTTCTCGCTGAAGGTCAACACAATATTGCTG
>JADFYM010000403.1 GCA_015233035.1 Magnetococcales bacterium
CTGACTGTTATCACAATCCAGACTTGGTCGCCGTCTCTATCGGGTCACCCCAGCGAGGCTCGGAAGCCGGACGAACTCATGCGGATCTCTGTTCCAGGCGGTGCGCAGAGATGTGGGTAACGATGTGTTGGCAGACATGCGTCGTGCCGCCAAACAAGGACATGCCACTGCCCAGGCCAGCATGGGCGTGATGTATTATCTGGGCAGAGGGGTTTTGCAAGATTATGCAGAAGCGGTGAAGTGGTTTCGTCTGTCTGCCGATCAGGGAAACGTCTCTGCTCAGGCCAACCTGGGTGTGATGTATTTTCGTGGGACAGGTGTCAAGCAGGATTTCAAGGAGGCCGTGAAATGGTTGACCCAGGCATCAGACAAGGGCAACGCCACGGCCCAGCTCACCCTTGGCGAAATGTCCCAACTGGGGAAAGGCGTCAAACAGGACTTCAAGGAAGCCGCAAGGTGGTTCCGTCTGGCCTCTGACCAGGGACATCCTTTGGCACAGGCCAGACTGGGTACTCTTTACTACCTTGGACAAGGGATCCCGCAAGATCTTGTGCAAGCGCATATGTGGTTGAACTTGGCGGCAAGTCGCGGCGTAAAAGTGTCCATTCAACTGCGCGACGTCGTAACCAAACGTATGACCCAGGAGCAGATCGCCAAGGCACAAGAACTGGCCAAGACATGGAAACCCGCCCCGGCAAGCCAGGAACCGCAAAAGAGAGTTCCCCCATCACTGACCAACCCAGAGAAAGATGTTCCAATTTAAACCACAGAAAAACAACACTGTTTTTTTCTGTCTCCATTGTAAATCCAAGGGTTCATACAACGCACCCGTCAAACCGTCCACCTTACGCACAATCCTCAGTACCGCCAGCATCGAAAGGGGGGATAGGTCAACGCGAGACACTGCCGAAAATCGGGGACCATTATCGCTGTTCCTGGTTCCCCTTTGTTTTGTCTTCGGAAGAATCGTCCGTACTCTTGGATGTTGGTTCAGTCGCTGGCATTGGCCTTAGCGATTCTGTTGGCAATTCCGGTTGTACCGATTCCTGCTGTACCGATTCCGGCTGTATCGACTCCGGCTGGACGGGTGCTGGCTGTACCGGCCCCGGCTGGACGGGTACCGGCTGTAGCGGTCCTGGCTGGACGGATGTTGGCTGTACCGGTCCTGGCTGGACGGGTGTCGGCTGTGCTGGTGGCGCGTTGCCATGCGCTGGTGCACTGCGCGCTGTGAATGCGCTTTGGGCCGCGTTGCCGAACTGGTTGGTACCAAGGATCTCTTCCTGCGGCGGATTGTGGGTCATGCGCAGCGCAGCATCAAGCAGTGCCGTGGTGACACGGGGCGATCCCAATTCGTCGACCACAGAAACCGTGAAGGCTGCAATGCCACGGTCAGACAACCCTCGCATCGGGTTGGCCAGATCCTGGGCGGCAGAGTTGAACTGATCCAGACTCGAATTTCCCTTGCTTTGCCTGGTCCATTCCTGGGCAAGGCGCGAATTGAATGATTCCAGCGTACTGGTCGCTGGTGAGATATCGATCTGCGGCACCATGTAGCCATTGAAACCTTGCATGGCGCGACCAGTCAGGGCGTAAGGCATAATCATCGTGATGCCGCTGATGCAGGCAGCCTGACCGTTCATCGCACTCACCTGCCCCGCTTTCCTGACCAGACCAGCACTGCCAGACATCAGAACCAACCACCCCTTGTCGGAGTCGGACTGCACGCCAGCAGCACCAACATTCAGCCCTTTCCAGCCGGAGATCAACACATCTCCGGTCATGCCATTGTGTGAAGTCAGCTCATTGACATCCACATACAGGCGATCAAAACCGTAGCCGCCAATACCCTCATCGGCATTGACGCTCAAGTCACCCAGGGTCCTGATCTGAGGGAAAAGAGTCTGGCCCACGACCACGGGTGGTGTCTCCCCTTGACCTAACTGGCTGATTAGGTGTAGAACTCCAGGATTTCGTTAATCTTGGAGTTGGAGAAGATCATGCACCCCCTGGAAGATTATTGCTGCCAGAATCCGTCTTGTTCTGATGCGGGTATGCGAGGAAAAGGAAACCTGCGATGGCATGGATACAGTGGTCATAAACGCTTGATTCGTGGCCTCTATTGCCGTACATGCGGGAAATATTTTTCGGAAAGGAAAGGGACGGTGCTTGAGCACAGCCGTTTACAGGAGGGCAAGGCATTCTCCTTGCTGGAGCATCTGAGAGATGGCTGCGGTGTACGAAGTACATCGCGACTTGTAGGAGTAACGCCCAATACTGTGGTGCGTTATTCGCGTCTTGCAGGCAGACATGCGGTGGCGGTACACGACGAACTGGTCGTTTTTTCCCCCTGAGACGCGAGAGGTACAGTTCGATGAAAAATGGGCGTTCGTATACAAGAAGGAAGCCCATTGTATGCCGGGAGAAGAGGAACGAGGGGACAACTGGGATCACACGGCCATTGATGCCGAACACCGACTTTTGTTGAGCCTTGTGCCTGGAAAACGCACAGC
>JADFYM010000404.1 GCA_015233035.1 Magnetococcales bacterium
TAATATTTTTGCGGGTCCAGGGGGATCATCCCCCTGGTGGGGTCCAGGGGCAAAGCCCCTGGTGGGGTTGGGGGCAAAGCCCCCCCAGGGGATACCCAAGACTGCGCCCTAATCCCGCTGATCCAGCGAACCATCTGCCGGATCGGCCACTTCATCCTGGGGTTCCGGGAGATTGACCGGCGACGATGGAATGTGTTTGTGCGCAGCGGCCGCACCCGATGCCGAGGGCACGGTCTCCTCTGGTGCCGGGGGTTTGCCTACCGTTGCGGTCTCTTCCACCCCCAGGAAGGTCAAATCATAGCGGGGATGGTCCCAGGCGGTTTGGGCAGAGTCACGGGCAAACAGCCACCCCTCGTGCAAAGGTTGACCATTGGCATCTTCCAGCAACACCCAGACTGCCGGGTTGAAATAGCCCTCCGGCCCATGTTGCGCCCGTCCCTCCCGAATGATCAGATCATTGGCAAAGGCGGTTGGATACAGGGCTCCCCCCCACGGAGCCGGATAACGTTGTCCGACCGGGGCCACCAGACGATGGATTTTGAGGGTCCGTTTATCCAGCACCATGAACCGCATCGCCGCCCCTCGATGTTCTTCCATCATTTCCGGCGTCGGTCGCGCATGGCTGGTCAAAACATGGGGGGCCAGGGGCAAGCGGTCTTTTTCACGCACCTCCAGGGAGAGGTAGGCCGATTCCTGTTTCTGTTCCGGCAGACAGCCGGTGAGCAACAGGCAGCCGCAACACAACACCCAACAGGCCGCACCGACACACAAAGGCCGGACACCGGGCAACAAACCAAGCCGCATAGGAGAGAGAGAGCGTCGCAACACGAATTTGACTTTTTCAGAAAATCGCTTTTGAAAGTTATGGCCCGACGGCTTGGGGATGCAAACAGGGAACGTGTCTGCCAAGAGTGGCGGAGAGAGAGGGATTCGAACCCTCGGTACCCTAACGAGTACAACACCTTAGCAGGGTGCCGCCTTCAGCCAGCTCGGCCATCTCTCCCAGTTGCGCCAGGATGACAACACTGCGACCTTTTGTCAACCCCAACCAACATCCCCCCCATTTTTTTCTTTGTCATCGATCACCGTCAAAAATCAAACCGTCTCTCCCGCTCGCATAACGCTCCCCATCCCGCAGACAGGCCGCCCGCAAGAGGACAGAATGACACAAACCGGAGCCTGGCAAAGAAAACCACCCCCCCAGGCAACCACCTGGGTCCATCCGTGTGGGCATCAATAATCTTGGCACTATTGCTGCATAGCATCTCCGCACAGATGGTCTGCACACCCGGCCCAACATTCTGCGGATCGGCTTCTCCGTCCAGAAATCATGGTGACCAAAGAATAGCGAGGATCCACCAGCAGGGTGGATCACATGGCGAAACAGATCAGCGATGCAGGAGATGGCCTGTATGGCTGCCTGTTGCTCGGGTGGACAACGTCTAACAAGAAGATATTAGTTGTTTATGTCACCCCCTGTCTTAATCGCCAGGGTGTTGTGCCCCCGCACCTGGCGGGCAACACCGGCGATCACATTGTGTCACTTAAAAGAATTGGAGTATCCCATGGAGGTTTTGCCAACACCTGTTTCCCAGAGCATTGAATTCCCCCCGCAAATGGGATTTTCTCAATCTGGCGTTCTCGCAGACAATACCCGTATGGCCTATTGGGGTGATCTGCGTCGGTATGTGGATTGGGGCGGATCGGTGCCATCCCCGTCCAAGACCGTCGCGGCCTATCTGATGGCCCATGCCGGGACACACAAGTATGCCACCCTGGTGCGCTGGAAGGTATCCATCGGCAAGGCCCATACCAACCAGGGTCTGGATGATCCGACCAAGTCGGATGCGGTCCATACGGTACTGACCGGCATTCGCCGCAGCCATGGCAAAGAGCAGCGCAAGGTCGCCCCATTGGTCAAGGAACAGGTCTTGGCCATCGTGGGCACCATGGGCGACCGACTGAAAGACAAAAGGGACAAGGCCTTGATTTTGTCCGGGTTTGCCGCAGGGCTGCGTCGCTCGGAATTGACCTCGTTGATTGTCGCCGATTTGCGCACCATTCGGGAAGGGATTGAAATCCATCTCCCCGAAGGCAATGCTGTGCTGCTGCATGCCCGGAGTGCCGTCTGTCCTGTGCGGGCCTTGAAAGATTGGTTGGCGATCGCCCAAATTGAGGAAGGGCCCATTTTTCAGGGTATCAACCGGCATGGACAGCGGTCGGGATCTCCCCTGACCGGCCATGGGGTTGCGCTCATTGTGAAAGAGCGTGTCCAGGCCATTGGTCTGGATCCGACCCAGTACAGTGGTTTCAGTCTGCGCGCCGGGTTGGTGGCGAGTGCCGTGGCAGCCGGGATTCCCTTCCGTATGGTCAATACGGCACAAGGGCCGGGTATTTTTTAGGGCAAAAACCAAACCATACCTGTTTTGGGAGATATATTCTGCGGGTCCAGGGGGATCATCCCCCTGGTGGGGTCCAGGGGCAAAGCCCCTGGTGGGGTCCG
>JADFYM010000405.1 GCA_015233035.1 Magnetococcales bacterium
GTAGCTCAGAAGATGCGGCAACTGACTATGAGTGTGCGGTTGGTATTTGACTACCTCCGTATGACGCAAAACACCTGTCGCGCTACCGTTTCGTAGCTTCCCTGGCCGAGAACAAATTTACCGTGCAGCAAAAGACCAGGGCCACTCTCCCTCAATCTTTAACTTGACCATAGACTAAGTTAAGGGAATCTCGATTCCCTTAACTTAGAAACAGTGTCAGGTACCGTTCAAAGGCATATGTCCGCCACCGCTGCTGACCGGTCGTTTCCACCAAAATGCCCAATCCGATCAAATCACGAATCAGCGCGTTGGCGGTCGGTACGCTGACAGACAGTTCCTGTTCGATATTCGATGCAGAAATCAGTGGTTTGCGATACAACAGGTGCAAAACATGGCGCGCATTGGGCGCACGTTTTCCCAGACCCAGCACCGCATGTTCGACCTCGGCACGCAGCGTCAGGATCTGATGGAAGACATCCCGTCCCTTGGTCGCGGTTTCGGCCACGCCATTCAGAAAAAACCGCACCCAATGGATCAGATGATTGGCGGTACGCACCTGCATCAAAGCGTCATAGTAACTGGCTCGGTTGCGTTCAAAAAAGTCGGACAAATAGAGGGATGGTTTGGCCAACAAACCATGGCTGACCAGATAGAGTGGAATCAGCAGGCGTCCGATGCGCCCGTTGCCATCCAGAAACGGATGGATGGTTTCAAACTGATAGTGACTGATGGCGATCCGCACCAGATGGGGAACCGTGACCGCCTCGTTGTGCCAAAATTTTTCCAGGTCGCTCATCAACTCTGCAACCCCATCGGCATGGGGAGGGATGAACACGGCATCCTGCAAAGTGGATCCGCCGATCCAATTCTGGCTGGAGCGAAACGCGCCCGGCTGCCGGTGTTCGCCCCGCACCCCCTGCATGAGGATGGCATGGGTTTCTTGCACCAGGCGGTTGGAAAGCGGCAGATCCTTGAGTTGGGCAATGGCCGTGTTAACCGCCGTGATATAATTTTGCACCTCGCGCCAATCGTCGCGATTTTCGGGCTGAATCTGCTCTTCCGGCAGCAGGGCTTCGCCAAGGCCGGTCCGCGTTCCCTCAATGCGACTGGAGGTCTGGGCCTCCTTGACCACATGCATCTGAATAAACAGGTCAATATCGGGAACAATCAGGGAAAAAGCGTTGAGTTCACCCAAGGCCCGATTGGCAGACTCCAGCAGCACGTTGATGGTCGAGTCTTCCCAAATCCATTCCCGGTTCACGGATACAGGTTCAAAACTTTTGTAGCGATAACGTTGCCGCCACTCCCCGGACTTGAAAGTCTCCAATTTCATGCCACTGCTCCATCCACAGGGTTGCCGTATTCACAAAAACCGCACCTCGCCCCCCTCCAGCCACAGCAGACGGTCGGCAAACTGTTTGGCCCGCTCCATCCGACTGGTGAACACCACGCTGGCCACCGTCGGCAGCCCACCCAACCGATCCGCCATCTCCGCCTCCCCCGCCGCAGAGAGATAGGCCCCCGGCTCATCCAACAATAAAAGTTTTGGCCGCATCACCCAGGCCACCGCCCAGGCCACCCGCGCGCACTCGGCTGTCGACAGCGTGGCCAACTCGCGGCTGGCCAAATCGGCGGGCACACCCGCCCACTGCAACGTCTCGGCCACCCGCTGCTGCAACGCCTCCCCCGCCAGGCCATAAAAAGCGGGGGTCAGGGCCACCTCTTCCCACACCACCGGGGTGAGAAAGCGCGTCGCCGGTTCGCCAAACAACACCCCCACCCGCTCCGCCCGATTGACCACTGTGGCACAGGGTTGACCATCCAGCCACACCGCACCCCCACTGGGACGCAACAACCCGGCCATCAGACGCAACAAGGTGCTTTTGCCACACCCTTCCGGCCCCACCACCGCCCAACGCTCGCCCGGCGCAATCGTCCAGGTCAACGCGCGCAATACAGGAGCAGGGCCATGCCAGGAGAGATTGTCCAGAAAAAGCAGTGGATCCATGCAGAACGCATCCAGAGTGCGGTTGGTCGGGTTGGCCTTGAGTGGGGGATGCGCCCCTGGACCCTTAAAATGATTAAAAAAAAAGGGTGGAGGGGTCTGGGGAGGCGGTTCTCCGCCTCCCCAGAAATGGACAACACAATGATCCAGGTCGTCAGGTTGGCCTGTTGCCAACTTTTGCAAGGGTTCGGGGTCCGTCACGCTCCCCGGTGGGGGTTTGGGGGCAAAGCCCCCAACGGGTTGATAGTGTGCTCCTCACGGGGCTTTGCCCCGGACCCCACCAGGGGCTTTGCCCCTGGACCCCACCAGGGGGATAATCCCCCTGGACCCCTATGACTGCACAATATGCTTCGGCATTTTTTAAATGAAGCCTGCCTATCCGGTTGCTTGCCAATTTGGTGAGTTGATGTTAGCCTGTCGTCATGGACCCACGTGGCTTTCCGACAACGCTTCCTGAATTTCAACGGGTTTTTCCCGATGACGAAGCCTGCGCAC
>JADFYM010000406.1 GCA_015233035.1 Magnetococcales bacterium
ACCAGGGGTACATGCGGCAGGCCATTGACCATGCCATCAATGACCATGCTGCCTGGTATTGCTGGCATGCGTCGAAACGGCAGGCCATGGTGGAGGCGGTCTGGGAAGAGATGGGTGCCTTCGTTCACCAGACCATCATCTGGAACAAAAACACCTCCATCCTCTCCCGGACCCATTACCTCTGGAAACATGAGCCCTGCTTTTTTGGTTGGATGCGTGGCAACCGGCCGCCGAGGTTGGAGGGGTCGGACAACTGCACCACCGTTTGGGACTTGAAATCGCTGGCCGGGGATGAACGCCCGGAGCACCCGACGCCCAAACCTCTGGAGTGTTTTGGTATCCCCATGCGCCAGCATGTGGAAAAGGGGGGGCTGTGCTACGAACCGTTTTCTGGGTCCGGTTCGCAGATCATGGCCGGGGAAGCCAACCACCGCCGGGTGTTTGCCATGGAGATCAGTCCGGTCTATGTGGATGTGGCTGTGCAGCGGTTCATCCAAGCCACGGGCAAGATTGTCTACCTGGACGGCTCCGGCGGCAAGACGTTTGCGGACGTGGCCGCCGAGCGTGGTGTCGTCCTGGATGCCCCCGAGGCGTCTTGAGAAGGCGTTATTTTCGCGCCCGTTTCGAGAATCCGTCGGTCAGGAACCCGCATTGATCGCAGGAATGGAGGATGCGACCCTGTTCATCGCGGCCATCGTAGATAAACTCGCCCTCCATGCCAGAGCCATCACACCCCTGTGGGCCATAAAAGTGGTCGCCCAGGGGGCGCACCAGCCGCCCCCTGGGATCGTTGTAATTCGTGGTTTGGTTTGTCGCGGTGTCCATGGTCGTGCTCCTGAGTCTCTTGGTGGCCGCCGGGGTTTGGTTCCCGGCGGCCTGTTTGGTTGTCACTATTCGATCCGGTAGCGACTGGGTGCGCCTGCGGTATGGGGCATGCGCACCACGTTCAGCCCTAGCTTTTTCTTGAGTGCCCCAGCCATCGCGCCCCTAATAGTGTTAGCATTCCAATTGGTTGCCTCTGCAATCTGCGCGATAGAGGCTCCCCCCGGCCGCCTCAGCATGGCAATCACCTGGGCTTGTTTGCTGTTTTCCCGTGTGCGGCGGGGGGTGGAGGGTTGCGGCTTTTTCTGTTTGGCCTCCTCGTGGCCCAGCATGTAGGCGTCCGTCAGGGCGTTCCTGATCCAGGGCCAGTTTTCGGGAGTCACCAGCCCCTCCGGCAAGTGCTTCCGGGCGATCCGCAGATAGTCCTCGTCGGCCCCCAGGAGAATGTTGGGGGTTTCGGTCTCTGCCAGGGCCTGTTCGGCGGCTGTGACATCTTCTTCAAAGTCGCCATCCGCAGGGTCTTCGTCGGCTTTGGCCTGGACCAAGTCTGCGGGGTCCATCGGGCAGAAGATGGAACAAGGCGGTTCGTCGTAATCATCCGGACCTTCCGGCTCTTCGCTGGCGGCATTCATCTCCTCGTGATAGGCCGCATCCTCGGCAGGCATGTTGTCGTTCCAGGCCTGCACGACGGCATCGTCGCTGAAATCCGGGCCAGTGCTATGGGCAGGCGATTCGTCGGCAGGGGTTTTGAGCAGTCCACCGGAGTCGTTGAGAAGGCGGCCAGCATCGTCGATGAGTTTTTTGGCCCGCAGGGCCTCGACCACCTTCTTGGCGGCACCGCCCTTGATGTGCTCCGGCAGGGGATGAATGGATCCGTCGGCGCGATTGATGGCGGCTGCCAGGACGGTCTGTTGTGCAGGGGTCAGGTTTGTCATGTGCGTTGCTCCTGTTTGGGTTGTTTACGATGGCTACATGAAGCCATTATCCCAGACGGTTATCAAGCACAACATGTTGTATTTAGATATTTTTTCGTTAAAAAAGAGAGGTTCGTCCAATGCCTGCAAACGCCTTGATGCCGTCCTACGCGGCGTCCTTTTACCAGGGATTGAAGCCGGATCCGTTGCTGACAGTCTCCGCCTGGGCGGACCAATACCGGATGCTCTCCTCGGTGGCCTCCGGTGAACCGGGGCTATGGCGCACCAGTCGGACCCCGTATCTCCAGGAGATCATGGACTGCCTGTCGCCGTCGTCGCCGATAGAGCGGGTGGTGTTCATGAAGGGGGCGCAACTGGGCGGCACAGAGGCAGGCCTCTGCTGGTTGGGCTATGTCATCCACCAAGCTCCCGGCCCGATGCTGCTGGTCCAGCCCACGGTGGAGACCGCCAAACGGCATTCCAAGCAACGGATCGACCCGCTGATTGAAGTCAGCACCGTGTTGGAAGATCTTGTGAAGGATCCCAGATCCCGCGACAGCGGCAACACGATTCTGGGCAAGGAATTTCCCGGTGGCGTTTTGATTTTGACCGGAGCCAACTCGGCGGTGGGCTTGCGCTCCATGCCGGTCCGCTACCTGTTCATGGACGAAATCGACGGCTATCCCGGTGATGCCGATGGCGAGGGGGATCCGATCGCACTGGCTATC
>JADFYM010000407.1 GCA_015233035.1 Magnetococcales bacterium
CCAGGGGCATCAAGGCTCTGTGGAACAAAAAAACGACGCAGTAGCAACACGTTGTGGTTCAAACTCCAGGGGCTTGTTTTTCCGGGGCGAAGCACCCGGACCCCACCAGGGGAGATAATCTCCCCCGGCCCCCCCCCATGAATAATAACAACTTTTTGCGATGTGTATAACGGGATGCATTGGGTTACCCCGTTTTTTGGTCCTCCCCCTTTTTTCTCAGATATTCTTGCATATCCTCATTATCAACCCGCTTATAGATTTCCTCTACTGAAAGAGTCAATCCAATCGATTCAAAAAGGATAGAGTCACCAAGTTGGTAGGTTTGAAAGTTCCATGACATGCCATGTCGTTTATAAACATCCACCCTTGCTTTGTATTGCTCTATAATCACATATTCTTGCAACGACGGTATTGTTTTATAAACAGCAAGCTTGTAAGTCTGGTCAAATTTCTCTGTGGATGCAGATGTTATTTCAACAATAATAATTGGATGCTCTGTGTAATCCTCATTATTATACTCACTGTCACACTTGACAACCACATCGGGATAGAAATATTTTGTCCCTACCCGCACTTTGAAATCTGAAGAATAAGCATCACATGGTTTATCTTCCATATGATTACCAAATTTTCTGCTAACAGTTGAAGTTAAACGATTATGCTGTTCGTTTGCACCGGCCATTGCATACACTCGACCATCAATGTACTCATGCTTTATTTCACTCTCAAGTTCTCCTTTCAGGTAGTCTGCCTCGGATATCATGGTATCAATCGCTTGCAGAACCATGGCTTCAATCCTCCTGTTGGAGTTGATCATGTTTATCAGTCATATATAAAATTTTAGGCCTGACGCGGCAGGAATGCCCGTCACCGGGCACCCCCAGCGGCAATGTTGGGGGGTTTCAATGCACCACCCGCCCCCCCACCCGCCCTTGCAACAATGACAACTTTTTGCGCGCATTCGGCCCCACCAGGACGACCACCTGATTGGTCGCCTGGGTCAGTTGGGCAGCGATGGCGGGCAACTGCCGGGGATCCAGTTGGCTGATGCGATCCCAGGCCACCGAAAGGGGTTCCATGGCCTCAAACAGCCGATCCGAGACATAACGTTCGATCAACTCGGCGGGACGATCCAGCGTGGTGATCAGATTGGCATGCCAGCGGGTCAGCAAACGTTGCCATTCGTCAGGCGGCGGCGGATTGGTACAGAGCCATTGCAGTTGCTCTTGCAAGGCCACAAACACCGTGGTCAAATTGTCCAACGAAACCGACGCCCCCACCTCCAACACCCCACTGTCGGAATGGGCGGTAAAGGCCGACCAGACATCATAAACCAGACCGCGCTGCTCGCGCAGCGAGGCATGAAGACGCGAAGAAAACCCATCGTCCAACAGACGGCGCAAGGCCGCTATATGGTAAAACAGCGGATCCTGATACCCCCCGGTACGAAAAAAGAGCGTGAGCGAAAATTGCGAGGTCTGATCGTCCACCGCCAACCAATGGGGACCGGGATTCATGGGCGGCGGCGGTGAGGTCGGCTCGCGACGACCACTGGGCAAGCCGCCCAGACACCGCTCCGCCAACGCAAGACAGGCCTCATGCTGCACCGGACCACAAAAGGCGATGGCCATGTTGGCCCCCCGATAATAGTGATCCAGATAGGCCCGCAAGGCAGGCACATCGATCCGCACAATGGCCTCCGGCGTGCCCAGCACCGAACGCGCCAACGGATGACCCGGCCATAACAGTTCTCCGCTCAACGTGGTGGCATTGATATTTTCGCCCCGCTCGTTTTCGTCTTCGCGCATCTCCTCCAGGATGACCTGCCGCTCGGTCTCCACCCCCGCCAGGGCCGGCTGGGTAAACATTTCACAAAAGGTGGCCAAACCTTCCGCCAGATAACGGGGGGGCAAGGTGATCCAATAGGCGTTGCTCTCCTGGCCCGTGGCCGCGTTCATGTCCGCCGCCATCGATTCCAGGCAACTGTGCAACGCGGTCGGATCCGGAATGGTCTGCGTCCCCTTGAACAGCATGTGTTCCAGAAAATGGGCAATGCCCGCCTGCGCCTCCGACTCATAGCGACTGCCCGCCCTGACCACCAGCGTAACCCCCACCTCATGCAGCCAGGGCATGGCAAAGGTCGCCACCAGCAAGCCATTGGGCAAGGTGGACAGTTGATATTCGGGATCAGGAATGGGTAATGCCGCAGGGGCAAACAAGGCAGAGGACATGTCGTATACCGGTGGATTGGCAAAAAATCAACACAAAGAGGGCATTGTACCCCAGAAATGAGGCGTTGTCCTGCAAGAAACAGCAAAAGACAGGGTGAATTTGTTCCAGACCGGAAACGATGCAGAATCACGGCGGTACTGTTTTTGTCTGGACATCTCCGACTGGCTCTGGTATGAGCGTCTGACGTAAACATCTTGCGGGTGGGTCGTTGGGC
>JADFYM010000408.1 GCA_015233035.1 Magnetococcales bacterium
TGACCGGCAGTAGTGGCACAGTCAATATCACCGCCATCCTGCCCAACGGTCAGACCTATACCAAAACCTTTACCGGCGTGACCAAAGTCCAGGCCTATGCCGGGGCCGGTAACGATGTGCTGGATGCCTCGGCTCTGGATATACCGGTTTTGTTCATTGCCGGCAGCGGCACGGATCTTTTGAAGGGGGGATCGGCGAACGATGTACTCATCGGTTCCGATACGGGAACGGCTACCCTGATCGGGGGCGGTGGCAACGACCGGCTGATTGCCCGGGGTGGCACGACCATTATGCAGGGCGGTCCGGGCGATGATACCTATCGTTTCCTGGGCGACTGGGGCATGGCCACCATCGATGATACCAACGGCAGCAACCTGATTGATTTTACGGCCCAGACCGCCGCGATCACCCTTGACGACGCCCACTGGAAGGCGACACGCGCTGCCAACCAGGTCGCCTGGGCGGCTGGCACCACCCTCGATACCATCAAAGGGGGTTCCGGCAGCGATATCATCGATTTTTCCGGGGATGCGGCCAATCTGCTGGTGACCATCACCGCCACCAATGCCGGTTGGGTGAAAGGATCCGGCAGCGGCATGACCCAAACCGCCTTCGATGCCACCCCCAACCAGGACATGCAAGCGGCGGGCGATAATGCCGGTCGCGGCTTCAAGTTTATCGGCATCGAAAATATTATCGGCGGTCAGGGCAGTGATGTGTTTCGCATCCGCGACGGTGCTTCGGTCACCGGTTCCCTGTGTGGCGATACCAGCACCGGGGCCTACCACGATGCCACCTCCGGCAACGAAGTCGCCAACGCGCGCAATACCATCGACTTTTCCGAATATACCAATTCTGTCACGGTGGACGAGGAAGGGCAGAGTGCTTTTGGCAGTGCGGGGGCCACCAGTATTATCATCCGGGGCTTTCACGATATTTTTGGCGGGTCGGCAGGTGACGGTCTGCTGGGTGACGGGCGCAACAATCTGATTGTGGGCAACGATGGGACCGACACACTGGAAGGCAAGGCGGGCAGCGATCTGCTGGTGGCCGATACGTTTGTGACCTATGCCAATCTGCTCGCCGGCCAAACCCGTCCCCTTGATGCCGATTTGCAAAATGTGACCGACTATCTGAGCCTCCAGGTGGCCGGAGTGGCCGAATTCGGGGCCGCCAGCCGCAACTGGATCTGGAAAGGGCACACCATCGAGAACAAGAGTTTGTCGAGCACCGGCAAGCAAACCCTCAAGGGTGGTAGCGGCGATGACATGATCTTTGGTGCCCTGGGGGGAGATCTCATCAATGTGGGCGGTTCCGGGGCAGGCAACGATACCATCATGGCCAATCTGGGCAAGGTGGCGGTCGATTTCAACTATTATGCCGCCCTGTCGGCCACCACCTTTGGCAGCAAGGGGGGGGGTGGCGATATCATCTATCTGGGCAGTGGCAGCAACCTGGTGTTGGCGGGCAACGGCCGGGATACCATCACGGGCGTCGATGCGGCCAGCAGCAACAATATTGTCCTGGCCGATAATGGCACCGTCCAGTTTCGCACCCAGGAGGTGACGACAGCGTCCGGCCTGACCCGGCTCACCTTTCAGACCAATGCGGCGGGCAACCATCTGCTGGACTATATCGAGGCACCGGTCGCGGAGATGGGCGGCTCGGGCAACGATGATACGGTCAATCTGGGCAGTGGTTCCGGTATCGTCCTGGGCGGTGGCGGTAATGATACCATCACCTTTACCGCCGCCAGTTCCACGGGAGGCAATGTCCGCTTTATCGCGGGCGACCATGCCCGGATCGACACCGATGCCAACGGCGGGATCACCTCTTTCAAGAGCCTGGATCTGCTGAATGCCACGGGCGGCAATGATACCCTCATTGTGGGCAGTCCCGATGATCTGATTGACCGCTATCTGGGCAGCGATTTTATCATCGCCGGGATGGGCACTGATACGGTGTTGGTGTCGGCTGGCCAGGATGCGACCAGTGGGACCATCACCTCGGGAGCGGCCAACAGTACCGATGTCATCCTGGGCGACAACGGCGAAATCGACCGCTGGGATTCGACCGCGCCGACAACGTACAATATACTCAAGCAGGTGACCAGCACCCAGTTGGACAAGGGGGGTAATGATATTATCCAGACCGCCAATGGGGATAAAGTGATTGTCGGCGGTTATGGCCAGGATGCGGTCACGGTGACCGCCATCAGCACCTCCAAACGACAGATCAGCGGCGACAATGCCCAGTTGACGTATGACCTGGTTGGTGGCCTGACCGATCTGGTCACCACCGACACGGTGGCCACGACGGGCGATACCGACACCATCACCATCGGCATGGATCCGAGCAGTGCCGACCTGGGGGAAAATTTGATCACCGGCGGCATGGGCAAGGATCAGATTCGGGTACTCGCCACCACCACCA
>JADFYM010000409.1 GCA_015233035.1 Magnetococcales bacterium
CGTGCGCAGGCTTCGTCATCGGGAAAAACCCGTTGAAATTCAGGAAGCGTTGTCGGAAAGCCACGTGGGTCCATGACGACAGGCTAACATCAACTCACCAAATTGGCAAGCAACCGGATAGGCAGGGGCCGAACCGCCACCACTGGCATCGATGGTGATATTTCTGGGATCCAGCAACAAGGAGCCGTCTTGACCGTGGGGGGCCGCCGTGGCCACTTGACCGCCGAAGGTCAACAACTCGTGGCTGGAGACCTCCACCTGCCCGCCATTGCCGTCCTTCGCACCGCCTTTGGCTTCGATATTGCCCGCAAAGGCAGTCGCCTGCTCCGACCAGAGCACCACGGTACCACCGTTGCCGTGCCCGGTGGCATTGGCCGTCAGGGTGCTGCTGGCGGTGACTGTGGTGGTGGTGGCGTTGGGCAGGTCAGCATCTTGCCCCTGCCAGCCGCCGCCAATCCGAATGCGACCGCCGCCTGTTGCCCCATCGGCCTGGACCTGCGCCCCCGCCAGAATGGTCTCCGGTGCCGTCACGGCAATCTCGCCACCCGCACCGGTATTGCCACGCGCGCTCAAAGTGCCGGACAGATATTGGCTCTGCCCCGCCGTCAGGCGAAGGCCACCGCCGGTACCGCCATCTGCCGTCATGCGACCCGCCGCCGTTTGCTCGATGCCGCCTGCGGCCTGAATCTGGATCGTGCCGCCCCGTTCGCTGCCGTTGACCGCCCAGGTACCGGCATCGATCAGAGTGTTGACGTTGGCGGTGATCTGGCCTCCCGTCGTGCCATTCCCCGCCTGGAGGGTGCCCGTATTGACCAGGGCCCCCTGGGTGGTCACGGTCAGGCTGCTGCCCGCATCCAGGGTGCCGCTGTTGGTTGCCAGATCGCTCTCCAGCACAATGCGACCGTTGACATTTTGCAGACTCTTGGCCTGCACGACGCCGGTATTGTTGACCACGGCCTGCGTCACGGCATCCGCCGCATGGGCACTCAGCACCGCCATGCCGCCGTCTGCGTTGATTGTGCCACTGTTTTCAAGCAACGCATGGGCCGTGCCCGTATTGACCCGATAGTTGATCAGCCCATCGCCACTGAAATCAATGTCCACCGCATCGCCTGCGACCAGCAGGGTGCTGCCGCTCGGCGTCTGAATCACGCCACTGTTTTGCACCACGGGGGAGATCAAGGCGACTACGCCACCATTGGCCGTGACAATAGTACCCTGATTGTTGATATTGCCCGCCAACCCGCTGGCGTCGCGGGTAAAGTGGTATTGCCCCGCCATAAAGTGTTCGTCCGAGAGGGCGAGCGTCGAGGCCACCAGCCCGGCTGTATTGACCTGTCCCCCCTGCCCGAAGACAATGCCCGCCGGATTGACCAGCATGACCTGGCCATTGGCGGTGAGCTGGCCGAGAATGGTGGTGGGATTTTGGTCCAACACCCGGTTCAGGGCCATCGCCGAGGCCGACGGCTGCACAAAATTGACCTGGGCATTGGCCCCGATGTCGAAAGTTTGCCAGTTGGCGATCATGCGCTGGGTCGTTTGCGTCACGGTCATGGTGGTACCATGGCTGGCGACGCTGCCCGCACCGCCGACAATCTGCCCCCCGCTGGGCAGTTGATTCGGGGCCGGTCCGGCGGCCAGGAGTGAACCGGACCATCCCAAAACCAATGCGGCCAGCACACTGGATACCCGCGTCGACAGCGATTTTTCCGCCATGGCGGAACGTGCCCGGACAGCGATACCGCACGTCGCACTCAAGGCGAGGCAAGATTTCTTGTTCATGTTGGATATTCCTTAAAACCAAAGGGTGGCTTGCAACCAGAGGCACGAACGGTCATTGGCGTCCAATCCCGAGGCGGTGCGACCCGGATTGTCGCCAATCGCTTCCGCCCAACTGAGCCGGACCAGATAGCTGTCGGTTTTGGACAAATTGAGACCCATGCCCCACCCGGACAGCGCATAACTGTTTTGCCCGGTCAGCGTGGCAATCGGGATGGATTTGGGATCGTCGTGCAGTTTGATATGTCCGGCATCATAGAAACCGACCCACTGCCATTGGCCAAAGTCGCTGCCAAAGGAAAAATCGTAACGTACTTCCAGATTGGTCACCCAACCGGAATCTCCCATTCCCTCCAGGCCAGAATAAGCCCGGACCCTGTTGGGACCACCCAGGATAAACTGCTCCGAACTGTCCAGATTTTTGCTGGCACTCTGGCCGTTAAAATTGGCGAACAGGGTAAAATTTTCGGGCAGCTTTTGCAGGCGATTGACCCCGTAAACAAATTTGTTAAACTAGGTATCCACTTCGGTTAAGCCCTATCCACTTCGATCAAGCGTCTTTGTCTTGTGAATCTTCCCTCTTGGGTTCGCAACAAGTGATCGATACGGTGCTGGTTTCGTGACTACAGCTTGCTG
>JADFYM010000040.1 GCA_015233035.1 Magnetococcales bacterium
ACATGTGGTCTGCGACCACCCGAAGCACCTTCCTCATGTACATCGGTCACGATTGAATCATGACCATGACCCGATGGGAAGGGTTTCAATAATTGTGTGCATAGGGTAGGGACCCCACCAGGGGGATAATCCCCCTGGACCCCTGCCAGGATAGGGTAAAGGGGAAGATCAACCCCTCTCCACCACCACCCGATTGCGCCCCTGCTCCTTGGCCCGATAGACCGCCCGGTCGGCCCGCAGCAGGAGTGCTTCGGCGGCTTCGGACCACTCATCCGAATCCCCCGCAATGGCCGCCACCCCAAAACTGGCCGTCAAGTAAAAGGTCTCCCCCGAGGGCAACGGAATCGGGGTTTCCGCTACCTGCTGGCGCAACACTTCCGCCATGGTGCGCGCCTTTTCCAGAGCGGTTTCCGGCAGCAGAATGACCACCTCCTCCCCTCCGTAGCGGGCGCAAATATCCTCTTGCCGACACCGCTTCCGCAGCAGTTTGCCCATGGCGCGCAGGGCTTCGTCCCCAATGGCATGTCCATGCTGGTCGTTGATCTTCTTGAAATGGTCCAAGTCCATAAAAATGCAGGAAAGATCCCGTCGATAGCGTTTGTGGCGACTGATTTCATTGGCCAGTTGATCAAAAAAATGGCGGCGGTTGAACAGACCGGTCAGAACGTCGGTGGTGGCCATCTCCCGAAGTTTGACCAGGGCCACATCCAACTGCCGGTACACCTTGGAGACAAAGAGATAGACCACGCCGAGCAGCAGGATAAACAGCACGACAGTGAGCCCGATCAGCAGGAGACGGCTCTGTTCGATCCCCTTCTGGATGGGCGTAATGTCAAAGGAAACGCTGATGCCACCCCGCACATCCCCCTCTCGGTAGCCTTGATCCGCGTGGCATTCCAGACATTTTGGCTCGACCAGCAGCGGAACCATATAACGGAATTGGGATCCGGTGCCGGTCGTGATGATGGCACTGGTCTCTTTAAGGCCGGTGTTGAAGGCCAGCAGGGCCTCCCGCTCCCACGGATCCGGGGCGTTGCTGGGATTGCGCAGATTGAGACTGGTCAAATGAAAGCGATAATCACTGTCTTTCTCAGACAATTCGGATATTTCGCGCGTCATCAGGGCGGGATTTTTGAGGGTATAAATCATCCCGGCAGTCGAGGTGATGTCCGGGTTTTTCAAATAAGGGTTGGAGAGAACGCCCGCCCGTTTTTCCACATACACCCCACCGTAGGAGGCATTCCATCGCCGGGTCAGGACAATATCCCGCACGTGGGCACGGGCGCGAGAGAGCATTTCCGCTTCGATAAGTTGCTTGTGACCACTGAGTATCCCGACAAAGGCCCCCAGGGTAAAGATCAACAAGACCACACTGATTTCGACCAAAAAATTGCGCCACAAGCGTCCATGATCTTGGGCATCCAGGCGTACGGTGTCGTTCACGGGATGGGAAACCACTGCCTAAGCCCTTCTACAATAGCCCTGAAGCTCGCGCTTTGTTGCCACTGGGTCAGACTGGCGATAGAAGCGATTTTATCAAAATCGTCAGGTCCTGGTTTGCCTTGCTTCTTTTTGTACACAAGATGCTCGAACATCTCTTTGGGTTGTGCCCTGCGTAAGGAATCAATATCATTGCCAGCTTTCTTGGCAAATTCAGTCAACCATACATTCAGTTCGTTTTCGGTAATGTCCAGATGTTTCAGCAAGGCTTCCGGGTTGTGCCACAACCATTCCTCCAACTCTGGCATGACAGCGATGACCAGATTGTTGTCTTTCCACGTAAAGCCATCCAACTGGGATGTCATGTTATTTTGAACGGTATTGAGGTTCATACACTCTTTTCCAGAACCCTGATGGTCCCAGAGCAGCAAAACATGTTTGAACTCACCTTTTTTAAATTGGACCAACGCTGGCCCAGTATGAATCATGCCTGCGTCACGTCCAGTATGTCGATCCACCTCGTAGGTAATTTCTCGGATGCCCAACGAGTAGTGCCTACTCAGAACCTGTCTCATGACGGCCAGCGCATCTGCGTCAGCCGTCAACACGAACAAATCTTTCATCCCAGAATCCCGGCTGAAAAAATGGTGGCCAAGTCGGGGCTGATGCCATCCCACCTCTGGATGATGGGGTGTTGTGGTCCAGGCACAATATGGCTGCCATCCTGGGTCGAAGAAAAACAGAGTAACTTTTCCACGCCAACCTGCTGCACCACCAAGGGCGAATGGGTGGCGACCAGAACCTGCGTGTTGGGAATCATGGAAAGGGCACGGAGAATGATTTCCAGGGCCTTGGGGTGAACGCCGTTTTCCGGCTCCTCGACCATGTAAATGCTCGGTTGCGTGGTGGGCAAGAAGGCGGGCAGCGTGAGTGCCAACATGCGCAGGGTGCCATCACTGGTCAACCAGGAGGGACACTCCAGGCCGTTATCGTACTTCAAGACGAGAAACTCCGCATTGTCCGCAGCGCGCCTGTTCCAACCAATTTCCTGCAACGCTGGCAAGGCATAACGCAGATGATTGGTCCATTGTGTTATCGCATCACTCTGTCCCCGCAGACGCCCCACCACCCGTGCCAAGTTGCTCCCATCCAGCTCCAATTCGGTTCCCCGCGTGGCCTGACATGGCAAACGCATGGCAGGACTGTCCAGTTGTATATAACGTATGCTCTGCATCAAAAATTGTTTAACGGCGTTGGCTGTGGGGTAACGTTCATTATCTGGAGGAGTCAGTGACAAAGTGGATTTATCCATGCCAAAGACAAAAGAGTCCTGGTAGGTACCATTTTCCCTTCGGTAGATGTCATTGTTATTGCTGTTTTTTCCAAGCAACCACTTTGTCTTTGCCTTTTCCTTGAATTGAAATGATTTGCCCGGCAGTTGTTCGCTTTTCAAGTATTGACGCAAGGATTCCCCACGCAGACAGATGCCCAGATGGTCATCCTTGCCGATGGAAATTTTGTATTGGAGAAGATTGTCCTTCTGTGCATCAAGCAGTGATGCACCATCAAACCAGAGTTCAATCTGGATCTCACCCCCACGACGCATAAAGGTCAGGTCATCGAAGTCGGGAATGGCCCGTTTTTCCACGGCCTTCAATGGCCCCACATCCAGACAATCCCGCACAAAGTGCAGTGCATCCAGAAAAGTCGATTTGCCGCTGGCGTTTGGTCCCACCAGGACATGGAAACCACCCAGCGGCAGATTGACCACCTCCCGGATGGACTTGAAATTGCGAATGGTAATGCCAGCGATCATTTTTGCGTCTCCAGCCCCCCCTCACTCCACAATCTTTTTCACCGTATACACCGCAATATCCGGTTTGTCATTTCGCCAGCAATCCCGCCCCAAGCCGGCCTTCATGCACAAATGCTGAAGAAACGTCCGTGGATCCGGCAGTTGTTCCCACACCTGGGGCAAAAAGGTGGCCCGCCGTCCGCCATGGGAGAGAATGACACCATGCACCCCCGGTTGCAAACGACGCAATAAATCTTCCCCATCCGTATAGGGAAACGGCTGGGCAGGCGTCAGCAAGGAAACCTCGATCTGCAACTCGGCCAATTCCGCCGCCGTGACCGGTGGAAAACGCGGATCATGGATCGCCGCCGCGACACTGTTTTCCAGCAAATCGACCGCCAACGGACGATGCGCCTGCAAGCTGCCAATACAACCCCGCAATTGTCCCTGTTTGGTCAAAGTGACAAAACAGGCCCCCGGATTGGCCCAGTCCGCCGCCTGCGCGACCAGAGCCTCGGCCTGCAACCCGGTCCCACCCCGCAACACCTGGGTCAGATGGGTGCGCGCCAAGGCAGGCAACGAGGCCGCTGCCACCGGGCGGGCTGCCGTCTGGGGCGGATAAAACAGATAGCTGACATAACCCACCACCCGATCCTTGTCACCCGCCGTATCCCCGGAGGTACGATAGTCCGCCAATTCCGCCCGCCATTGATTGCGCCGCGCCATCTCCAACAAGGCGCATACCCCAATGTTGCCACAAGCCTCCGTCTGGGACATGGCCTGGGGATTGATCGCGGCCAGTGCCGCCAGACATTGGCTGTCCAGACGGCGCGCCGTGTCATAAGGATGAAAATGCGACAGATCGGTAGAGGCCAGCAACAGATCCCCAGGCCGCCAGAATTGGGAAACGATATCCGCCAGATGTCCCCCGCTGATGCGGCCAAAGACGATGGGGACCAGTGTGAAATGGCCCACCGTCTCCTGGAGAAACGGCAAATGCACCTCCAGGGCGTGTTCCTGCTGGTGCGCAGCGGTGTTGCGACTGACATCCGGCAAGGTCAACAACCCCTGCACCACCTCCTGGTCAATCGGCACCTCGCCCAACGGCGTCAGATAGGCCCGATAATCCCCCACCGAGATCCCTTCCAGGGCCACCCGATGGCTCGGCGACAAGACAAAGACCCGCAACGGATGATCCGCAGTGGCTCTGGCCAGGGTGCGATAACCACAGGCCGCCGTATACCCGGAATAGACATATCCGGCATGGGGCACCACCATGGCACAGGGGGGTGGATGCCCGTCCGGGGCCTGATCCAGCAATTGGCGGATCATGGTTCGCAAGGCAACCGGGTCACCCGGATAGAACGAACCAGCCACCGCCGGTTGGCGCACACCCAAGACGTTCATCTCGTTCCCCCATTCACGCACAGGGTGTCAGGAAATCTGCACCACAATATCGTACAAGACATCGCCCGCCCTGGCCAATTGATCGGCGGAGTTGGAAAGATGGCGATACAACTCGCGCCGTTTGAACATTTTGACCACCTCATCCAGGATGACACCCGGCTCACGGGCATCCAGAGCCCGCATCTCTTCATCCACCTGGAACAGGTCCGCAATGGCCTTGCGGTAGACCTTCTCGACATAGCGTTCTGCCTTGCGCACCACCTCTGCATCCTCCACGGCCAAAGCCGGAGTGGTATTCAACTTGTGGAAGCCGATTTGCAAGGCATTCACCCCATCGCGCAGCAACTGGGCCATCTCCAAGGCGAATGAGTCCGGCTTGAGAGCCAGTATCTCCATTTCCCGCACGGTGGTCTTGGCATAATTGATGATCTGATCGACGGCAACAATCGCCCGGTAGATATCCTCCCGGTCCATGGGGGTGGCAAAGGCCTGGTTGAGCACCACCATGTTGCGCATTTTGATCTCATCGCCCCGTTTTTCCAGTTCACGGACGAGCAGACCCCGCTCCATCTCATTGGTCTCCATGAACCCCACCAGTGCATCCATGGCCTCGGCGCACACATCGCACTGCTCATTTATGATTTCATAGAAATTGGGCACATATGGGACAGAACTCCTGAAAATCCTGAACGTCAAAGGATTATTGAGCACCCTGGATACCACGGCACCAAACCGCATCCAGCCGGGAAGACGTAGTTTTGACATAAAAATCCCTATCGAAACAAAGAGAAGACCCGAAAAAACCCACCCATCCCGAATCCAATTCGACACAATCCAGGTGGATCTTATTGAACTGTAGCCTCTCTTTTTAGCCAAAGGATCGCGTTGAAGCAAGGTCTTTTCTGTCCAGACCGGCCTCCCCCTGACCCGCTCAGAGTTTGCGACCAATGTTGCACAGGCTGATCCAGAGGGTGTTGCCCCGGTTGGTCAGACGGAAATGGCGATCAACCCCCCGATCAATAATGCCATTTTCCTGCAAATTTTTCAGATGGAAACCCAGTTTGGTATGATCGGTAATCTCGAGAAATTTCATCAATTCGCTCAAACTTTGCGGTCCCTGCCGGGAAAGCCGCTCCACCACCATGCGTCGGGTGGTATTGGACAGACTGTTCAACAGCAGATCCAGACTTTCCACGGAGGATTTTTGTTCCAGACGAATCTCCTCCATGGTGCGATGGATCAGGGTGATAAATTCTGCCATGCGAAACGGTTTGGCCAAGACATCCACGGCCCCCAGTTTCATCCCGGCCACCGTATTTTCCACCGTGGCAAAGGCGGTCACCAGGATGACCC
Source organism: Magnetococcales bacterium (assembly GCA_015233035.1). Classification (GTDB taxonomy): domain Bacteria; phylum Pseudomonadota; class Magnetococcia; order Magnetococcales; family Magnetaquicoccaceae; genus Magnetaquicoccus. The sequence continues at coordinate 5,996 of JADFYM010000040.1, forward strand.
GAACCTGACTGTTGATCCGGCGCAACTCGCGCAAGACATCCATGCCATCCACCCCCGGCAAGACCAGATCCAGCAAGATCAGGTCAAAATGGTCCCGCCGCAGGTGATCCAGCCCTTCGTTGCCATTGGCCGCCAACCGGGTGACATAGCCTGCCTTGTCCAGAATTTCCAGAATGGCCCGGCTGAATTCGACATCATCATCCACCACCAGAATTTTGTTCATGCGGGTACCACAGACTGGTCAGAAGAGAGAGAACCCCCCGTATCCTTTTTCAGGGGAAACCGCAAGACCACCATCAAGCCGCCTTCCGGGGCATCCCCCAGCGTCATGGTGGCACCGTGTTGGTTGACAACCTCCTGGCACACGGACAGGCCCAACCCCACCCCGCCCCGATCCTGACGGGTGGTAAAAAAGGGTTCCAAAACCTTTTCCCGCAAATGGGGCGCGATACCCGCCCCCGAGTCCCGCACCACCACCTCCACCGCATCCTCCTCCACAGCCGTGGTCAACACCAACATCCCCCCTTGCGGCATGGACTCCAACGCATTGCGGATCAGATTCATGAACAGTTGATCCAGCTTGCCCGCCACCCCCAGAATATCCGGCAAATCGGGCGCGAACTGGCGCACCACCTCCACTCCCTTGAGTTGATTGCCCACCAATACCAACACCACCTCGATCAGATCATGCACATGGACCGGCAGCGCATCGCTCCCCTTGGGACGCGAAAAGGTGAGCAAATCCCGCGCAATCCCGGAAACCCGGGTCATACAACGATCGATCACGTCCAGGTTGTCGAGAATGGCGGCACTCTGGCCGGACAGTTTTTCCCGCAACAGTTCCAGATGCAGTGTGGCACTGGCCAGGGGGTTGACAATTTCGTGCGCCAGACCGATGGCCAAACGCCCCAGGGAAGACATTTTTTCCGATTGCCAAACCAGGGTTTCCACCCGATGCCGCTCCCCCAGGGCAATGACCATCTCTCTCATGGCGGTCAACATTTCGCCCAACTCATCAAAACGATGATGTTCCAGGCTCACATCCAGATCGCCCGTGGCGATGCGCCGGGCGGCCAGACGGGCCGTCTCCAGAGGCAGCAGAACCCAGCGGGCCGAGCCAACCGCCAGTATCAGCCCCAGAACGGTACAGATCAACCACATCTCCCGCAACCAGTGTCGCGAGGTGTCACTCTGTCGGATCGACTCAAAAATATCGGTCGTCATCTCCCCTTCGGCCCGGTCCAGCAACGCACCAGCATGAACTTCCAGCCGTTCGGTACCATCCACCAGGGTCCGATTGACATCCTGGGGCAAGGTCGCCTTGCCGCCCCCTCCTTCCGCATCGACGATGGAACGGTCCAGCAGGGTGACCATCTCCTCCTTCGCACGGGAAATCCGCGCCAGTTCCTCGATCATCCGGCGCATTTTTTCCCGATGTCCCTCATCCTGGGCAACGGTCAGAGCGCGCTCACTCAACTCCCGCACCCGATCCAGCTCCATCTGGATCCGGTACAACTGGTCATGGATAATACTGTTATTGATGACAATCCGTGCACGATCCGCATCAGAGGACGGGGCCTTGTCAAATTGATTGCTCATCTGCACCAGCAGGCTTTCCATCCCCGAAAGACTGTGAACCAACGGCAGATCGAAGGTTGAAAAAATATCGAGCCGCTCCTGTACCAGGTTCAGGGAATACTGCCCCATCTCCCCCTCCAGGCCGATCATCAGCAGGGCCAGCAAGACCAGACTGTAAATACGTCTCTTGATGCCAAAGCGGTGTATGATCATGAAGCGTTACCTCTCTTTTGCCACGGGGGTGCCAACGGGGGGATGATCCTCCTTAGCCTCGCACAATCGTTCAAAACAATCAAAAGAAAAGGTGGGGAGGACTGGAGCGAATCACCTTGCTGGCGGTGGTGGAGAGGGAGGCGCAGGCATTATCTGGGCGGCTTGGGGGATGAACTGCACCGGCACGGGAAATGCGCGCAAGGTTCCCACAATCAGACCGATGCTCGCCAGAATCATGGCCCCCATCTTGATGACCATGCGCAGTTCCATCTTCTCCAGTTTTGCGTCCATATCCTTGAACTTATTTTCCATTTCCTTGAATCTGTTGTCCATATCCTGTTTGAGATCGGCAATATCCCGCTTGGTAGCCAACTCATCTTTCCGGTTCTCTTCCACCTTCTGGATGACGACGGACAGGGCTTTTGCTTGCGCTTCCGCATGGGCGGACGGAATGCCTGCGGTCTCCAGCTCTTTCACATATGCCAACGTGTCGAACGTGATGGCGATGCTCATGGCGGTTTCTCCTTCTGGGTGGATATGCCATTACTGTATCGCATCGGGGACGGCATAAGCAACAGCCGCGCAATGATAATGTCATTTATAGATGTCGGAATAGGTAAAGCCATCTCTCCATTCGATACGGGCCACAGTGCGACCCGTGCGCGGCGGCCCCGCGTTGGTGGTTGGGAGGATACAGATATCCGGTGGCGTCGGCTCCCGCAGGGCAAAGATTCGCCCATTGCGATAGGTAAAGACACCATTGGCCTCCTGTTTGCCAGGAGCGGTGGTGCAGGAGAGGTCCAGTCCTTGCACAAAGACCCGGTCGCTGCCAGAGTTTTCCGCACTGTAATGCTTGTCCCGCAGGACCGCCCACACCTCGAACACAAAAGGACCGCTGCTGCTGTCCGTGATAAAATCGGCGGTCGTGCGCACCATGAAGCAAAAATTGCCCGCCTCACTCAGCTTGACCCCCAGATTATCCTCCAGATCCTTTTCCAGATTTTTGGGACTGGCATAGTACTGCCCATGTTCCTTGAAATAACGCCGCTCCGCCGCCACCAGGGCAGTCAAAACCGGCTTGGCCTCTTCGTCCAGATAATAATTGTAGACCGCCTTGCGGACCAGTGGACCAAAGACCAGGAAAGACATACCCAGGATGAACAGCACCAGCAAAACATTGACCGGCAAGGTACCAACAGAACCGACGCCGCGTCGATTGTCAGGAATCGCAACATTCATGAGGAAGTACCCTTCATTTTTTCAGCACAGGCGGCCAGGAGTGATTCCATGAAACCGAACATAAAACCAGACAACAGAACGGGCCACCGTGTCAGGAGGTGACCGATAATTTGCGTACATGGCGCATAAAGAAAAACAACCCAACGGCAAATATCAGCAACTCGACAAAGATCAGATATTCAAACGCATCGGGATCGGTGGCCCCGTAAATGCCGCCAATATTGCTCCCCAACATGCTGGGGATCAGATTCATGGGCACGAAGACCCCGGTCAAAAAGGTGAGCACATAAATGTTGCGGTCCATCTGGGACGCTTCCATGGCATGGATCTCATCCTCCAACAGCGAACTGCGTTCGCGCACCATGCCGAGGGCCTCCAGATAGTCGTGCAGGCGTTCAAACTCTTCCGCGATCAGGCGTCTCTGTCGCGTTTCCATCCATTTGCCCCGTTGGCGCAAAAAGGCGGAGGCCAACGCCCCCATCGGCACCAAATGGCTGCGCACGGTGATGACACGCTTGCGCAAACGGACCACCTCGGAGTGAAAAGAGCGGAGCATCGGCATGTTGGTCCGGGTGGAGAGAATGCGGCTTTCCAGTTGATCCAGGTCACTGATCAACGTGGTCACCAGACTTTCCATCCGAAAGATCACCTTGCTGATAATGTGGTGCAACAGGTCGACGGTGGAACTCGGAATCTCCCCCAGTTCCCGCAAGTCGGCCAGCACATCCCGGAAGGCCAAAACCCGCGCCCCGCGCAGGGCGATCACCCGATTTTTGTCCACCCAGATTTTGATCGGGATCATCGGCGTGTCGGACGATTTGGAATCATCATTCATCCCGCGCAGGATCACCAGGGTACCCTCCGGCCCCCGCACGAGACGAGGACGGTCATCGTCATTGAGCATAATGTTGACCGTGGCAAAATCGATCCCGCTGTCCTGCCGCAGCCACAAACGGACCTCTGGCAATGTGGAGTTGCAAACCAGGAACAATGTGCCGCTCCCCGGTCCCGGTTGCCACACCGTAGCCTCCTTCCAGGTGAGATCCCGCCCCCGGCCTGTCTCATCCCATTGATATCCATACGTCAAATCATCGACGGTGACTTTCCAGCTCACTTTTCAGATTACTCCCGACAAAATTTTTCGATGCCCCTTTGGCCGACTGCAAAACGCGATTGTGGCCGAGAGGCCGTACCTCTGGCAAGTGGAAAAATGCGTTCCGGCGAGCAAACGGCCCACGCAACGCAGTTCACAATGGGAACCACATTTTTTTAAAAAGCCCGATAATGAAAAATGCTTGCGATTTCTGGCTTTATCAATAAAAAATTTTTTTGGTTGCAAATAGGTCAAATCTTGGTAAGATACTTACATATAAAGATAAACAACACGGAAGCTCAGGAACAGCAGGTGAATTTTTCTTCACATTCTGGAACTGCCTCCGGGACTGCCGGTACCAAAAGGAACCCACCATGAGTATGGCCGTTGCCATTGACGAAACCGTTTCACTTGAATCGCCCGATGAACCGCCCTTGTACGTGGAGGCCATCGAACGCCTCTTTCGCAAGGGCGGCATCGCGCAACTGTCGCCCATCATCGACAAACTGCTGCCAGCGGATATTGCCTACATCATCTCCTCGGCCCGCGACAACGCCGAGGCGCGGACCATATTCGAGTTGATCACCTCCGCCAAAAAGGCGGGGTTGGCTCTGAACGAACTGGAGGAAGAGCAGCAAAAATATATTCTCTCCTCCTGTTCCCAGGAGCGGGTGGTGGCCATTCTGGAAGATCTGCCTGCCGATGTGCGCAGTCGCCTGATCGGTCGGTTGAGCACCAAGGTCGGCGAACGCCTGATGACAGCCATGGGCCTCGAAAGACAGAAAGAGGTCAACACCCTGCTGCAATATTTACCCAACACGGCGGGCAGTCTGATGTCTTTCCGGTTTTTCGCCCTGCCGGAAACCACCTCGGCTGCCGATGCCATGCGGGCGGTACGCACGCTCTCTTCCCGGGAGATGATCTGTTATGTCTATGTGGTCGATGCTCAACACCGTCTGACGGGCGTAACCTCCCTGCGCCACATTTTGCTGGCCCAGCCTGAGGAGACACTCCAGGAGTTCATGAATACGCGGTTGTTTTCGGTCAACACCGGCACCCACCAGGAAAAGGTGGCCGATGTGGTGACCCGGCATGATCTGCTGGCCATACCCGTGCTGGATGATCGGGGGGTGTTGCGCGGTATTGTCACCGTGGACGACTTGTTGCACGTCATTCAGAATATTGCCACCCAGGCCATGCTGAAAAAGGCTGGCGTGGATCCCCGCTTTGACATTATGGCCACCCCCTTCTTCGCCGTGGCCAAGTCGCGCATTCCGTGGCTGTTCATGCCGTTTCTGGGTGGGCTGATCGCCGCCTTTATGCTCAGACAATTCGAGCACACCTTGTCGGCAGTCATCCAACTCAGCTTTTTTATGCCCATGATTTTCGGCATGGCGGGCAATGTGGGCAGTCAGGCCGCCACCGTGGCCGTCCGCAACCTGGCCACCGGGAATATCAAGGTCAGCCAGTATTACAAGCTGCTCTTCAAAGAGATCTCGGTCGGTCTGCTCATCGGCGGTTTTTATGGCCTCTGTCTGGCCATGTATGCCCTGTTCGTCTTCAAAAGCTCCACGTTGGCTTTTACGGTCGGTATCAGCATTCTCAGCAACATAACCTATGCGGGCATCATCGCCTCCAGTATTCCCATGTTGCTGCAAAGAATGGGGGCGGACCCCGCCATTGGTGGTGGACCTTATGTGTTGACCGCCATTGATGTATTGGGCGTGATCAATTATCTCCTGATGGCCACATTGATTTATGGCCTGTAACCAGCCCTGGAGATGCCACACCGATCCGTTACAATCCCATTGATTCAAAACAGAGCAGAGGAACTTCCATGAGCATGGTCGTGTTGGACGACGAAGACAATAACCCGAACACCCACTCTTCGGTCGAAGAGATCAGCGAGGCCATTGAGCGTTTGCATCGCAAGGGGGCCTCTTTTCACCTGGCCAGACTGCTGCTCCATCTCTCCCCAGGCGATATTGTCGAGGTGTTGAACGGTTTTCACGAGCAGGATGCCAGTGCCGTCTATGCCCTGATCACTCCGCCAGATCGGGCGGGGCTGGTCTTCAAGGAGCTGAGCGATGGCCATAAAAATTATATCCTGTCCAAAGGCACCGTTGAACACGCCCTGGGGGCGTTGGGTGCCCTGAGCCCGGAAATGCGCATCAGTTGCATCAACGCGCTGAACTCCCTGCGCGCCAAACGCATTCTGAAAAAAATGAGCAAGGAAGGTCATGGCGGGGCCATCGATCTCATGAAATATCCGCCTGAGTCGGCTGGGCGTCTCATGAGTCCCCATGTCTTTCACCAGTTGGAGTCGACAACCGCTGCCGCAACCATTCAGGCGTTGCAGGAACTGTCCGAACATAAAATGGTCTTTTATGTCTATGTGGTGGACAGTCAACATCGCTTGAGCGGCACCGTCTCCATGCGGCAGCTTATCCTGGCCGAGCCGGAAAAGACGCTCAGGGAGATCATGAACCCGAAAATAATCAAGGCCACCACCAAGACCCATCAGCGGGAGGTCGCCAAACAGGTCACCAACTACCGGTTGTTGGCCATGCCTGTGGTGGATGATGCCGGTATTCTGGTTGGCCGCATCACCATTGACAGCCTGATCCATGTCATCAACGAAGACAACAACAATACCATGCTGAAAATGGCAGGCAGTGGCACCAACAAGGGTTCCGTATTGACCCAGTCCCCCTTTTTTATTTTCGGCGCACGGGTGCCCTGGTTGATCACCGCCTTTTTGGGTTATCTGGTCATTTCTGTCATTCTGGGTGAATTCGAGGAGACCCTCTCGGCGGTGGTGCAATTGGCCTTCTTTTTCCCGATTGTGATCGGCATGTCGGGCAACTCAGGCACCCAAACCGGTACCATTGTGGTGCGTGGACTGGCTCTCGGCACCATTCGCAACAACCATTTTTTCAAGTTGCTCTTCAAGGAGTTGGGAGCCAACGTGGTGCAGGGTACCGTATATGGCTGTCTCCTGGCAGCGGCGGCCTACCTGATTTTCCAGAACTTCAAGCTCTCCATGACGGTGGGCCCGGCGATGATGTGCAACATGATCGCCTCTTCGGTCATCGCCATGTCGCTGCCGTTCTTTTTCAAAAAGATCGGGGCTGATCCCGCCATCGCGGCAGGTCCCCTGGCCTTGACCATCATTGATCTGGTGGGATCGTCCAACTATCTGGTCATTGCCAGTCTGGTCTTCGCCGCTTGACTCTTTCCACCCCACCAGGAGACTAAACCCGTTCCATTACATACATCTCAACAAATCGTTCATGGTTGCAGGGGTCCAGGGGGATTATCCCCCTGGTGGGGTCCAGGGGCAAAGCCCCTGGCGGGGCTCGGGGCGGAGCCCCGATTCGGGACATCAAGAGGCTGTGCATAAAAAATGACACAGCAGTGAGGTTCCTTGCTCGATGAAGGGGGCAATCTGCCGGTGGACATGCCTCTTGCCGCAGGCGATTAAAAGTGCAGCAAATCAGAAAAGACCACGGCGGCTCCAGGACGCGCAACCACGCCCCCACTGGGGGGTGCACTCTGACAGCCACCCAATCCGACAGCCACCACCACAATCAAAATCAGCCGTTTGTACATGATCACTCCTTGTGTCTTTGTTCCGGGCAGGGTGCCACTCTCATGGTCATACAAGGAATCCCGGATCCGCGTCAAGCCTTATTGCGGGTGATCCGTTTGGGTCTGCTCCGCGTGTACGCCCTTCTCTGTAAAAATTTTTTACACTGCACGATAAAAGTGTAAAGAATTTTTTTTCTGTCCAATCCACCCCTCGCCAGCAGGACCGCCGACAGGGCACGCGGATTTCGCCGCTTGATGTGATTTTCTGCATTTTTTATCGCATGTTAAATAAACTCATCCAGGACTCGGCACGGCATTTTTATCTTGGCCCGTTATTTGCCGTATAGGATTGCAACAACCATTAGCAAGTCAATCAGGTCGTTTTCTGTACAAAGCTTGCTTGAAATGGCGCGCTGTAAATATAAGGAGAATAACGATGCCCATCAAAAATACTTTGCGCAAGGCTGCTGGCCTGGCAACGCACTTTACTGTTTTGACCTTGGCGGTACAGGTGCAAGCGGCGACGACGCCGTCACCGACTTACGCGCCCTGGCTCACCCAGATCGGACTGACCAACACCATCGAATCGGCAGCCAACTGGGGCAAGGGACAACTGCTCATCACCGTTGACACCGGCATCGTGACCAACAATGCCGTGTTCGCTGCCGGTCAGGTCGCCAACAGTTTAAGTTCCTGCGCCGCCGTGACCTTCAAATGCACCAGTGGTTACACCGACGACAACGGCCATGGTACCGCTGTGGCCTCCATTGCGGCAGCCAATGGTACCCTGCCCTTTGCCATCAATTATGGCGGCTACAAAACAGCGGCTGGCAGTGTGATCGGCGTGGCTCCCAATGCCAACATCGCAGCCGAAAAGGTGCTCAATGCCGCTGGTTCCGGGTATGACACCGACGTGGCCAACGGCATCACCAAGGCGGCCAATGCCGGTGCTGCCGTCATCAACCTCTCCCTGACCTATATGAATGATCCCGCCATCGTCTCGGCCATCAATTATGCGGCCAGCAAGGGAGCTTTTATCGTCTGGGCGGGTGGCAACAGCGCGGCGGCCCTGGTGGCCAATGCCAACACGACCGGGTTGACGGATACGGCCATCGCCCATTTGATCTTTGCCGGCTCGGTCTCCTCCGGCAATGGCTTGTCCTCTTTCAGCAACACGCCCGGTTCTGGTTCACTCGTGAATGCAGCGGGTGCCAGGAGTTCTTATGCCTCCCGCTGGATCATGGCCCCCGGCGAAAATATACTCGCGCCCGATATAACCTCCGGTGCCAAGTCTTTTGCCGCCTGGTCGGGTACCTCCATGTCCACGCCGATCATCAGCGGTTCTCTCCTGCTGTTGGAATCGGCCTGGCCCATTCTGAAAACCAATGGCACGACGGCCAATCTGCTGCTGAACACCGCGAGCGATCTGGGCAGCAAAGGGGTGGACAACAGCTATGGCACCGGCCTGGTCAATCTGGGCACCGCCTTCCAGCCGTATGGTACACTCACGATCACCGAAGCCAACGGCAAGTCGGTGGCCATGCCCAGCCTGACCGGGGCCATGATTACCGGGGGTGCCCTCGGCAGTCTGTCGTCCGTGCAGTCCAAATTGGCCAATTATACGGCCCTGGATGGTTATCAGCGCAACTATTCGGTCAATCTGGCCGGGTTGATTCTGACCAAGCCGACCGCCGCCACCGTCAACCCTCTGCCGACCAATACCAACACGGGCCCCAACAAGATGTCGCTCGCCGATGGGGGTGAACTTTCTTACCAGTTCGCCTCGACAAGCGTTGCCTCTGCCTTTGGCCCGACCGCTCCGGGGGATGCGCAGGTGACCAAGTCTGCCGGCTATATCCTGTTGACCGACCGCAATGAGACGACCGTTGCCTTTGGTTATGGGGATGTCATGCCGTCGCACTATTCATACACCAAGGCACTCTATGCCTCCGATGCGGCGGCACTGGCAGCGAGCACGCTGTCGACCAACCTGACCTCCCTGGCGCAGGGGGGGATGCAGTTGGCCTACGGGACCAGACTGGGTGAAAACACCCGCCTGGCCTTGTCCTACAGCGGCACAGCCGCCCCCCAGGATCAGGTCACATCCGGCTCGACACCTGCCTGGATGACGCCCAGTGCCAGCAGCCTGGGAGCAGGTCTCTCACTCCGCCTGACCGAAAGTTTACAGATGGGCGTTTCCTGGCGTACCTTGGACGAAAAAAACAGTCTGATGGGCACAGCCTATGATACGGCGTCCCTGTTGAATCTGGGCCGTGACAACCACAGCAACGAAATCGGCATTTCGGCCCTGATCAGTCTGGATCGCAACAATACGATCTATCTGGAAGCCTCGCAAGCCACCACTCAATCCGCCAATGGTGCCAGCAATAGCGTCTTTGCCGGTATGAGCCGCTTGCGCGCCCAATCCTGGGGGATCAGCCTGGCCAGCCAGAATGTGTTCAACCAGAACGATCAATTCACCGCCACCCTGAAGCAACCGCTGCGGGTCACGGCAGGTTCGGTCAATATGGCGATGACCCATATTGACCCTGTCACCGGGGTGCCGTCCACCGGATTGCAGAGTGTCTCCCTGGTACCAACGGGGCGCGAGATGGATTATCAGTTGTCCTACGATACGCCGCTTTCCAAGACACAAAAGATCAGCTTGCAGGCCGGGTATGTGCAGGATGCGCAAAACATGGCTGGCAACAATGCGGCGACCATCGGGATGAACTGGTCGGTGACGTTCTGAATACTGTACTGCGGATCCAGGGGAATCATCCCCCTGGTGGGGTCCAGGGCGAAGCCACGAATGAGCCTTGATCATCGTTTCGTCCACGAACTCTCCTGGATGCCCGCCTTCGCGGGCATGACGAAAATTGGTATGACACGGAATTCGCTCGTCATTCCCGCGAAGGCGGGAATCCAGGGTGCTGACTGGAATGGCCGAAACGATGATCAAGGCCCCCGAATGCACAACACCACACGCATCAATCGACGACGACGGTGTTGGCATCCAGCATTGCATGGGCCTGTTGGACATTGACCACAACTGCGTCACAAATCTTCCCAATCAACCACAGAAACCCCTGCCTGTCGAAGGATGCGGGACAGCAATTCCTTTCCCATATCTCCCTGGTGAGGGTTGGGCACACGGATAATAAGATCTCCTTGCTCCATGAAGGCGTGTTTGCCACCTGACCAGGGACCGGTGAACCCCAACCGTCTCAGGTAACGTATCAGGTCATCTCGCCGAATCGGACCAAAACGGGGCACTATGCCACTTCCCGAATGTGCAACGTTTCACCTTCAATGACCGGCAGAGACAAATTTTTATGGATACGTAACAATACCCACTCCTCAAGCACTTCTGCCAATTCATTTCGACAGGCCTCCAGAGTGGATGCATTGGCATATACGCCGTTACAGGCTGGAATATCACCATAGAAAGAGTTGTCATCAACCAGAATTTCGTAACGGGCATGGCGCATGGCAGCATGGAGGTAGTTCAAAAGCATGTTGGTCTCCGTGAATAGGTGGAAAGCGGGGCAACCAAGCCATATTACAACCTCACAGTGATTTTTGACAACAATCACTTCAAAAAGTTTACCACAACCTCTCCCCCCACCAACACCGTATGCAAACCATCCACCGTCTGGTGGACCACATAGGTATCGGCTCCGATGGTCGTGTGGCCACTCGCATCGGTCGCATGGCCGACGCCATCGACGACGACGGTGGTGTTGGCACCCAGCATTACATTGATGGCCTGTTGGACATTGACCACATCTCCGGCATCCCCCTTGATCAGGAACGGGTGGTCGCTGCCGGAAAAATCCAGAAAATCATGCACACTCAGGGTGTTGTTGCCCGCACCCGTCATGTCCACCTTGTCGACGCCAGCCAATGCCTTGTTGGCCAGCAGGTTGGTCAAGTCCAGAGACGAGCCGTTATCGACCAGTTGCACGGTATCACCCACCTGATGCAGGGCAACCCCCTCCCAGTTGAGAATGTCGGCCAAATGGCTGTAATCCGGCGGCGTATTGTTTGTCCCATTGGTCCCTGTTGCGGGCGTCGCAGCGGGACTGGTGGTATCAGTTGCGGGTGTGGTCGTGGTGGCAGCCACCGAAAAATCCAGTTGCACCTCCGCCATGGTGCCCTGATGGCCATCGGCATAGGTCACGTTGGCAAAGCCGGTGATCGTGTTGCCGTTCATGGTCAGCGGACTGGCATGATCGGCGGTCAGCCCCAACGCGGTGATACCCAGCTGGGACAGGGTGTGCAATTCGGCGAGGGTGGAGATGCCATCGTGGTTTTGATCCACCCAGACCTGCAATTGGGCAAACGCAGGATCACTGGCGTCTATTTTGCCGTCATGATTGCTGTCCAGCGTGGCCAGAGCGGCCAGACTGGAGGTGGCATTGGGCGCAGTGTGCTCGGAGATCACCTCCTGCATCCCGTCAATCTGGCCATTGCCATTCTGGTCCCAGACCAGCAACCCATTGCCGGGACCGATCCAGCCAGTAGGATCCGCCACGCCGTCCCCGTTCATGTCAAAGTGGGTACCTGCCTCCTGCCCGGTCAAATGAATGCCGTTGCCAGTCAGATCCAGGACCAGGGGATCACCCTGGCAGAAGGTGACTGCGGCGGCGATATGCAGTTCGGCCTGCCCCTTGGTATAAATATGATACCCGCCGCTGACGCCGCCATCGGTCCAGCCGGTGCCACCACGAACAATGTCGGTCTCATCGCCGTCTATCGTCAAAATATTCGTGGTATCGGAAAGGTTCAACACATCCAACGCCGTCAACAGCAGGGTATTGCCGCCGGTGCCGCTACCGGTCAGGTTGATGACCTCGATGGATTGAATATGCCCGCGCTCAGTCGTCAAATTCAGGGTCAGGCCCGTCCCCGCCAACGCCAGGGTATCGGTGCCATTGCCGCCATCCACCAACCGGAAGGTGGTGTCGGCCACAACGATGGTATCGTTACCCGCCCCGCCATGGAAGACATCCGCCCCGCCACCGCCGATCAGGGTGGTGTCACTGGTGGAACCGGCGACAAAGACTTCCGCTGCCGAGGTGCCGGTCAGGGTGTGGTTGGTGCTGGTGCCGAGAAAGTCGACACCACCGGTGGAGTCGCTGCCGTAGAGGATATAACTGGAACCGGTGGCGGCCCCACCGTTCGCCCCTTTGGCCCCGATCATCACGTCGGCAAAGCCATCGCCGTTGACATCGCCAGCTGCACTGACCGAAAATCCCGCCTGGTCGCCCAATGTCGCACCACTCAGACGGAAGCCGTTGTGACCATTCAGCGTGGACAGATTGAGCACGGCAGCGAAGCCCGATGACTGGCCAAAGACCACATAGGCAGCACCGGAGCCACCCGCACCAGACAGGGGACCGGATGCCCCGATGAGCAGGTCGTCAAAGCCATCCCCATTGACATCGCCCGCCGAACTGACCGAAATGCCTGACTGGGCACCCGTCGTCACGCCGTCCAGGCGAAAACCGTTGTGGCCATCCAACGATGCCAGATTGAAGGTGGCCGTAAAGCTCCCTGCCTTGCCAAAGATGACGTAGGCGGAACCGGTGCTGCTGTTGGTTCCGGGGGCCCCGATGATCAAGTCGGCCAGACCATCGCCATTGACATCCCCCGCCGAACTGACCGACCAGCCCACTCTGTCGCCCACCGTCACGCCGTCCAGGCAAAAGCCATCGGTGCCATTGAGGCTGGATAAACCGAGCGTGGCCGCAAAACCCGATGGCCTGCCAAAGAGCACATAGGCGGCCCCTGTGCCGCCGTTGGCCCCTCCCGGTGAGCCGACGATCAGGTCAGCGAAACCATCGCCATTGATATCGCCCGCCGAACTGACCGAATAGCCCGACCGGTCCCCTGCCGCCGTGCCGTCCAGGCGGAAACAGGAGGTGCCATCCGGGGAGACCAGATTGGGCGTAAAACTGGAGCCGGAGGCGTGCCCAAACACCACATAACTGGCCCCCGTATAATTGCCACGTCCGATGCTCCCAGCAATCAGGTCGGCAAAGCCATCGCCATTGATATCCCCCGCCGAACTGACCGACCAGCCCAGGCGATCCCCGGGACCGATCCCGACCACGTGGAAGGCATCGCTGCTGCTGAAAGTGGAAAGGACGGCCGAAGACGCGAAACCGGAGGCTTTGCCGAAGAGGACATAACTGGTACCCACAGCAATCGAACTGCTGTTGCCATCATCAAAATCCGCCCCGATGATCAGGTCGGCTTTGCCATCACCATTGATATCTCCGACCGAACCGACCGAAAAGCCCGACCAGCCAGACTGGCCCGAACCACCCGGCGGGTTGCCATCCAGACGAAAGCCGTTGCTGCCCGTGAGAGAGGCCAGACTGACCGTGGAGGCGAAGCCGGATGCCTGGCCAAAGACTACATAGCTGTAACCATTGCAACCGTTTGCTGCCGGTGCCCCGATGATCAGGTCATCCAAACCATCGTTATTGACATCCCCCGCCGAATGGACGGCATAGCCCGACTGGTTGCCTGTCGCCGCCCCATCCAGCCGAAACCCGTTGCTGCCATTGAGGGTAGCCAGACTGATGACGCTGGCCGGTGCGGGCATTGCCACCACGTTGGTGATCGCCGTCGCCACATCCAGCACCGCCTGCCCCTGCGTATAGACATGATACCCGCCGACAACACCCCCATCGGTCCACCCCGCCCCGGCGTTGACCACATCCCCGGCATTGCCGTTCACCGTCAGGGTATTGGTTGAGTCAGACAAATCAAGCAGATCCAACGCGGTCAGGATCAGCGTATTATTGCCGCTGCCGGTGAGATCGATCTTCTCAATGGATTGGATATGCCCCCGCCTGGCCGCCAATTCCAGAACCATGTTCGCGCCGGACAAGGCCAAGGTATCGGTGCCATTGCCCCCATCCACCAACCGGAAGGTGGTGTCGGCCACGACAATGGTGTCATTGCCCGCGCCACCATGAAAGACATCCGCCCCGCCACCACCGGTCATGGTGGTGTCACTGGCGGAACCGGCCACAAAAACTTCTGCCGCCGAAGTGCCGGTCAGGGTGTGGTTGGTGCTGGTGCCGAGAAAGTCCACGCCACCGGTGGAGTCGCTGCCGTAAACGACATAAGTATAACCGGCCCCGCCGTTGGCCCCCTTGGCCCCGATGATCAGATCTGCGAAACCGTCGCCATTGACATCCCCTGCCGCACTGACCGCACCGCCCGTATTGTCGCCCGCCGTCACGCCGTCCAGGCGGAAGCCAGTATGACCATCCAGCGTGGAAAGATTGAGCACGGAGGCGAAGCCCGAGGCTTGGCCAAACAGCACATAACTGGAGCCGGAGCCATTGGCACCCGGTGCCCCAATGAGCAGATCGTCAAACCCATCGCCATTGACATCGCCCGCCGAACTGACCGCAACACCTGCCTGTGTACCCGTCGTCACGCCGTCCAGGCGGAAACCGTTGTGGCCATCCAGTGACGCCAGATTGAAGGTGGCCGTAAAGCCCCCTGTCTTGCCAAAGATGACGTAGGCGGAACCGGTGTTGCTGTTGGTTCCGGGTGCCCCGATGATCAAGTCGGCCAGGCCATCGCCATTGACATCCCCCGCCGAACTGACCGACCAGCCCACTTTATCACCCGCCGTCACGCCGTCCAGGCAAAAGCCATTGGTGCCATTGAGGCTGGACAGACCGAGCGTGGCCGCAAAACCCGATGGCCTGCCAAAGAGCACATAGGCGGCCCCCGTGCCGCCGTTGGCCCCTCCCGGTGAGCCGACGATCAGGTCGGCGAAACCATCGCCATTGATATCGCCCGCC
>JADFYM010000410.1 GCA_015233035.1 Magnetococcales bacterium
GACTCCACTAAAGCCGTGTTGTAACCGTTGGGGCGATTAGCAATCCCCAATATGCCCAAAACCTTTTCCCGGCGTTTGATAGGCAGCCCCAGAAAGGCATGGAGTGATGGATGCCCCCCAAACAGAGCGATCCAGCAGGAATCACCGGGTGGATCATTCAGGATAACCGGCTGTTCGCCAAAGCTGGAATTGGCAAACAAATCGTTCATCCTGGTAACATTAAAATCATTGGTAGCAGCGGTATCGGTACACGCCCTAATCGTCTGATCTCTGGAAGTGCTGAGGGTGGCCAAGTTTGAGTCCCCTGAAAAAAGCCCGCTCCGAGCAAGGGCCGCCTTTCCCGGCTGGGTGCGAGGTTTCGACCGAGATACGCGTTACCCCATCGAAACGGCATTTTAAGCTCATTTTTTACCGAAAAAAGGGGTTTTTCCCCCTTTTATACCGGAACTACCGCCATTTTACCGGCAATTTCCAAAATTTGGGCGCATTGGTAGCGCATGAACCGCTTTACGTTGATGGCCAGGGCCTTCATTGCACCCGCAAACATCATTCTTGGCAATTTTCTGGTCCAGAACTTGGCCATTCCATGCGCCGTCTTACCCTCCGCATTGGTGGATTCTATCCCAGCACGGGTCTTGTAAGCCTCTTTGAATGCCTCCGTCCCCTCTCGATGCCTGCTGTAGTTGATGGCGGTGGCCAGAACGATGTCGGTTGGATGGAACCGGAGACGTCCCTTTTGGGTGCCTACCACACACACGCTGGACATGTCACACGCCGCACACTGGGTGTGGTCAAACTGGAGGTTATGGGTCATGCCATCAGCACCAAGCGTGTCCTTGACGGGCCGGAATCCCTTCGGACATGATTGGAGATCGAATTCAACATAATCGATATTGAAATCACATAATTGGATTATGTTTGTGCTGGCCTGTCCCGGTGTCGGTGCCATCAAGTCAACTCCACGCGCAGCCGCATCAAGCAGGTTCTGGCCGCTGTTATAGTTGGTGTCGGCAAAGAGCCTGGTTGGCTTGATGCCGCGTTTATCCAGGGCGTCGATGACCGGAATCGTGGCCTTTTGGTCGCTCACATGTGCCGGTTCCACAAAAGCACATGTGATCACCTGGATTGCGTTATCCTTGTGACAAGTCTCACAGATTTGGATTTGGTAACCCTTTCCTTTATGGCCACTGTAGGTGGCATCTGGATCAGACGGACTCTGGAGGGTGTTGGACGCAACCTCCTTGGGCTTCTTCAATGTTACCGGTGCATTGTCCTCATAGGCGTGATCATTGGTGCTCTGTTGGTCGTCAGGATTCTTGGATTGCTCAGATAGAATCTCCTCGGATTTCTTCAATGCCACCGGTGCATTGTCCGCATCACCGGAACCTGTAGCACCCTTTTGGTCGTCGGAATTTTGGGGTTGATCGAGCACAACCCCTTTGGATTCCTTTACCGCCACCGGGGTTTCCTGGTCATCCGTGGCAACAACGCACTGCTCATCCAACAGACGCTCCAACAGTTTGTACGCACGCATCTTTTTCACATCTTCATCTGCCCGAAATCTGTTCACCAGGGACCACAAGTCCTTGGCAACGACATTCAGACGTCGCTGACTCTGGGTACCACGCACGTCGCCGAAATGCCCAGGCCGTTCTCCATAACGCTCCTTGAAGGCTTTGGGCAATGCTTCAAACCGATCCGGGAAGGACTTCTTCAGACTCGCGAGGAAGTGTTCTATCGTCTTAATAAACAATCCTAATCTTGCGAGATTGGCCATGTTGGAACGGATATGAGAGGAATCCAACCTCTGCTCGCCGGTGTTCAAGCCAAGAATCGTAATGATTTGGTCCGTCACCCGCTCAAAAGTAGCGGCAACTGCTGGCGAACCAACCATCCGTGACCTGAAATTGTAGAGGGTCCGGATGGCCAATTCCGTTTCTTCCAACCGCAGGCCAAGAGCGTAATGGAAGCGCATATCAAACCGAAATGAGTCCATCAGTGCCTCATCGGTCAAGTCCAGCATCTCCTTCAGGATGGACAACCCAACCAAGATGGCCACCGGAAAGTTTGGACGACCCTGGAAAGCGTGGTACAGGGAGGCAAAGGCATCCTCTGGAATAATCCTCATTATCTGGGTCCGGAATATCTCCGGCCACGTCCGTTTCAGACGCTCACGCGACTCATCAGGCATCCAAAAATGCAATTCGTCCATGGAGGTCTGTTTGTCAATCGGTCGGAACATTCTACGCATCCATTTGATATTAAAATTGAAAAACGGATCTCATGGTATCATGTTGGCCAGCGTTTTTCAATGGCAATATTCAGCAAACACAATAATTTTCAAATGCTTGTCGATGCAAATCGCTCTCCTGACATTCGATAAGACTTTTTGCAGGGGACTCAAGT
>JADFYM010000411.1 GCA_015233035.1 Magnetococcales bacterium
CAGAAAAAGAGAGATCGCAGACTCAAGACCTTGTCCCATGGCCAGCCCTCCGAGAAAAATTAACGTGAGCAGGCAGCGTATCATGTCCTTGTGGACGGGTCACTGATTTTCACTTCTGTCCACTACCGTCTGACTGGCGGATCGGGGTATCATGACCTTCTCGCCAACCAGAGGGACAACGGTCATGGAAATCAGCACACAACCGGGATCCAGAGCGTCAACGCCAGAGACGCGCTTATGGGCAGCGGTGTTGCGTCAGGCTGTCGATGACCTGGAACACTCAGACACCCGGCTGGATGCAAAATTGTGGCTGGAATCGGATGACGACGAACCTGGATCATTCGTGTTCGTCGCCACCGTGCTGGATGTGGACCCCAGGAGACTGCGCAAGCGGATTCTCCAGATTGACAAGGCCAACAGGAGACAGTACCGATACGCCGCTTGACCATTTTGTCGGCGTCGGCAATATGGTCGTCCCGGTGCGCGAGGAGGAGACACCCCTTGACCTTGATCCACTCTTGCAGCTTGATGGTCGTCCCGGTGCGCGAGGAGGAGACCCCGGCAAAGGTGGCGGATTCGAGACCTTTACCGGGTGGGTCAGTTGTCAAGCAATCCTTGACAGGTGGGGTCAAGCCCGCAGCCGTCTGGCCTGGGTGATGGCCAGCCATTCGGCAAGGCGGTGCAGTGCGTGGGTCATGGCCGTTTTCACTGCCCGTCCTGGTACGCTGTCTTGACCGGGGTCAGCGTGTATGCAACAGGGGGCTTCGGGCGGCGATACGGTCGCCCAAGGTAACAGTCGCTCAAATCCTGGTTTCTCTTTCCGATCCCCCACACATCCAGCGAATGCAGAACCCGGTCCGGGGATGTTCTGCCCGCAATATCGAGACAGTTTTTCATGTGCCCCCATGCGCATTCGATCACACGGCGCAAATCATCCAGAAACGGTTCCAGTTCATTGGGTTGGATACCCCGGCCCTGCTCTCGGCGGTCTTTAGCCAGGTCTTGCAACTCCTCCAGCATATCCATGCCGTCGTCATAAGTGGCTCTCCCTGGATTCAGTTCGGTCTGCTTGCGGTAAAATTCCTTCTCTGGCGGGACCAGCAAATGCGCATCGACAATACGCATCTTGCCTTTTTCATTGATCTTGATGGTGCATGTGCCGACCGGGTAGGCGGTGGGGGTGGGGTTCGTGGTCATGGCTATCTGCTCCTGTCTCGATGAAATGGGTTGGCCGGGTGCTCAAAACCGCAAAGAGACGGCGGGCTGATTCTGCTTGCGCATATTGTATTCGCCGCACACCCAGCCAAGAGACAGGCACACCATTGGCGTTGGCGTGGCCAGATTCAAGGCACAAAAAAACCGCTGTCTGTCGGGTACGGAGTCCGCTCTTTGAGGGGTTTTGAGCCCCGTTCCCGCGAAATGCCCCACCAGGGGGATGGCAGTCAAGCCCCCTGGTGCCCACCGGGCGCATTTTTCTTTCCATCACCGCCCCGGTGCGCTACAGTATGGGGCATATCCACCTTGGGAGGAGTCGCCACCGTGAGTACAGCCATTGCCATGCCGTTTGACACCCTGGCCTTTGTGAAGAGACTGGAGACTGCCGGTGTTCCGTCTGCTCAAGCAGAGGCACAGGTAGAAATACTCTCCGATGTCATTAAAAAGGTGGAAGAAACCCAAATGCGGGAGTTGGCCACAAAAGGGGATATCGAGATTGCTAAGCTGGAGTTGCAGAAAGAAATCGAATCGGTAAGGAAAGAGATCGAGGTTGCCAAGAACGAAACCATCAAGTGGATGGTCGGTCTTGCCCTGGCGCAACTGGCCATGATGGCGGGCATCCTTATGACCATGGTGCGCGTCCTGCCTGGGGGGCATTGATTCCCGGTCCACAGTCCAACCAGGAGGAAAAGTCACCGTGCGCACGACACTTGCGTTCATGTTTATAACCCAGACGGTGTTGATCATCAGCCTGTTATTCTGCATGATGAACCCGCCAGTTGTGCAACAGACTGCCTGTCAGTCTCCTACCCAGGAAATGCGCCAGACGGCCCCGGTGCCTGCCCCATCCCCCACGCTCCCGGCTCCGTCTGCACCACCCACGACACCCGCACACTGAAACGCAAAACGGCCCCAGGTTGCCCCCAGGACCGTCTCGCTCATGTCATCCCATCCAGGTCAGACAGCCACCGCCAACCGCCCCGGACTATTGGCCGGCACGGACAATGCCGGGAATACACCAGCCCCGTTCATCATACCTGCCAGGGTAGTGGTGCACAGCGGAAATTCGGAACCCTCCTTCAGACCGCAAGGGGTTTGCCCTGGTAGGTCCAACGGAACGGTTTCGACATCGCCTTGTTAAAATACGCGATGAACGACGTGATTTTTTC
>JADFYM010000412.1 GCA_015233035.1 Magnetococcales bacterium
CCGAACACACATGTGGTCTGCGACCACCCGAAGCACCTTCCTCATGTACATCGGTCACGATTGAATCATGACCATGACCCGATGGGAAGGGTTTCAATAATTGTGTGCATAGGGTAGGGACCCCACCGGGGGAGATAATCTCCCCCGGACCCCCATGAATAATAACGACTTTTTGCGATATATGTCCCCGATTCCACCAGGGGGATGATTCCCCTGGCCCCGCAAAATTGCCCCTTTTTCTCGTTTACTCGCGCAACAAATTGTGAGCTTGCAACTCTGCCGCAAATTGCTGGGCCTGTACGGCGGCAAAGGCCGCCATGTTGACCACACCCCGCACCGATACGGTGGGCGTCAAGACATGCGCAGGCAGGGCCGGGCCGATCAGGATGGGACCGATGCGCACGGCATTGCCCAGGGCCAGCAGCAGGTCACACGAGATGATGGCCGCATCCAGATTGGGCATGATGAGCAGATTGGGTCGCCCTTTGAGCCGGGAATTGGGAAAGATGGTCGTGCGTATCTCCTCAGACAGGGCGACATCGGCCCGCATCTCTCCTTCGACTTCCAGTCCAGGGGCACGCTGCCGGAGGATGGCCAGGGCATCGCGCATCTTGGTGGTGTGGGGCGCACGATAGGAACCAAAGTTGGAGGAGGACAAAAGGGCGATCTTGGGTTCCAGGCCGAAGCGGCGC
Organism: Magnetococcales bacterium; assembly: GCA_015233035.1. Classification (GTDB taxonomy): domain Bacteria; phylum Pseudomonadota; class Magnetococcia; order Magnetococcales; family Magnetaquicoccaceae; genus Magnetaquicoccus. The sequence goes on from JADFYM010000412.1 coordinate 693, forward strand.
AACTGGCGGGCGGCGCGAATGGTGATTTCCGCCACCTGTTCCGCCGTCGGATCGGCGATGACGTTGGTGTCGGAGATGAAAAAGGTGCCGTGGTCGAGGATGACACCGCTCAACGCGCTGAAATAGTTGATTCCTTTTGCCACGCCGATCACGTCACGGATCACCCGCAGATGGTCGCGGATGCGACCTACGGCACCGCACAGCATGGCGTCGGCATCGCCGCGCCGGGTGAGCAGGGCAGCGACAATCGAGGTGGAGCTTAACAGATCACGCCGGGCAACCTCCGGGGTCACGCCCCGCCGTTCCATGATGCTGTGATATTCAATGAGCAAGCGGTCGAAGCGACCATCTTGGCTGGGATCAACCAGCTCAAAATCCCGTCCGCTGCGCATGGCCAATCCCAGGGATTGCAATTGCGCTTCAATGATATTGGTTCTCCCCACCAGGATGGGGGAGCAGATATTTTCGTCGATCATCTGTTGGGCCGCGCGCAGAATCCGTTCCTCTTCGGCCTGGGCGATGACCACCCGTTTTTTCGGATGGCGTTTGGCATACTCGAAAATGGGGCGCATGACCTGCCCGGACCGGAAGACAAACTCCGACATTTGCCGCCGATAGGCTTCCAGGTTGGCGATGGGACGGGTGGCCACGCCGCTGGCCATGGCGGCCTGGGCCGTCGCGGTGGCCACTTCCACGATCAGGCGGGGATCAAACGGTTTGGGGATCAAATATTCCGGGCCAAACAGCAGGATTTCGCCCGCATAGGCGATGGTGACGGTTTCCGGGGCCGGGATTTTGGCCAAGTCGGCGATGGCCTTGACACAGGCCCGTTTGATCTCCCCGTTGATCCGGGAGGCTCCCACATCCAGGGCACCGCGAAACAGATAGGGAAAACAGAGGACATTGTTGACCTGATTGTGAAAGTCGGAGCGACCGGTGGCGATGATGGCGTCCGGGCGCACCTCTTTGACCTCATGGGGATAAATTTCCGGTTCGGGGTTGGCCAGGGCCAGGATGATGGGGGTGGCCGCCATGACCTGGACCATGGCCTGGGTCAGGACAGCGGGGGCAGAAAGGCCCAGAAAAAGATCGACGCCGGTCATGGCTTCCGCCAACGTGTGCAGGTCACGATCCGTGGCGAAGGCGGCCTTTTCCGGGGACAGTTCGGTGCGGTCGCGGCGCACCACTCCTTTGCGATCCACCACGATCACATGTGCCGGGGGCAGTCCGAGTTCCACCAGGAGGTTGAGGCAGGCGATGGCGGCGGCACCTGCGCCGGAGGTGACCACCTGGATGTGCTCCAGGGATTTGCCTGCCAGTTCCAGTCCGTTGAGCACGGCGGCGGCGACTACGATGGCGGTGCCGTGCTGGTCGTCATGGAAGACCGGAATATTCATGCGTTCACGGAGTTGGGCCTCGATGGTAAAGCATTCCGGTGCCCGGATATCCTCCAGATTGATGCCGCCGAAGGTCGGTTCCAGGCTGGCCACGATATCCACGAACCGGGCGGGGTCGCGCTCATTGATTTCCAGATCGAACACGTCGATACCAGCAAATTTTGCAACTACTCCATAATGGCAGGTAATCCCTGGTGATGGCGTCTAGAATTTGTTAACCTGTGTCCCATGAACAATTTCAAGAAGATCCCAGACATTACGAGCAACGAGCAAACGCCGCTCACACAAG
>JADFYM010000413.1 GCA_015233035.1 Magnetococcales bacterium
TCATCGTTTCGTCCACGAACTCTCCTGGATGCCCGCCTTCGCGGGCATGACGGAAATGGGTATGACACGAAATTCGCTCGTCATTCCCGCGAAGGCGGGAATCCAGGGTTCTGACTGGAATGGCCGAGACGATGATCAAGGCCGAATGCTACAAGAGGGATAATGCCCGTGCCTCCGCAGAACCACCCGCCTGACCCAGATTAAAGAAGGCCATGGATTGGTGCATGCCATTGGCTTGCGCACTCAACTCTTCTGCCGTCGCAGCCATTTCCCTGGAGGTGGACGCATTGCGTTGCACCACCTGGTCCAGTTGCTGAATCGATTGGCCAATCTGCGCGATGCCCTCGCGTTGTTGCCTGCTGCAATCCGAAATGCCACGAATACGCTCCGCCGTTTCTTTGATGTCGGGCACCAGTTTGCCGATAATCATGCCCGCCTGTTCGGAGATGTTGACACTGGAGGTGGACAGATGGCTGATTTCGCCCGCTGCCGTCTGACTGCGTTCGGCCAGCTTGCGGACCTCTGCCGCCACGACGGCAAAACCTTTGCCGTGCTCACCGGCGCGGGCGGCCTCGATGGCGGCGTTCAAAGCCAGCAGATTGGTCTGCCGGGCGATCTCTTCGATAATGCCAATTTTTGCGGCAATGGCCCGCATGGCCAAAACGGCCTGATCGACCGCCTCACCCCCCTTGGTCGCATCCTGCGCGGCCTTGATGGCCAGATTCTGCGTGGTATCGGAACTGTCCGTGTTGAGTTGACAACTCCCGGTGATGGCTTCCAACGCAGATAAAATGGTTGCTGCGGAGGTGGCCTGTTCGGTCGTTCCCTGGGACAGGCTTTGGGCAAACTCCGCGCTGGTGCGGCTGCCCACCAAGACCTGTTCGGCCGCTACCGACACTTCGCCGATCACTTCTCGCAATCTCTCCGCCATCCCCTTCAAGGTATCTGCCAATTGCCCCACTTCATCTTTTTGCTGCAATTGGATGGTGGCGGTCAGGTCGCCACTGGCAATGCGCTTGGCAAAAGCCACCCCCTTGGTCAGGGAGGAGGCGATGGTCCGGGTCAGAAAAAATGCAACGCACAAGCCCAACACGACCGCGCCGAGGCTGAAGACGGAAATGAGAGTGGTGGCCGCAGAGACCTGGGCGGAGGCTTTTTGCTTCTGGCCATCAATCATGGCACTGACCCTGGCATCTGCGGATTGTCTGGCCGCGACCATCTCCTGTTCCGCCTTGGCCTGCCCCTTGATGGTGTCCAGGACGGCATTCATATCTTTCTGGTATTGTTCGATACTGGTTATGATAATTTTTATTTGCTCCAGACCTTCATTGGCTTTGAAAGCGGGCAGCAGTTTTTGCGCCTTCTGGAGGGTCTCGGTTGCACCATTCTGATTGTTTTGGATGCTCTGTTCATCTTTGTTGTGACCGGCCAAAATTCCCTGCTCATCGCTGCGGACATTCTTGAAATCATTTTTCAGCGTGGTCACATTGGTAATCCTGTTCGACCGCTCTTCCGCTGCGGCGATTTTGACAGCCATGGCGGCCTGGTCCACCGTACCTTCCCCCTGACTGACCATTTCGGCGGTTTGCAGGTCCAATTGTTTCTGTTGCTCTGCGACCATGGCATCCACCGTGGCATCCACCGTGTCGGCCATCTTCTGGATGCGGGTTGCCAATTCGTTGCGGTTTCGTTTTAATTCGACATACTGTGCAAATGTTTTGCTGTAGTCTTCCACGGTGGCCAGCACGGCATCCATATTGGCCTTGTCAGACGAATCGTGAAATTTTTGCTCCCGGTCGAGCATGGCCTGTTTTTTGAGTATTTCAATATGCTTTGTATTCTCATCTAGATATTTTGCGTCACCAAGCGCAATAAAAAGCTTTTCCGCCTGGATGGCATCGCGCAGATGGTTGCCGAGCGCGGTCATCTCCAGGGTCTTGTCGATACGGTCCGCCAGACCAGTCACGCCATTGTGGCCAACAGCAGCCACCAGGATGGTCAGGAGCAATACCAGGCCGAAGCCAAATCCGAGTTTGATGCCTAATTTTATGTTTTTCATCGTCTTTCCATCAAGGCGTAGGTTTGAATCTTGCGGGTACTGTCATCCGCATGGCGTGTCTTCCGCGCCAGCCCGCTTGGCGCACGAGAATTGAATAGGTCTTTTTTTGATCGTTATCAAGGGGAGTTGGGGGGGATTATCCCCATTTTACGATACACATCGCAAAAAGTCGTTCCTATTGGCAGGGGTCCAGGGGGATTATCCCCCTGGTGGGGTCCAGGGGCAAAGCCCCTGGCGGGGCTCGGGGCGGAGCCCCGAATCGGGGCATCAAGGGTCTGTGGATCAAAAAATGACACCGTAGCAACACG
>JADFYM010000414.1 GCA_015233035.1 Magnetococcales bacterium
CCGGCAAAAAATCTTGGCCTTCATTGAATACTTCAATGCAACGTTGACCAAGCCGTTTCGGTGGACCTATGCAGGACGGCCTTTGGCCGCATGAACAGTGGAAGCATTTGCGCCATCGGATAGTAGTCGTAGCCGTGACATACCCGCTCGTGGCATTAACGGCCAGGCAGTCATTCTCGGTGGAGCGCGCGTCCGCATGGGTGTAGAAGGCATTGACGACGAGGGACTTCGAGAATGTATAGGTTGCACTCAGCGTGCTATCCCACCCCTTGCTGTCGGTCAACCCGAGGGGAGAGTTGCTGTAGTCATCATGATTGACACCCACGTCGGCTGACAGGTTGAGTTTGGGCAAGGTGGGGGGTCTGTAGGAGACGAAACCATGTACCCGGTCGCGGTCACGATCCGCATACATGAACTTGATATAGCCAGGGCCGCTGGCATCTTCACTCACAAAATATTGCGAACTGCCGGTATCCGACACCTTGCGCACCGAATGGGCGTAACCAATCCTCTCCGTGGTGCCAAACTCGGTCGAGGTATTCCGCAGCTCAATACGGAAGGCGTTTTCCGTGCTGTCGGATTGTTCGAATTGATCAACATTGGTGCGGTCAACCTCTTGCCAGTCATAGCCCAGCTTGAGGGAAGTGCGGGGCAGGAAGGTATAGTCGGCCTCCAGGACACCGGTCTGTGTCGTGGCACTGCGCGGATGGTTGGACACGAGTGTACCGGCCGCATTGGTACCTTCGCCATCCCTTGCAACATACCTGTACCCATTCGACGGCGTCTGATCGTCGCGATCATCATATTTATACGACGCGAGCAGACGGAGATTGTCGATCGGACGAGCGGTCAACTGGGCGTACAGATTGGTGGTGTCCACCTCGCCTCCCAGTGATGTGATTGGCAATCCCAGGTATTTGGTATTGGCAGCCTTGACAACCCCATTGATGACGCAACCCCCCGCACCAGCACTACTATAGGCGTAGGGTGCGCAACTGGCGGCAGAGGGTACAGCGGGTACCGTATAGCCAGCGACAGGAAGTCCCGCCGCATACGGCGTGAAGGCCTGATCCTGGGTACCCACGCCCCACGAGGCATTGACGGTCAGACGGGTGGTTTTGTCAAAGTTATACCCACCGGTGGCATTGAACTGGTGAAACTGATTGTCTGGTGGCAATCCCCACTGGCCAAAAGCCGGAGTGCCAGCGGCAGTAGTAACCGAGAAGGGGTTTTGCACGTCCATCATGCTGATATTGTTTTCAAAAAGAGATCCGTAGTAGCTCAACTGGAACTGCGCCTTTTTGGTGGTATAGCTGAGGCTCGTGTCGAACTGACGGGTGGTATAGTCGACCGGTTCGGGCACAAATACCTGGCCGGTCGTGTAAGCACTGACGATTTTGTTGCCGGTCTTGTGCTCTTCTGTATAGCCAGCCGCAAATATGAAATCCGGGGTGACATTGACGCTAATGCCACCCGCGCTCCTTTTGCGTTCCGTGCCAATATCCACCTGGTGCATGCTGCCCGGATTGTCATTGACTATGCCTGGGACACCCGTGGCGGTGACAGGAATTTTACCGACCAGTGCCAAATTGCCGCCGGGTGCAGTAGCTGCCGTATAGGCGGCAGGTATATACGGCGGATTGACGGTGTTGGCGACAGTGGGCGTGTTGTAATAAGCGACTTTGCTCGGATCTGTCGTGGCGACACCATTAATGTCGACCGCTTGAACACTAGCACCAGAAAGAGTAGCAGCCGTAGTAGTCGTAGAGAAGGGATAGGCTGCGGGGTATCTCCAGTTGCCTGGCAGGGTGAGATTACCGCTGCCGACCCCATTGTAAAAAGTCGTGAAGGTATCCGAACGCTCTTTCGGGATATCGTCAAAGCTGGCTTTGACCTTGTATTTGCCCTGCTCGCCATATTCCGCGTCAATGCGACGAGAATCCAGGCCGAGGTTGGTGCCTTTGACCCGCCAACGTTGGGTGCCATCACTGTCATAGGCATCCCCGCCCCGCAGGTCGATGTTGCCGATGGCATAGGCTCCCTTTTCACCGAGGCCAGTATAATCGCCCGCGATGGTCCGGCTCGAGACATTACCCACCCCAAGCTCGATCGTGCTGACGGGCTTGGTCAGTTTATTAACGGCTTCCTCTCCCTCCAGAAGCTGCTCAGCGTGGGCGACGGGTGCCAGAGAAAGACCGACAAAGAGAGCGGATAGTGTCAGGACTGTTTTTTTGCGTATAACTCGATGTTCAAGTTTTTTCCCGCTTGACAGGTTTTTCGCCCGTCAAGCAGCTTTTTTGTAGTGCCTCAGGGATGGCGTCGGTTCTTGTCGTCCCAAATCCCTGCCGGCCATATGCTTCTCCGATG
>JADFYM010000415.1 GCA_015233035.1 Magnetococcales bacterium
GGGCCACGGTCAGGTTAAAGGTATCGGTCGCCGCCAGAATATTGGTCGTGGTGGATGCGCTGTCGGTCGCTGTCACAACAATACTGTAATTGCCCGCCCCAACCGGGGGGGTACCACTGAAAGAGAGGGAACCCGCATCAAAGTGCAACCAGGCGGGCAGAGCAGACAATATGCCGCCATCGCTCAACTGGGCCGTCACCGTCAGGGTATGGCCGGGATTGGGGTCCGTAAAGGTGCCCGCATTCAGACTCAACAGGAATGATCCCGTGTCGTTGATCGTTTGCGTGAGCGTCGGCACGCTCAAAACCGGTGCCTTGTCCACCGCCTGGACATTGATGGTGAAAGCGTCTGCTGCGGTCAAGCCGCCGTGGTCGGTGGCGATGACCTTGACACTCAGACTGCCCACATCGGTCGCACCCGGTGTACCACTGAACACACCGGTCGTGCTGTTGAAGGTCAACCAGGTCGGCAAGGCCGCACCGGTCACCATGTTGACCGCACTCAGGGCAAGGGTGGCGTCCGCCGCATCCTGGTCGGTGAACAGACCAGTCGGCAGGGTCAGGCTGAAACCATGCCCCTGCTGGATGGTGGCCTCGCCCAGATTTTGCACCAGGGTTTGCAGGGCGGCCACACTGCTGCTGCGGGTGGGGGCATGATTGAGATCGGCGACGGTGATGGCAAACGTGTCGGTCGCCGCCAGGGAACCGTCCGAAGCGGAGACGGTGACATGGACCGTCCCCACATTGGCCAGCACCGGCGTACCGCTGAACAGTTGGGTGTTCGGATCAAAGGTCAACCAACCGGGCAATGTGCCCCCGCCCTGTAACGTCGCGGTATAGGAGAGATGATCCCCCGGATCCGGATCAGTAAACGTCCCCGAGGCCACCTGAAAGCTGAACAACCCACCCACGGTGGCCTGTTGATTCAACGGGGCCTGGGCGGTATTAAGCACGGGCGCATGGTTGACATGATCGACCGTCAGGTTGAAGGTATCGGATACCGATGCCCCGGCAACGTCTGTCGCGGTAACCTTGATGCCCACCGTTCCCGCCGTGCCAACCCCTGGCGCAGCACTGAAGGTATTGGTCGTCTGGTTGAATGTCAGCCAGGAGGGCAGGTTGCCGCCCGCCAGCGAACTGACCGTAAAAGTCAGGTGATCGCCGGTATCCTGATCAGCAAAATGGCCTGTCGGCAGTTGCCAGGTGGACAGACTGCCCTCTTTCGCAGCCGCCGTTGGGGCCAGACTCACCGTCGAGACCACCGTCGGCGCATGGTTTATTGCATTGACCGTGAGAGCAAAATCGCTGGAGGTGGACAGATGATTGGTCGTGTCCAGGGCCGTGACGCGGATATCCAGGGTGCCACTGGTGGCAGGCGTACCGGTAAAAGTGGCGGCCTGCGCGTCGAAGGTGAGCCAGGAGGGCAAAGCCACCGTACTCCCATCAGACTGAACCTGGGTGGCGGTCAACACCAGCCCATCGGTCGGATGATCGGCGGTGAAAGCCAGTTTGATCGGCGCAATCGCCGTCCCCTGTGTCGCCGTCTGATTGGCAACAGCACTGGTCAAAACCGGCGCGTGCGGCAGAGCCTGCACATTCAGGCTGAAACTGTCGGCAACCTGTGCTCCCGCCTGATCCGTGGCCGTTACCTTGATGGTGAGGGAACCCGCATCCGACCGTGCCGGCTGACCACTGAAGATGCCTGTCGTGGGATCAAAATGGAGCCATCCGGGCAAGGCGGTACTGCTGCCACTCCCGGCAAGCTGCACCGAGTAGGTCAGACTGTCGCCCACATCCTGGTCATGAAAGGTATCGGCAGCCAGTTGGAAAGAGAACGTCGTGCCTTCCGTGGCCGTCGGCACGGTTTGGTGGGCAATGGGATCCGTCAATGTCGGCGCATGATCGAGGACCGCCACGCTCAAATTGAACTGACCGGAGGCACTGGCACCCGAAGTATCCGTGGCGGTCACCCGGACGATAACGGTCTCGGCGGCACCAGTCGGCATCCCGGAAAAGGTACCGGTATCCGTGTCGAAGACAATCCCCGTCGGCAACGTGGTCGGTGTGCCATCCGTCAGGGTGGCTGATGCAGAAAAGGTCAAATGGTCCGCATACTTGATATCCACATCATTGAAAGCGGTGGTGGGTATCTGGTACAGGAAGGGCTGGGTCAACGTGGCACTCTGCGCACTCAGGCTGCTGGCCGTGAAGGTCGGGGCATCGTTGGCGTTGAGGACGGTAAAATCCACCACTTCGCTGCTGACTGTGTTGTTGGCACCGGTAGCGGTCACCAGCAGCGGCAGGGAACCCACATCATCGTTGCCCGGCGTACCGCTGAACAGACCCGTCTGCACATCAAAAGAGAGC
>JADFYM010000416.1 GCA_015233035.1 Magnetococcales bacterium
AGGGGCTTTGCCCCTGGACCCCACCAGGGGGATAATCCCCCTGGACCCCTATAACTGCACAATATAATTCGGATCTTTTTAATCAGAACGAAGATGTATGCTGGGTCACGCCGGTCGCGCATCCTTGATAATCATCTGCACCCGCTCCCGCTCCCGATAACTGTTGAGAGTACAAGTCCCCACCACATCCACCCGCCCAGCCGCCAACAACCCCGCCCCCAACGGTCCCGGCCACGCCTGAAAAACAATCGCCTCCAACACATTGTCCTGCTGATCCGTCAACACACATTTGACGTGACGCTCCTTGAGAAGACGGGCATCGGTAATGCGCACATTTTCCAACAACACCACCGGTTCTGGATTGCCCTGGCCAAAAGGTTGCAACGACTCCAAATGACTGATCAACGCCCGATTGACCGCCGCCAAGGCCAACACACCATCAAAATGCACCACCGGATCAAACAAACCCGGACGGAATTGCGCCCCCACAGCCTGATTAAACGCCTCAATAAAAGCTGGCAGATGGCGCGCATCCAGACTCAAACCCGCCGCCGCCCGATGTCCACCAAAGGCTTTCAACAACGGGGCGGTGGCCTCCACCGCCGCCAGCAGGTCCACACCAGGGATGGATCGCCCGGAACCCTTGCCCTGGCCGTTCTCATCCAGGGCAATGACCACCACCGGTCGGTACAGCCGTTCCACCAAACGGGAGGCCACCACACCAATGACACCCGGATGCCAGCCCGACTCGGCCACCACCAAACCAAACCGCTGCCCCACCCCACCCGATGCCTCAATCGCCGCCAAGGCCCCCCGCAACATGCTCTCTTCCAGCGACTGCCGTTCCCGGTTATACCCTTCCAACTGCTCGGCCAACTCTCTGGCCCGGTCCGGCTCATCCGTCGTCAGCAGTTCCACCCCCAACATGCCCAGACTCAGCCGTCCCCCGGCATTGATGCGCGGCCCGAGTTGAAAGGCCACCTGACCGGCCCGCACACTCCCCCCCAGATGCGCCGCCTGTTTCAGAGCCTTCAATCCCACATGGGTGGCGTCCAACGAGGCCACCCGCAACCCATTGGCCACCAGAATACGGTTGATACCCGTCAAACCGGCCACATCGGCAATGGTCCCAATGGCCACCAGATCCAGCCATTGTTTGAGATCCGGTTCGGGACGCTGGGCAGAAAACCAACCCTGTTGCCGCAAAGCCCGATTCAACGCCATGACCAGATAAAAGGCCACCCCCACTCCCGCCATGTTTTTGTGGGGAAACGAATCGTCCGGGCGATTGGGATTGACCAGGGCCAAGGCCGGGGGCAACGCCTCGCGCATCTGGTGATGGTCGGTGACAATGACATCCAGGCCAATCTGCTGCGCCTCGGCCAACGCCTCAAAAGCCGTCGCCCCACAATCGACGGTGATCACCACCCGAATTCCCTCGGCGGCCAACAGACGCATGGCCGCCGGATTGGGACCATACCCTTCCGTCAACCGGTCCGGGATATAGACCCGCAAGTCCATCCCCAACGCCCGAAAATAGCGTATCAGCAGGGCGGATGAGGTCACCCCATCCACATCATAATCCCCCAGGACGGCCAGCGGTTCCCCCGCCACCACGGCCTGCACCAGGCGTGTCACCGCTTTGTCCATATCTGCCAGGGCCAGGGGATCCGGCAGGTGTTGCAGGCGGGGACGCAAGAAGGTTTCCACGGCGGTATGATTGTCCAGCCCACGATGGGCCAAAATGGCCGCCAACAGGGGCGGCAGGCCGAAAGCAGCCGCCAATTGTCGATGCGCATCTGTCGTCGCACAGCGTGGTTGCCAGATTTTGCCAGCAAAGGAGAGGGCAGAAGAGGCCATCAGGCGGCACACAACGACCAAAAGGTTTCGGGATGCACCACTTCCCCCACCCCCAGGCGACCGCGATGCCAGAATTGCCGGTTCCGGGTCAGGGTGCGGCCAGAGGCCATCACCCAGGGAACGGAGGGGGTTTTGCCTCGGTCATCGCCGAGAAAAGAGCCGAGGGAGGTGATCATCAGGGTTTCCTTGGTGGCAGCCAGTCGTTGGGTCAGTGGCTCCAGCAATTGGGTGTTGATCCGTTGCAACAAGGCCAGGCGTTCCTCCTGCAAGCCATGGCGGGCCAACACGGCGGGCAGGGCAAAATGGAGCACCGTCCGGTGGGTGATGGTGGTGACCAATGGGGTCAGATCCGCCTGTTCGTCGAGTGTTGTCACGGCATAGCCGTTGGCGCGTGCCAGACCAGCCACCACAGGATGTGCCGTCCAGCAAACGGCACCCCCCAAACCGTGGTCGCTCGCACGGCTTTTAAAACGATTAAAAAAAAAGGGTGGGGGGGTCTGGGGGG
>JADFYM010000417.1 GCA_015233035.1 Magnetococcales bacterium
GACCACCGGCACCGGCGGCCATCCTCCCCCCGGGGGGAGGATGGCCCTCAGTCCAGCCCCAGCCCGTTATGCTTCAGTGACTAACATTGGGGTTGGTACATAAACTGGGGGCAGGTCACCAGGTCAAGGGAGCTATGAAGACCTTTTGTCTATCCTTCCGCCGATCATCGCTCGCAAAGACATAGAACGTCTTTTGGGCGGTACTATCTCACGGGGCCACCTCGCAAATCTTGATTACAAAGGCGAAGGGCCGCCACGCATCGAAATCGGGAAGCACGTCAGCTATCTGCGCGGACCTTTTGTGGAATGGCTTAAACAGCGCCACGCCAAGCGGTATGCTCCAAAGCGCAGGTCCAGGAGCTACAACAATGCACTGGATTAAGCACCTCACCTCGTTCGCCCGCCAGGAATTTATGGTGGAGATCGGCCATGAGTTAGGCAACGCCACTTGTTATGGGGTCTGGTTGATCCTTGAGCGGATCGGGGAAGCATGGACAGGCTCCGGCAGGCCGGAATTGCGCCTTCCTACCAAAGAATGGTGGGCAATTACCCAACTACCGCAGAAAAAATTCAATAAATTGCTGTTGATTCTTCAAGACCATCATGTGCTTGATTCCCAAGATGACGGGAAAATGCTTATTCTTCGCGCACCTATCCTGCTACAATTACTAGATGAAGGCACACGTAAACGCCGGAAGGCATCCGGAGAAAATCCGGAAGTCTTCCGGGCTCCGTCCGATCCAGACACAGACATAAAAGCAGAGATAAAAAAAGAACAAAACACAGTAAAAGGCCTTTCCAGTACAGAAAAGATGAACATCTCCAGTGTACTGCGGAAGAAAGGAATCGCTCCCGAATCACCGCTTGGTGAAGGTTGGTTCATTTATCTAGAAAAACACCAGCCAAGAAATCCTGCTGGCTACCTGACCCACATTCTCAAAAATAACCCACATTTTGATCCAAGAGGCGATAGCACGCCACTGCAAACCGCAACAACACGGCTGGGGCAATTCCAGCCGGTGGGTGAGGTATTGCAGCTCATGGGGTTTGCCAAACAGCAAAATGGGCCGTGATCGGACACGTTCTTGGGTTTCAAGCGAAGCCCGGCCATGGCGGAGCCAATGGCGAAAGAAGTTGGCGATGCGGTAAGTCTAGGTTGGCAGGTTCGAACATGGATTGAGGCTGGGCTCCCCGCCACAGCAAAATCAATCAGAGGCTTTGAAGGCGATAGACAAAGCCATGAGCAGCTTGGTGAACTGCCCGAAAGAATTGAGTTCAGACGCAATATACATTCTTCCTGCGGAAAAATGTTTGCGCTCTGCGAGGCTTCGGAGGGGATTAAAAAGTGGCGATAGCATTTGCACGAATGGAAATCATTTCGACTCGGGACGGCGGATCGGCAGTTGGACTGTCCTCTTATCTGAACCGGGGCAGACAGCGCCAAAATTCGACCGGTCGGCAGTACGATTTTTCTGAAAAGTTAAAAGAAAACTCGAACGAGTTTATTCATACAGAACTTCTTGTGCCTGAAACCCTCGCCGAACAATGGATTTCCAGCGAAGCCCTCTGGAATGCCGCTGAAGCCGCCGACCTGAAAAAAGACAAAACGATCAAGGCAAACGCCCAGGTTGCAAAGCATATGGTTTTAGCTCTTGCGGCAGACGACGGCCTTTCTCGGGAGGCCTCATTGGGTATGGTCCGTCAATTCGCGCATGAGCATTTCGTCAAACACGGCCTGGCTGTTGAACTGGTCATTCATGATAAGCATGACGGCAATCCCCACGCCCACCTGCTCATTTCAACCCGCATCCTTTGCGAAGACAGCTTTGGAGCCAAGGCAAGACACCTCAACCCTGGATTCGCTCAGGGCAAACAGGTTCTGCAGAAAGATGACTGGGGCCGGGAATGGGCGAACTTCCAGGATGGCTTTTTCAAGCTGCATGGTCTGGACATTATGGTGGATCAAATCGGCAAGGCTGGCCAGAAGCATGTTGGGCCAGTCTGGCACCAAAAGAAGGAACAGGTATTCAAAATGGACATCAATCAGGACATCCAGGCGGAGAACGCCGAACTTTCGCCACAGGAAATGCTTGCTCAGTTAACCATGAACAAATCCATCTTTAACGAGCGCGACATCGCCAGGCTCGCCTCGAAGGTCACAGATTCACCGGAAAAAAACGTCGCACTCCGGGATATGATCCTTTCCCAGAAAAATCTCATTAAGCTTTACGACCTATTACTCAGAGCATAAAATACTTAACAACCCGGACTGGATTTGATACATTGTCTGCATGGATTCCGGTGACGCAAGAAGACTGACCCGATCGGCCCAAGACACAATTCGACGCAAG
>JADFYM010000418.1 GCA_015233035.1 Magnetococcales bacterium
GGGAGTATAGCTCAGACAGGGATCAAGGGGGGAAAGCAAAGTAACCCATCGGCCAGCGAGACGATAGGAGTAGATGGAGGAGCCAGAGTTAAACCACAGCTACGGCGCAGCCGTTCAGTCCAACGATGGCTGTTGCACAATCCGCGCAGAAAAGCGCAACAATTAACCAGTTGATTCCATTTGACTTTGAGGAACACGCAGTGCGTGTCATTCTCGACGAGCACGGCGCACCATGGTTCCACGTAGGGGATGTTTGCCAGGTGTTGGACTTCGGCAACCCATCCCAAGCAGTAGCATCACATGTTGACGGAGATGACCTCCAAAAATTGGAGGTCATCGACAGCTTGGGACGGACCCAGCAGGCCAACCACGTCAGTGAGTTCGGTCTGTACGCACTGGTTGTCGGCTCCACCAAGCCGGAGGCCAAACGCTTCAAGCGGTGGGTCACCCATGAGGTGTTGCCGACCATCCGCAAGACCGGCGGCTATGGCAAGGCAGATTGCACCAACGCGGCATCAGACCGCTTCATCGCTGGACTCCTGCATGCCGTGCAGGAACTGAAGCAGGTAACGCAGAAGTTGGATCGCCAAAACACACCTGACACGTTTGCCATGTCGTCGCGCCAGGAGCTTCGTCTGTCTCACACTCGTAGGGCTTTGACTTTCCAGCAGGCCATTCGCCCGATCCACATCGAGTACGAGAAAATCTGGACGACGACCCGGGCCATCAGCGAGGAGGGTCAGGTCAACCATGCCTATCTCATGCAACTGGTGGAAAGCCTATTGCGCGCCGGGATGATCCAACGCAAGGACCACGACCGCATCCACTTTTTCCCGGACCAAGCGTGCAGTGCCCAGCAACTGCATTGCCTGACGGAAGATGGTTTCCACGTGCTCTGGCAGCATATCGAGCGTACCCATACTGCCGAGGAAAAGGCCAAGACCAACCTGCGCGATGGCTGCGAACGCATCAGCAGAATGTTCGCATTTCTCAATTGCGCCGGTGGGAGAAGGACACGGCGCGTTCCCACCAGGGATGTTGGTGGACTTATCGCCAGCCTGGACAATGTTGCAGCAGAACTGGCCAACGCAGTTGCCAGGGGAGGACGCCATGGATAACACCCGCAACATTCTCACCCTGGACCTGGGTAGCAAGACGGGATGGGCCCTGCACCAGGCCGACGGGACCATCACCAGCGGTACGGTGGAGTTCAGACCGGGCCGGTTCGAGGGGGGTGGCATGCGCTTTCTTCGGTTCACACATTGGCTGGATGAGGTGCGTCGTTTCGCCGAACCTATCGACGGCATCTGGTTCGAAGAGGTCCGTAACCATTGTGGTACGGATGCCTCGCACTGCTACGGCGGCTTCATGGGCATCCTGACTGCTTGGGCTGAGCAGCACGAGATCCCGTACCGGGGTGTGCCGGTGGGTACCATCAAAAAACACGCGACGGGAAAAGGCAATGCGTCCAAGGCCGAGGTGATCGAAGCCATGCGGCGCAAAGGGCACCGCCCGGCCGACGACAATGCCGCCGATGCCCTGGCTATTCTGCACTGGGTGTTGGATGAAGAGGTGATGCCATGATCGGCGGACCTCGTATGCCACGTTCCTGCCTTGCCCGTCTTGTCCCTGAAAGGATGGATCCAGAGCGGGAAAAACGCAATGGCTGGAGCAACCACGGTATTCTGGTGGTTGCCATGGAGGATAAACGACTGGGTTGGCCAGAGAGGGAGATGGTAAAGCATCTGGCCAGCAAGCTCTTCGGACAGCAGGCGGTAAAGGAGGTGGCGCATGGACGGTAAATGGACGAAGGAAATGGTCGCTGATCGGTTGGAAGAAGCGGCCAGCACCATACGCCGTCTTCCGGTCGCAGGTCTTAAACCGAAGGAGTACGGCAGCACATGGCCTGATGTCATTCTCGATGCCATGGAGGCCTACGGTCGGGATGAGCCAGTTATTCGCTTGGGCCCGCCGCCTGCCGATGCCATCACGCGCATGGATGAGGCGATGGAGTGGTTGCGCTGGTTGGAACCGGATGAAGTGCGGTTGGTTTGGATGCGGGCCACGCGAACCCCGTGGAAAATGATCATGAGATATTTCGGGATCGCAAGATCGACCGCATCTGCGCGATGGACCACTGCCATCATGCAGGTCACTGCCATTCTCAACCTTCCGAAGGGCAAAAATGTCCAGACATCTTTTTGCCGGACCAGGGTGAATTTGTTCCAGACCGGAAACGATGCAGAATCACGGCGGTACTGTTTTTGTCTGGACATCTCCGACTGGCTCTGGTATGAGCGTCTGACGTAAACATCTTGCGGGTGGGTCGTTGGGCA
>JADFYM010000419.1 GCA_015233035.1 Magnetococcales bacterium
AGAAAAAGAGAGATCGCAGACTCAAGACCTTGTCCCATGGCCAGCCCTCCGAGAAAAATTAACGTGAGCAGGCAGCGTATCATGTCCTTGTGGACGGGTCACTGATTTTCACTTCTGTCCAGTAGTAGGTGCGCCCGGCCTTGCCGAATGCAGACTCCAATTCCTCCAGGGTCAACCGGAGCAGATCCGCACCGGTGGCAATCCCCATCTGGTGCATTCTGTCCGCTGTCGCTTTTCCGACACCAAAAAACTTTTCAATGGGCAGTGACGCAACGAAGGCAGGTGCTTGCTCCGGTGAAATCAGCGTGAGCCCGTTGGGCTTGTTCATGCCCGATGCCACCTTGGCCAGAAACTTGTTGAAGGACACCCCTGCCGAGGCAGTCAACCCCGTGCGCTCATGGATGGTGGCACGGATCTCCTGGGCAACCCAAGACGCCGAGGGGATCCCTTTCTTGTTGCGGGTTACATCCAAAAAGGCCTCATCCAAGGAGAGCGGCTCAACCAAATCTGTGTGTTCGAGGAACATCTCCCGGATTTGCGAGGAAACCGTTTTGTAGACCTCCATGCGTGGGGAAACGACGATCAGGTTTGCACATTGTGCCAGTGCCTTCTGCATGGCCATGGCCGAACGAATGCCAAACTGCCTCGCCTCATAGCTGGCAGCCGCCACCACCCCTCGGGCGCTGTTGCCCCCCACAACCAGGGGACGGCCACGATACTCTGGATGGTCCCTTTGCTCCACGGATGCAAAAAAGGCGTCCATGTCGATATGAACAATCTTTCTGGAGGTATCCACCTGATTTACCCTTTCACAAGCTTGCTCAAGGATGGCAAACAGCGTATCCCCTGTTTCTCTGATTACCAACAACCCAACCCCTCCATTTGCAGGCCGATCACGGTTTGGTCTTGAAAACGACGATAAAAATAGGTTACTTGTGGAGCCGTTGCAACAGGCTATAAAGATCTGCGGAGGAGATTGTATCAGTGAGCGACACAAACCATCCCAAACCTGCCCATCCCTTCCAAAGACGTGGCACAGTGGATCCCATCATGGAGCGGCAGTTCAACTCTGAGCATCATTGTTTTCGGGTCATCGGTGAGTTGAGATATCTCCTGGGAGCACTCATTCATGATGGCGATCCCGATGCACGTTGGGATGAATTTTCTAAACGAACTTTCCTGCACTTGCGGGATCCAAGCCTCATCGACAAGGTGGCCGCACATCGTTTACTGGATGAACTCTATCGTGACGTCCCCGGTAATCTGAAAATGACCCTCTGGCTGGAGGAACAATTTTCGGGAATGGACCCACTCCAGCCCGAATGGATGATGATAAAGGAGCGTGCCGGAAAAAAAGAGTACGGTTTCATAAAGGAGATGAAAGACTTTTCTGCCGTCAGCACGTGCCTCATGTTTCTGGAATTGTGCCAAGCGTGCGATGAAACTGAAAAAACCATGGATTGTCTGGTGAAAGGTGCGGCACCGGCCTTGTTGGCTCTGGCTCTTGGAACCCCTCCCATACCGCCACCTGGAATGGATGCGCGCAAACGTCACATGAAAAACCTCGAGGATGACCCGGAGTATCGACAGGAGGTGGAATCTGTCATGGAAACGGTCCTGCAGGGCATCGCCAAAGATCCTCGGATCATGGATGCGATGCGCGAGTCCATGATGCTGACCCGTTTCATCGGCTTTCCCCAGGGATCAACCAGAGAGGAAGATTTTGCGGTGGTGCGCGAAGAGATGGATGCCTTGTTCCACGCCGTGGAAACGGGGGAAATCGATATCAAGAGCAAGCGGCAGGAGGATGATCCAGACAAACCGCACTGAATACACAACATCATTCCGACATAAAGTGTTTAAACACCCTGTTTAAACACCTTCCGCTTTTGTAGTCCCCAGGCCACTCCTCTATCATTGGCCATCCATGACAAACAGAGGAGGAGGCCCTTGATATACACCCACCCCAGCCAGATGACCCCCGACCAACGCCACGATGAAGTTGCAAGCATTCTCGCCGCTGGCATCCTGCGTCTGCGTCTCAAAAAGGCACAAACAAATGAAAAAAGAGAACTTTTTTTACTGGATAACGGCAACCGAATGGCCCCTTATGGCACTCCCAACCACGTTGATATTGAAAGGGAAACGTCATGAGTACACTCTCTGAAATCACCATGTTGCCGAAGAAAAGCCCGCAGGAACTGAACCAACTGTGGCGCACGCTGTTCAATGCAGATCCACCACAGGCGGGGAAGGACTATCTGGTGCGTCGTCTCGCCTATCGCGTCCAGGAACTGGCCCACGGTGGTGTGACCGATGCGGCGGCCCGCAT
>JADFYM010000041.1 GCA_015233035.1 Magnetococcales bacterium
CAGTACGCAGCCTGACCGTTGATATCCCCGGAAGGGGGCAGAGCGTCTGAACAGCGCAGATAATGTGTACGGCACATGGCGCAGGCATACGCCAGATCCCAGGCCAACCGGCTGTGGTCTGGTTTGGGATATGGGCCAAGAATGTTGAGCCCCAGTTTGGTCCGCCCGTGCAGGAAGTTCGCCCAGATGTCGTCATGGGTTGGTTTTTCCATCTGCCAGAGACCACGGGCAGGACCATTGCCCATCTGTTGCAGGTATTGCAGGCCGGATTCCTGAATCGCGGTGCCAAGGACCAGTTCCTCTGCGGCGTCGGACCAGAGGTCGAGCCGTTGCAAGGTGGGTCGAATGACCAAGTCACGGAGTTGATGCGGGTCGATGCCCATGGGTGTGTCCTCCAAATGCAAAACCCGCCGCGAGTTGCCCCGGGCGGGTGATGAGAAATACGCACAAAAAAACCCTCAAACATTTCTGTCGAGGGCTTTTTTTGTCTGGCCTGTTCTGCTACCCTACTGGAGGCTTATTTCCGTGGGGTGCTTTTTTCCCTGCCCCACCCGATCGCACTGCTTACTCGTGTGACCGGCAGTGCGATTGTCCACAAGGGGTCGCGCGGAAGGGAGGTGCGCAATGATGCAGAAACTCATCATTTACGCCATCCTAGAGCTGCTGGTACGGCTCTTGGATGTAGTTCTTGCGATGCTTGATCTACTAACCAGATCCTAACAGCTGCCATGCCGGGCGGGCAACCCGGCGTGGCTTTCCCCGCATAGTCACAAATTCCACACCAACATGTCAAGCAAAAATTCAGGCGCGCACCGAACCGCGTTATTCGAGGAGAATGCGGTTTCTCAGACGTCATCCCCCCGCAGACAATGATCGGTTCATGCTGCACTGTGTCCAATGTTGCTCTGCCACCAACTCTGGTCGAGAGCGGCAGCAGCGTCATGCCGCAGATGGTACAGGCGGATCGCCCACTCATGAGGGGAAATGACCTCCCATGACGTCATCGGTTCTGGCCAGATGCGACGCACCCGGAAACTCGAAATGTCCGGCCATGCCGGATCGGCCGGATTGCACCATGGTGCCTGGGTGTACAGCACCACGAACGCTGGCAAAATCGGTGAACACCGCATGGCCAAACGTTTGGTGACGGTGGCCACCTTGAAATCCTGTCCCCGGTCGATGGCGGTTTCAATCAGGGCCAGTGGTTCCTTCAGGCCATCGTCATATTCGACGTAGAGAGAGACATCCACATCAATCATGGCCAGGGATTGAGCAGCCTCGATACCGACGAAACGACGGGTGGAATGGCGGCGATGCCAAGCCGAGTAGGTACGGTCACGGGTGCCAAATCGCTCTTCCTGAGACATCAGGGAATCCTCCACACCACCAGTTCGCGGGAGAGGACCAGAATTTTCCGGTTTTCCTTGGCCCAGTTCACCATCTGGGCGGTACACTGCTGGCTTTCATACGGGCACTGGATCCGCATGTCGACCGGCAACTTCACCGCTTTCAGCATATCGACAACATGGTCGGTGTACTGGCGTTCCGGCGCATTCCATTGCGTTGGTTGCAAAACAAGCGCGATCACTGCACCCGACCGCAGCTTTTTGGCAAAACTGTTGATCACCTTTGCCAGCTCTGTGGTGAATTGATCCAACGGCATGTTGGCAAAATCTTCCGGGGCTTTGCTGTACCTCTCCTCCGCCTGCTTCCAGTACGGTGGATCCAGGTAGACCAGTGCAACATCCTGCCACCTGGGAAGGGGAGGCAATCCGGTGGTCATGTCGTGCAGGCGAATCTGGTGCTCCCGTTCCGGGATCGGCTTGCGATCGCTGGCCCAGCACCGACGGAATCGCTTTTTGCAAATATCGATGGTGGAGCCACCACCAGCGAACGGATCCACTACCACATCGAGTGGTTTCGTGTAGAGGTAGAGCAGGTTGTCGACGAATGAGGCGTCGGTATTGCCAGGGTGTGACGAACCCGGTGTCTTCTCCTGCCGCTTCCAGACGTTGTAGAGGGGTGGGTCAAAGTCAGTCGCGTGGTCAGCAAGAGATTTATCAGTTTGGTTCTCTGGAACCGTTTTGATAAAATCCTGCGTGATGTTCGTTATGGCTGGCTGTGACATATCTACCGCCTGCGCGATCTCTCCCTGCGTATGGCAGGCCATCCACATACTGAAAATCTTCTTTTCCCGCTTCTCTTTCTGGTCCTTCACCGTCCGCGCCAACCAGGAGCTGACCTTGGCCTTGCCAACCGACAGGTGCATGGCGATGGCGTCGTAGCTCATGCCGTAGGCGTAGAGCGACTTGGCCACCCCTTCTTTGTCGCTGTCGGTCAACTGCCACCCATGGTCGCTATTGAGCTTGGCGGCCAGTGCCAGTTGGTCATGTGGTGCGGTGACCGGGTAGACCAGAACCGTGATCTCCCGGTCTTCCCCGTCAAACCGCTTCCGATAGGCCAGCCAACGGTGTTTCCCGTCCAGGAGCTTCATATCTGCCGAGACGGAAATGAATTTTCTGGCTGCCACAATCTCATCGATATGTTCAGCGTACCTCTGCACCAGAACGGGATCGTGTCCAGACCTCGGGTAGATCACCTCGTCGAAGACAACCTCGGACAATTTTACGGTTTTGAGTTCAGTCTGCATGGATTTTTACCCCCAAAGGTTCCCCGGCGTTGGCGCACCAGGGAGGGAACTGGGATCGCGAGAGCGATCACCGGGAAACCTTGGAAGGTCCGGCGAATCTCTCCCTCCAACAACAATGCCCCGCGCCAGCAGGGCAACAAAAATGGCCGCGCATTGGCGGCCATGGTTTGCGGGCAACAAAAAACCCGTCTCAGGTTGCCCTGGGCGGGTTTTGGTGATGATCAGATAGACGAGATATTCGTGTGCTCACGCTCGTCGGTCCACTTCAGATTGTAATTGATTATTCTGCCAGCTTCAATTGCAACCCGTAGTAACTCAAAGCATTTTTCAACTCGTCCACGCTCTTTCTTCCGAAATTGGGTATGCGCCACACATCCCTTTCAGTCATTTGGCAAATCTTCTGCACTGTGTCAATTTCATCGTTTTCCAGGCAGGACAAAACCCGAGTAGAAAAATGCTTCCTCGAGAAAAATTCCTTGTCGTCAGGAACTGGACGGACAAAGTTTTCAGGACGCGGCTCACATGTCGTACACTCGCACGGTTCTTGCACCCACCCTGTTCTGTCATCTCGCAGTATGTCGGTGTTAAGGTCGGGATGCATTTTATAAAGAGGTTCAACCGTATCTCCAGCAGATACCATCGGTTCGACAAAATTATCTCCGTCAGGATGTTCCATCAGCGCGAAGCAGACTACCGGATCGTGCGTAACGATATGACTATCGCTGAGATGTTCTGGGTGAGGTTGATCCACATTTCGCCATCGCAGATCCAACCGTCCCCTAACCACCCATCCATCAGCCGGAATAATCTGCAAGATTTTGTTCCGCATATCTGTCTCCGATTTAGTCGCATGACATACTCGCCCTCTCCCCGACTGTGGCGGGCATCATAGCAAGTTTGACCCAACATGTCCGGCAAAAAGATGCCTGCGCCTTTTTCTTCGGATAATTTGGCGGACTCCAAAAGGGCAAAACCCGCCTCAGGTTGCCCTGGGCGGGTTTTTTGGTGTGGGACATCGACAGGTGCGGTCACCGTGCGCGTACTTCTCCAACCATAGTGAGAATCATAGCAGATTCTGTCAAATATGCTTCACAGAAAGTTGTTGCAACAGGCTGTTGCAACAAAAGAGTTTTCCCCTGTATCAAGATCAATAACATGAGCTACAGGTGACCGTCGTTTCGCGACGGTTCCGCAGACGCAAACCGTCGTTCTGCGACGGTTTGCGATGAGTTTCGCGATAATTGACCGTCGCTCTGATGTTTCCTCATCAATCTCCGTGCTCTGGCTTGAATGGCATCGCTCGTCAAACCATCGCATTGGAACGCCAGTTTGTACGCCGCGCTGGCATTGCCTGTCCGCCGGTACTCCCGGAGGAAAACATCCTCCACGTTTCCATCCGATCTGAGTGTTTGCCCGACATTGATCGCCGACGCAATAGTCATCAACGCAGCTGCCCACGACCGCCATGCCTTGGCCCGACTCATCCCCACCTTGGCGCAGATCGTCTTGCGCGGCACACCCTCGGCATGCATCCAAACCAACCGTGCCAAATCCGGTTCCAACCAGCACAACCACTGCAGAGCCTCGTCCATTTTGGTGATGGCCTCCGGTGTTGGAGGGCTCGCACGAAATTCGCCATCCTCCCGTCCAAATGCCTCATTGGGGTCAAGCACCACATCCGGCCAACTGCTGACGTAACCCCTGGGTTTCAATCCGCTGATGCGCAACGCCCGCAGGGTTCTGACTGCCTCTTCCATCTGGGCAGCCACCATTTTTGCGGTCCATTTGGCATTACCTTGTTTGTCCATGGCGTCTCTCCCTTCGTCCGCGCCCATAAAGTTTCTCCCCAAGCTGTCGCACCAGTTCCTGCTCTACCCAGGTGAGGCGCGTGTCATTTTCCGCTACGACCAGAATGCCGTGGCTGTTCCAACCAAACACCTTGGTGGCCTCGGCGTTGATGGTGACCCCCTGGACTCTGCCCAAGGATGAACGGGGTTGGGTGGGTCCGCCGATCATGGCGTCACCTCTTCGTCCAACACCCAATGCAGAATGGCCAGTGCATCGGCGGCATTGTCATCGGCGGGACGGTGACCCTTCCGCAACATGGCCTCGATCACCTCTGCCTTGGAGGCATTGCCCTTGCCGGTCGCGTGTTTTTTGATGGTGCCGACCGGCACACCCCGGTACGGAATCTCCTGCTGCTCGGCCCATGCGGTTAAATGGGCCAAAAACCCTCCGTAGACATGAGCGGCTGTCACACCTGCATGGGCGCGTACCTCTTCAAACCAAATTGCCTCAATGGAGCCCGTGAAGCGGCACACCTCGTCCAGCCAATGCTTGAACCGGACGAAGGCCATGCCACCCCCCTCGAACCGGCCCGGTTTGAACTCCACGGTGCCGCTGGTGATGGTGCCGTCTGCCTGGTACAGTGCCCAGCCCATCTTGCTGCCCAAATCCAGGGTGAGGATTGCCCCTTCCCCTGGGGTGCCCTTGTGGGGCAAAGTTGCCACAGCCATTTCTTCCTCCTGTTGGTTGATGTGGTCAGGGTGGCGGCGAGTGCCTGGAAAGTAGACGTCGCCACCCGTTCCGTTGATTTGATCTGTATTCATGCCTTTCCCCAAATGCCCACGACGAATGGGGCGATGTCCGTGGCCGAGGATCTTCTTCCACTGCCAACAATACGAGCACCCGATACCACCTTGATGACATCTGCCCATGTCATCAATTCGTCTGCTCTACCTCCTTTCCGGCCACATCTGGCCGGTGCTGATCGCAATACCACTGGCCGAGGTGTCCCTGTCGCAGATCTACCCCTGTTCCAAAACACCCCCACCGACCACATCCCGGACACCAGTGCCAAAACTGTCCGTTGCGAAACTCTGGCACCAACCCCTTCCTCCCCGGGTGCGCATCCAACCATGGGGTCTGCCACGGCCAGAAACCGTATGAGGCATAAAACTCCGCTGCACTCTTTGGTTCGGGAAAAACCCTGCCAGGAGAGGAAACTGCCTCTTCTGCGTTGATACCGTCCGCTGTCCTGAACCGGAACTGTCCCGCTGCCATGTTGCCTCCCTCTCTTAAATCAGTGCATCAATCGCCACACCTGTCGCCACTGTCAGCCACTGTCGCCACGTCTCCTATACAACATAAAAAAATATTAAATTTTATTTTTATATTGGCGACACGGCGACAGTGGCGATAACCCCCTTGAACAGACCCGGATTCACCAGCCATCCATTCCTGGATGGATCCTTCCTGACAACACCACGGTCTTGCAACTCGTCGAATATTTCATTGACTTCGTTAATGTTTTTCATTCGTGGGCGCGGGCCTACGCGCAACACTTCCCTGTTTGACACCGTTTGGCGGCCCGTTATTTGAAGCCATTCCACGATGCGATCTGACGCCAGCTCGCAGGCGACAGTCTGCGCTGACTCCCGGAATCGGATGGCTGTCGCCAGAAACATCTCTATAAGCCGTTGGGCACCCTTCCATGTCGCCAGGGAAATTTCTGAACGCTCCGTCAGCAGATAGTCAGGGTTTTCCAACAGGTGCAGGACAAGCGCAATTTTCACCGTCTGCGTTACCGACTTGGCCGCAATATCTCTACATTTTTCAAGCTCGTGCCCGACGCCCATCTCACGCTCAATGATGTTATGCCATTGCCGACGCGCCTCCTTTGCACCGGCTCCCAATACCGCAAGATGGACTTTCCTCCCCCCGGTCATGGGGTCAATCAGCCTTTTTGCGTTCAAAAATCTCCCTATGGTGCGGTTGTAGCCTTCCATGGCATATTCGTTGAGTCCCTGCTCGTCCGGTTCCTCAAATCTGCTCCCAACCATGGAGGCGGGGCTCACAGGCAGGATCCTGGCGACAAGGCCAGATTCTGTCAGAACAGGGTTCCGAAGTAGTTCCATGAACTTATCTGGTTGGACCATGATGCAAACGTTCAGGCACGGCTGGATGATAGCCAAATCTTCTGGGCCTGATTTTTCGTTTCCAACCCTGTCTCGGCAAATTGTGTCGCCACTGATGCCAGCCAAGTAGATGCCGTCGCCGGTCCGATTGCCACCGGAGTACCGGCCCAAAATCGCATCGATCACCTGCCGCCCCTCACCTGACATAACGGCGAATTCACCCCCATGCGCGTGCAGCTTTTGAAACAGCTTCTCCTCGGTGACATCAGAGGTAAACAGTCTGGGGGATGCCGGAATCTCTTTGCGTTTGCTCGCCTCCTCGGCCATACGGCTCACCAATATCTCGCGCTCTCCATTGCTCGCCTTGAGTGCCTGCCGCTTCATGGACCCCAACAAACCATCAATCACGGCATTCTCCGCCTGGGCCCTGGCCACCTCCCGCACGTGATGCTCTTCCTGCGCCTTTGCCCATTGCTCAAGCGGGTATGTCATGTTTTGAAACACGGGAGTCTTGCGTTCCCCGCTGTCCAACGATGCGATGAAAAACATGGCTGGGTTGTGGAGCAGACCGGATTTCTCCTCGACTCTGGCCCCTTTCCCGATTGCGGTCGCTGCGACGGACAAGCCAACGACGGCGGCAGAAGCCACGTCAGTTTTTGTGAATCTGGCAATCTCCATGGCGGCGTCTCGCAGGACGGTCGGCAAGGTATCGATCGGGAACGGCTCTGATGTGTCACTCACGGTAGAATGTGTGATCTCTGGCCAATCGTTATCGTTTGCCGTAGAGACCGGTACGCGCTGCGCGCCACCGATGCATTTTTTCACTGCGCCTTGTCCATGCAGTTGCGCCAAGTCGTTGAAGTCAGTCACACCGTCCGGTCGGTTGGAACCGAAATCTGGCAGGGCCAAGAAGCCACCGATGGAACGCGCCGCTTCCTCGGCCTTGCTCCGTCCAGGGTTGCCGACGATGTGTATGTCGTCGTCTGCGGCGATGACGATGGTGTGATGCGGGTGCTGTTCCCGGACAGTCTCGTCGACTGGCTGCAGGTTACCGGCATCGACAGCGACGATCGTCTGGTAGCCTGTCGCTTGGTGGACACTTGCCGCTGTCGCGAAGCCCTCGGCAATGACGATAATTTCCGTCAAGCTGCCGATAACGTGGAATGCACCTTTTTTGGGGCAACCGGGGAGAAACCGTTTATCACCTCCTGGGGAGATAAATTGCAGGGTCACCAGTTTGCCGGTGGCATCCACCAGGGGAACAACCAATGCGCCGTTGCACGCCATCCCAGCAATGACCAGCGGCCCCCGGTAGAGACGTAAACCGAACGCCTGAACGACCTTCCGTTGCAGATAGGCATGATCCGCCGGTGCAGGCGCACAAGCCGCCCATATCCCTCCTGGGGTGTGCTTGGGGGTGGTTTGTGCGGTCTTGTCGAGCGTCTGCTGTCCGGGAAGAGGAGCGGCACATGCCCCTGGATTGCTGCCAGCAGTCGATCGTTGGGGACAAAACCCGTGATCCTTATGTGTGCCAAGCGGGGAGTGCCGATCTGGCTTCGCCGCAGGTTGGGAGCGCACTGGGGAAGTTGCCTCCCCCAGCCAAGAGGCAATCTCGTCCAGTATTTTCGGAAAATCGCGCCGGGTATCCAAATGGCGTACCGCCGCCCAAAGATTAATGATGTCGCTCCCCTGGCCCGTGGCGTGGTCATACCACATCCCTGCCTTGGGTCCGGTCAGTTCCACTACCATGCTGTCGCCGGGATTGCCCTGCACATCGCCGACATAAAACTTGCCACTGCGGACTTTCCCGGCGGGCAGCAGGTAACTCAACACAGACTCCATGCGACCCCGCATGCACTCCTTCAGGCGTTCGACATTGTGTCGTGCCTCTGGAGACAGACCCGCATTGGCCGGAGAGCCGGGCTGGTTGAAATCCATCATTGTCCCAGTCTCCAACAGCGATCCTGCCAGTCGCAAAACCGGCATTCGAAATGACTGGGGTCGCGGGTGATGCGGGGCAGCAGGTCATGCGCCTCGGTGGCCTGGAGGACTCGCACCGCCCGGTCGGTCATGCGCTGGGCCAGGGCCGCATCGAATGGCACGAGTTCAAAATGCAACTCGGCGGTGTCCTTGTTGATGGCGACGAACATGGCCGGGTTGGCCGAAATGCCGGGGGCGGTTGGCTCCATGTAGGCCTGATAGGTGGCAATCTGGGCCGCATAGACCGGCTTGGAGATGCCCACACCCCGCTTGACGGTGTCGTTCCATGACTTGTTGTTGAGCGATTTGCACTCCCACAAGGCCGGGTAGCGCATGGGTACATCCAGGGGACCGCCGGTGATAATGCCGTCTACATGCCCCCGGATGCGCCCCTTGGCCACCGAAAAGCCGAACTGCCCGCCGTCCCGTTTCTGGGTAACCAGGTTGAACCCGGCGGCCAGCAACCACCGGATGGCCAATGCCTCAAAGAGATGCCCGGCGGCAAAGATGCGCAGGGTCTTGCCACCGAACCCTCGGTCCGTATCACGGGGCGCACCGGCGTACTCGAACTGCAATGCCCGCTCGCAGGCAACGCCCAAACGGGATCCTCCCAGGTATTCCCTGGGCGGATTGGCCGCTTCCTCGGCCACCAGGGCGGTGTCGATCAGCCCGGTGACGATTTCAGCAAAGGAGGTTTTGTGGTTGAGGTCGATCATGGTCATCTGTGCTCCATCACTGCCTTGACGAATTCCGCCGCGACTTGCGGCACAAGAGCGTTCCCGTATCCGCACAATTTGACCACCCGGGCGGGAACCCCATGAGCCAGCGGGTGTGTTCCGGGTTCAACAGGCCGAACGGTGCCGTCTGTGAGGCGGATCCAGTCGCATCCCAGCCAGGGATTGCGTATAACACCACCCGTGCCAGTGGCTGGCCCTTCGTCCCGTACAGCTCCGACGAGGATTTCCGGCTGCGATCCGAGCGATAATCCCTCGCTGTCGGCGTTGGCCAACCAGAAAATGCGCTGCCGGAGGTGCGGTGCCCCGACGCTGCAAGCTGGCAGCACCGTCGCCCCGCAGGCGTAATCCAGGGCTTCCAAATCGCTGAATACAAGATCGAGCCACTGAGCCCCGCCAACCCGGCCAACCTGCTCGCCAAAAACCGTTGCAGGGCGGCACTGCTGGATGAGCCAGTGCCAAGCAGGCCACAGGTGCCGCTGGTCAGCAAACCCAAGTCGCCTGCCCGCCTGGCTGAAAGGTTGACAGGGACATGACCCGGTCCAGACCGGCCTGTCATCCGGCCATCCGGCCAGTCGGAGAGCGTAGGACCACCCCCCAATGCCGGCGAAAAAATGGTGCTGGTCGTATCCCCCCAGCTCTTCGGGCAAGACATCCTCGATACTCCTCTCATCCACATCCCCGGCCGCAACCAGTCCACGCTGGATCAATGCTCTCAGCCATGCGGCCATGGCCGGGTTGTTTTCGTTGTAGTACGCCGTCATGTCACACACGCTTTCAGAACTGGATCGTTGAGGTCGATCATGGTCAACTCTCTGAATCAAGTGGTTTCTTGGCGCAATTTCAGGCCTAGTGCTGCCAGTTTTGTTTCGACTTCTCTCAAAGAAGTTATCCCAAAGTTGGGTAACTTCATCAAATCACGCTGTGAAAATGCGCACAATTGATCAACCGTCTCAATTCCTTCATTTTTCATGACCATCAACAAACGGGCAGATGTGTTTGAACGATGAAAGAAGGGAACATCATTTCTTTCAAACCTTTCACAATCCTCACCAGGATTAGAGAAGCGAACTATCGCGCACAGCATCTCATTTGGGAGTCCGGTTACCAAATTCGTCCCATATAATGGCAAGGTACACATAAAATTACGCTCATTTGTCAGCGCATTGCATTCTTTGCAAGCCCGTCTTTCAATGCGACAATGTTTACAATCACGACAATACATGGCCGTTTTCTCCTGGTTTTCCATTGTTATTTTTGCAAGAAGGGAAGCTCTTAAGTGCTCAATACCCATTTTTCACCTTTAGAACGGAATGTCGTCGTGCGTGTTGAAATAGTGCTGATAGGCGGTGATGATCACCTCCACCAGGGTCAGCACCTCCTGCTTGCTGTAATCCGCCAGGGGTCGGTGCATGCCGATACTGCCGACATATTCACCCAGGGGGGCCAAGGTGGCGGCCATGGCCGCCCGTTCGAGTTCTGTTGCATCTGTCATGGATGTCACTCCCCATAGTTTTTCCTTTGATAAAGCACACACGTGCCCGGCCAGATGGATCAAATGCAGATCCGGGGACCGGCGCAGAATCTTGCTAAAAATGTCTTTCTCCCGCTCTGGCAGTTCATCCAAGGCAACCCGACGCCCCCTCACACCCGGTGGCAAAGAAAAAAAACCGCGCTTGGGGTCGTGCCAGGTGGTGCTCTGGCGTGTCCATACCGGAATGGGCATCACGCCACCTCTGCCAGATGCTGCTGATCAGCCTTGAACACCAGTTCCTGGATGGCCCGTCGGTTGAACCGAAAGGTCAACAAGGCCGATGCCTGATAGCGGGTCAGGTTGTGGTCGTGGCGGTATTCCGCCGGGAGATATTGCAACTGCCTTTCGGTGGGTGCCTCATGCACCCAGCGTTTGGTTTTGTGAGCCGAGTCGGCGGTCTCGTGGTCATTGAGCCAATCGTCGGAGGCCGCTAGGCAGACGATGCGTTCGCCAATCGAGAGAAGACGAATGGGAGAACCAGTCGCCCCGCCCACTGCGTGCCAGCGACCGTTGAGGAAAAAGATCCCGCTCCAGGCGGTGAAACCATTGGCCAACAGGGCCGCGTCATCCCCGAAGAGATCCACCCAGAGAAAACTGGAGCGGGCCAACAGGTCGACCTCCGTCATGATGAAATCGCTGATGGCTTCCGGCCCCCCATCCTCGTCTTCCATCCGTTCCCAGACATGCCCACAGAGAGGGCATTCCCGCACGGCCAAGGGGACGGTGGCCTCGCATTCCGGGCACTCTTTGGTGGGAGCCTCCCCGGTACCGGTGCAGCCACCCAGATCCACATCCTGCTCCAGGGAGCCGTGCAGCAGAGTGGATATGCCAAAATCCAGGACGATGCAGTCTGTCTTGATGACCCCTGGATGTTCACTGGGGTCTACGGTGCGTAGCCCCCGGCCCACCATCTGGATGAGGGTGGACTTGTACGAACTGGGCCGCAGCAACACGACGCAGGAGGTCGGTGGATGATCCCATCCCTCTGTCAGCACGGCCACATTGACCACCAGACGGGCATCGCCCTTTTCAAACCGCCGCAACACCGCCCGCCGTTCGCCGTCGGGCAACTCGCCATGGACCAGCACCGCACTCTCCCCCGAGGCGTTGAAGGCATCGGTGACGTTGCGGGCATGGTCCACGGTGGAGCAGAACACCACGGTCTGGCGGTGCCCGGACTGCTCTTTACAGTGCTTTATGACCGCCTCGGTGACCGGGGCTTTGTTCATGATCCGGTCGACTTCGGCCATATCAAAATCGTCGGCGGTACGTCTGACTTGGCTCAATGCCTCGCCCGTGCCGACGTCGATGACGAAAGTGCGAGGCTTGACCAAATGGCCGGAGGCAACCAGTTCCCCCAACCGCACCTGATCGGCCACGTTGGAAAAAATGGGGCGCAGAGCCTTTTTGTCGCCCCTCATGGGGGTGGCAGTCACCCCGTAGAGGCGGCACTGCGGATTGCGCTCCCTGGCGGTATCGATGATGCGACGATAGCCCGCTGCGGCTGCATGGTGAGCTTCGTCGATCACCAGCAGATCCAGCGACGGCATGTTGTCCAGATTGCTCTGCCGCGCCAGGGTGGGCACCATGGCAAACGTTGTCCGCCCCCGCCACGACTTGGACTCGGCATCCACGATGGAGGTGGAGAGACCGGGATTGACCCGGCAGAATTTGGTCACGTTCTGCCGAGTCAACTCATCCCGATGGGCCAAGACGCAGGCCTTGCCATCGCCACCAGCCAGCATCCGACCCACCACGGCGGACAGCATGATGGTCTTGCCTGCCCCTGTCGGGGCTACCGCCAGCGTGTTGCCGTGCTCGTGGAGGGCCTCCACTGACCGATCCACAAAAACCTGTTGCCTGGGCCTGAGAATCATCCCCTGTCTCCCTGATTACTGCGCCCACGTCGGGCGGGCGAAAGTGCCACCACCGTTCTGCGCCTGGGCAGGTGCCTGCTGTTGGGGTTGGAAACCGTTGGTGGCGGGTGCCTGTTGTTGGGGTTGGAAACCGTTGGTGGCAGGTGCCTGCTGCTGGGGTTGGAAACCGTTGGTGGCGGGTGCCTGTTGCTGCGCTTGAAACCCGTTGGTGGCTGGTACCTGCTGCTGGGGTTGGTAGCCATTGGCAACCGGTGCCTGCTGCTGGGACTGAAACCCACCAGGAGACCGGACCGAAGCAGGAGATTGAAACCCTGCATTGGGCTGGAACCCAGCCGAAGCCACTGGAGCGGCACCAGACTGAAAGGCGCAATACTCTTTGTGGTCCGGGGTGACAGCAAACTTGATGACATTCTTGGGCTGATCATTTTGATCCTTCTCCACATCAATCTTGGCCAAAAACTCGATGCCATCCAGATCGGCAAACCCACGAATGCGGCGGGCCTCCATGGCACGAGGGGTGGTGTCCTTGTCCGACAGGCCATGCGCAGAATTGAGAATGCCACGGATGAAAGCCCGCCCCATGTTGGCCCAATCCGCGCCCTTGGGACTGTAGAGACCAATCAGGCTCCAAATTTTGCGCTTGGCATATTCGCCCTGGGTCACCACAAACTCGCAGTTGAGGTAGACCGCATCGCTCTCTTTGGCCCCGGTGGCATAGCCCCCGGTCCAACCCCTACTGTAATCGTCAAGGCCGCCAGGCTTGATCGTCATGCGCACCGGCGCAATCGTTCCCTTCGGAATAGTATCAAAGTTGTTCTGTGCGTCAGCGTCATTGTAGTCTTGCCATGCAGACATGGTAAAATCTCCTATGTGTTGTCGTTAGTTGGTTGTGGTGTTGGCCTCGGCGGGAACCGGTTGGCCGTATTCAAGACGCTCCTGGATGGGGCGCACCGGACCGCTGATTTTGGCCATCAGACGACCCAAATGGGCTTCCTCCACCATGGCCAAACGACCGGACCGGTCTTTGGCGGGGTAGCCCCAGGGGTTGAGGGTCTGACAAACGAACATGCGATACATGTTGCCATCCTCGGCCTTCAATTCAGCAAGGGTGATCACCTCATCCACGATGCCGGGCAGTTCCAGACCAGTTTTGGCCCCCTCAATTTGCGGCGCAAAAAACCGCTTGTTGAAATCGTCCATCTTTTCATCCAGGATGCCGACGAAGATGATGTTCTTGCCCCTGGTGTGCTGGATGTGGGTCAACCAGGCGATCATCTCCTGACCATGCAGACCGTAGGCCCCGCGCAAGTCGGGCTTGCCGCTTTTTTCGCTGAAGGCTTGCGGTTGCCCCCGGCACCAGTGGAAACAGAGTCGCCCGGCCACGGTCAACGAATCGATGAAAATGGTTGTGTATTTGTTCAGCACCCCTGGATCGCCAAACTGCGCACAGACAGCGGCGTAGTGGGCGGAGCTGAAATATTGGTCGTTGCGCAGGGATGGGTTGGGACCGCCGATGAACACTGCGAAGTCCCGGCACTCGTCCCAGGTACGAGGACGGATGGTATCGCCGGGCCACCCCTCTACAGCCAAGTCACCCGCCTCCAGGTCAAAAAACAGGGTGGTTGCCGGGTCCAGACTCCAGAGCTGGGAGGTCTTTCCAGTGCCCGATTTTCCGAAAATACACGCCTTGATACCGCGCCATTCCGCCATGCGTTGGTCGGCGGTAATGATGGGGAGGCCGCTCATCACACCACCTCCTGTTCGCGCAGGGTGAGCTTGAACGAGGGCTTGCCAGCCTTCACGGTGCGGGCCGGTTCGAAAACCCGACGAATGTTGTCCGGCCAAGCGGTGTATTTCCGCTCGGAAACGTCGAAGGTGGTCTCCACGTATTGGGCGGGGTCGTCACCGGCGTTCCGAATGGTCTGAACAATCCCGGCCAGCTTGCCCTGGTCCCAGGAGGGGCGTTTGGGCAAGTCCATGGCGATATCCACCTCGCCATCCTGAAAACGGATCAGGCCAAAGTCTTTCCCGGTCTCCTGCCGGATGCTGGCGGCCCGGTCGCCAAAGCGGCGAACGAGCACCCCGTCGAGCAGGTCACTGACCAGTTTGGTCTGGTTCATGGACTCGGTCACCTCCCGCTGGAGACGGGCCAGCTCACTGGCGGGCAGGGCCGCGACATCACCCAGGGGCATCTGTCGCAATTGGTTAAACGTGATGGGTTGGTTCATCTTATCTCCTCTCTATCATTGGTTGTTTGCTTGCTGATTCTACCGACGCTTGATGCTCTTGATCAGAAACACCAAGTCAGAAAAACGGCTCTCGAACGTATCCAGGATCTCCATTTGGAAAGCTCCGGGATCGGTCGACAGATTGTTCTCCAACTCGTCCAACATGGCCTTCAACGCCGCCCCTCGGCTGCTCTGCCGGACGGGATCCGCATTGATTTCGTCCAACTGGTGGCCGAGGTAGATACACCGTTCCTCTGCTTCCAGTGCGCGACTTTTCCATTCCTCCAACTCGGCCATGAGACTGGCAGGGGGCGGTACTGGCTCGGATGAACTGGACTCCAATTCCTTGATGCGTGCCTTGAGGGTGGTGCGCTCCTTGTTCAGGGTTCTGATGCGCTCCTTCTGCGCCAACACCTCGCCAGAAGCATCTTTGGCCAGCCGTTTCCAATCCACTGCACCGCTCGAAACGGGTGTGTCGCTGGTATCTGTCGCGTCGTCCTGTTCCTCAGATGGCTGATTTGGGGTGGTCTCTTGTGGACGGGCTGCTTCCTCCTTTTGCCGGACGACCTCACGAATGCTGCGAACTTTGCCATCCAGAACCGCCTGGACCGCCGCTTTCTGCTCCGACTCTTCCAGACTGGCAAGTGCGTCCAGTTCCAGGGTGTTGTCGGCGATGCTCGCCACGTCGCGGATGGAGTCCCGGATCTCCTGACTGATGTTGTTAGCGCGGCGGACTGCCTGCTGAACGCAGCGTTCCGTTTTCCTTATCTTGGTTGCCGTATCCTGAGCGAAGGACGAAATTTCCGTCGTTCTTCGATTCTTCCCACCACCAGCCATGCCCGGTGCGCCTCCATTGCGGGTTTCCGGGTGCACTGTCTCATACAAAGACTTGCGCTCGGCCAAATGCTCGGCCCTTTCCAGATGGGTCAGCTCTGCCCGACACAGATTTTCATCGATCTCGGCCAGCCGTTGGTCCAATTCTGAACCAGTGCCAATGGTGGCAGGGATCTCCGTCTTACCCATTTGCTTGTACGCCTCCAGACGATGGTTCCCAGCAATCAGGCGAAACAGGCCAGTCTCCTCTCCTCCCGCATCCAATATTGGGCTCACAACAATGGGGTTCATCAGGCCAACCTCTCCGATACTCCCAGCCAACAGATCCACCGCTTCCCGACGGACCTGCCGCAGTCGCTTGCCGACCACAATGTTTTCAATTGAAATCATGTTCATCTTTTTCTATCCTTCCCCTCCGCACAGAAGAATTCCTGGTGAAACCGCACGTCAGGCCAGGAGATCAGGCTCTTCGGGGCATGCATCCCTGGACGTGCGGATTGGGTGGTCATCTCGTTCCCCGGATGCAGGGAGAGACCGGGGGGAGTCGTGCTTGATCCGCTCTCCTTCTCCCTGGCGGGTATCCTTGCATCCATTAAACAGGTTGCTCGCGCTTCACCCTGTTGGTGAATCAATCTATATCAAACCCGCAACCGCCGTGTCAACCGTCTTGAAAATTTTCCTTTCACCAATATGGTGAACTGTGGTAACATGGCGAAAGTCAGGATTTACCAACCAACCATCTACGGAGAACGACATGCTGGACGTCTACACCATCCGAAAAGAAAATTTGCTATACCTTCTGGAAGAACGGTGGGGCGGGGTGAAAAAGGCCATGGGCGATGCCATCGAGATGAGCCCATCCCTCTTCCATGCCTACACGGCGGAGAAGCCAATCGGCCCAAAAATGGCCAGGAGGATTGAGGTGGCGGCAGAATTGCCGCATGGCTGGATGGACCACACCCATGGCAAGAGGGAGGGATTCGAGGAGATCGACGTCGTCACCGTACCGGTGTTTGATGTCGAGGCCAGCGCAGGCCATGGCAGTTTGGTGGAAAGTGAGGAAAAGTCGAAAGAGCTGTTTTTCCGATACGATTGGATCACCGAACGGGGATTTCACCAATCCCACCTGGGAATCATTCGCGTCAAGGGTCAATCCATGGAGCCCACCATTCCAAATGGGGCGGTGATCCTTGTCAACCGGGAGGACACAGAGATCAAGAACGGCCGGATCTATGTGTTGCGCTACGACGACATGCTCCACGTCAAGCGACTGCAACGACTGCCTGGCAGTCTGGTGCAGGTCATCAGCGACAACGCGGCGGAATACCCACCGTTTGTGGTGGACATCAACAGCAGCGTGGAGTTTCAGGTGCTCGGTCGGGTGGTGTGGTTGGGCAGGGAACTTTAAAAACGCCTATTTCCCAAACAGACCACCCTTCGGCAACGGACGGGGAGAAAGATAGTCCACATGCAATGGAGGGCCCAGGCTCTTCAAGAGTTCCCTGGGCCAATCCAGCATGTGGCTGTTGGTGATTTCCACATTCCCATTGTGAAAATTTTCTTTAAAATCATTAATATGATCCCGAACAGCGGCAAAGAACGCATCTTCCGCCTGTGCCTTGACCTGGAAGATGCTTTTCTCTTCATCCATGATGATGTCGCCAGACACTTGGCCAACGGATACAATTTCTAATCGTTCAAGGATCCAGTTGGTTCCGTCCGAGGTCAGGCGCACATCCGCAAAAATCTCCAACCCCATCTCCCCCAACTCAATCTCTCCCTCATCGGTAATATCCATATCCACGAGCTTTTCCTGCCAGAACTCGAAAATGCTCGACTGCAGACTCCCCGATGCATATTTTCCAACGTTGCCATCCACAACAGCGTGCCTGAAACAAACAGACACAGGATTGGCGCGGAAAAAAGCAATATCGAGCAACCTGCTCATTTCTACGGCTTCGGGTACCGCCACCGGATCGAAACTCCCCGCCAGACGGGCAACTATCTCCGCGTTCATGGTGCGGTTGTTGCGCTTGGCCGCCTCTTTGATCAACTCCTTCATGCCCGCAGGGAAGGAGACCGTGTACCGATCGTCATCGCTTGGAAATTTCTGGCGTACCATGCTGTCCTCCAAAAAAAATGTGGAATCCGCTTTTTCGTCTTGACGGTGATGTGGAGTCCACATTATCATCGCCGACATGCGTATTCCACATTGCCATAAAGGAAGGGACATGACAAGAGATCGTTTGCCGGTAGAGAAGATGGGTATCAATATTCCGACGCTCGCCCAGACCACGGA
The DNA here is from genome assembly GCA_015233035.1 of Magnetococcales bacterium. Classification (GTDB taxonomy): domain Bacteria; phylum Pseudomonadota; class Magnetococcia; order Magnetococcales; family Magnetaquicoccaceae; genus Magnetaquicoccus. Next base: position 18,054 of record JADFYM010000041.1, read on the forward strand.
GGGACTCCAGTCCCTGCGCGCCAAGCTGGCCTTTGTGCGCCGTTCCAGCCCCCTTCTTAGTGAGTGCGAAACAGGGCTGACGCTGATCCTGGAGGAGATCATCGATGGGTTGGAGTCGGTCACGAACGATCTGGATGTCATCTGTGAGTCGGCACCTTCATAAAAAATCATTCATTTTTACCGTGTTATAAAATTCACCATTAAGATGATCTTTTGATTGACCGAGAATCAATCGCTGTGATATAAAAACAGCATGCCAATAATTCACCGTGAGGGGGAATAATCATGTTCAGTCTGAAAGATTATTTTAATGCCTTGTCTGGCAAGGCACGTGCGCAGTTTGCCCAACGGGCGGGCATTCCTCTGCCCACGATCCAACGCCATTACATCTACAAAACCAGGATTCCCCGCCTCAATCGCATGCGGGCCATGGCTGACGCAGCCGGTGTTCCGGCGACAGAAATGGCAGAGTTTTTCCTGCAGCCCAGGACCGATTGATCATGACACCCGCCACTGTCTGGCCCCACCCCACCCAAATGTCCGACGACGAACGCCTCACCGAGGTCGGCAGCATCCTTGCCACCGGCATCCGACGCCTGCGAGAAAAGCAAAAAACGGAGAAAATTCCACTGGATAACTTGCCCAACCAATGGCCTTATGGTCGAAAAACAACCAAAGGAGAAAGGCAATGAAGATTGGAGTGATAAAGCAGGTGGCGGCCTTGCCGGATATGTCGACGTCCCAGTTGAAGGCGTTGTGGCAGAAGTACAACGAGACGGAGCCGCCCCCGCACAATCGGGCGTTTCTGGTGAGTCGACTGGCCTACCGGATCCAGGAGTTGGCCATGGGTGGGTTGTCGGCGCAAACGGAAAAGAGGATGGAACGGCTGGCCACCGAAAAGGATGCGCCGAAGGAGAAACGTCAGGTGGCGGGGGAGCGGTTGTTGCCTGGCACCCGGCTCATGCGGAGTTGGAAGGGGGTGGACCACTGGTGCATGGTGCTGGATGAGGGGTTCGAGTATCAGGGGCGGCGGTTCGGGAGTTTGTCGGCGGTGGCCAACTTTATCACCGGTACGAGGTGGAACGGCTTGATTTTTTGGGGCATCAAGAGACAAGGAACTTTACAATGACAAAACAACCAGTTGTACAAAAAACACGCTGCGCCATCTACACGCGCAAATCGACCGAGGAAGGGTTGGAGATGGAATTCAACACCCTCGACGCGCAGCGCGAAAGCTGCGAGGCCTACATCGCCAGCCAGAAGTCGGAAGGGTGGTTCCTGGTACCAGACCGGTATGACGATGGTGGTTTCTCTGGCGGCAACCTGGAACGGCCCGGCTTGAAACGGCTGCTGAAAGACATCGATGCTGGCAAAGTCAACGTGGTCGTGGTTTACAAGATCGACAGGCTCACCCGCTCCCTGATGGATTTTTCTAAACTGGTGGAGGCGTTTGATAAGCGGAATGTCACCTTCGCATCGGTGACACAGGCGTTTAATACCACAACGTCTATGGGAAGACTGACTCTTAACATACTTTTGTCATTCGCGCAGTTCGAACGCGAAATCTCGGCCGAGCGGATCCGTGACAAGTTCGCCGCATCCAAAAAGAAAGGCATGTGGATGGGCGGCCACCCGCCACTCGGATACACCGTCCAGGAGCGCAAACTGGTGATCCACTCCGCCGAGGCCGAGACGGTGCGCACCATCTTCCGCCGCTTCGTGGAAATCGGCTCTGCCACCCAGCTCATCCGGGAACTGGCCGAGTCGGGTGCGGTTGGCAAAAATGGCCGACCGTTCGACAAGGGAGCCATCTACCGCATCCTCGGCCATCACGTCTATGTCGGCGAAATCGCCTACCACGGCGAGATCTACGCCGGTGAGCACCAGGGCATCATCGGCCGGGAGCTTTGGGATAAGGTGCATGCCATCCTGGCCACCAACACCCGGGAACCACGCTCCGCATCCACCCAGGTGCAAACCCCCGCACCGTTGCGAGGCATCATCCGGTGCCGCCACTGCGATCGAGCCATGAAGCCAACCTTTTCCAGCAAAGGCGGCCGCACCTACCGGTATTACACCTGCCAGTCCGCCGACAAAAATGGCGCAGACGCCTGCCCCACGAAGACGGTGGCCGCCGGAGAGGTCGAGGCGATTGTCATCAAGCAGATGCGGACAATGCTACGCACCCCGGAAATCATCGTCAATACCTGGCAGGCCGATGGCGAAGTCTCCGAACGGGACGTGGGCGAGGCACTGCGGCGGCTGGATCCGGTTTGGGAGGAACTCTTCCCCGTTGAGCAACAGAGACTGGTGCAGCTTCTCATTGGCCGGGTGGATATGGCGAAGGACGGGGTGCAGGTTCATTTGCGCTCAGGAGGGTTGAGTTTACTGGCCCACGAATTGGTGGACATTGGCAAGGAGGTGACGGCATGAAGGCGGAAATGAGTGCGGACGGAAACACGATAGTGGTGAGCATTCCCGTGGTATGGCGGCGGCGGGGTGGACGCAAGCTCATCATCGCGCCGGACGGGATGGAAATGGCACCCCCTGCGCCGAGGGATGACACGCTGGCACGGCTTGTGGCAAAAGCCCACCACTGGTTGCGACTGTTGGAAACTGGCAAGGCACCCTCCATCCAGGCCATTGCCGAGCAGGAAAATATCGACAAGTCATACGCGGCCAAGGTTCTTCGGTTGACTCTGCTTGCCCCAGACATTGTGCGGGCCATCCTGGATGGCCGCCAACCGGACGTGCTGACATGGCGGGAGCTGTCCAGGCCGTTTCCGGTGCTGTGGACGGAGCAGAGAAAGCAGTGGGGGATGACAGTTGGAAAATAATGCTGATTTTTCGGACTGGTGGAGTAGTGGGTGAAAATGGGGTGAGGCTACATCGCCCCGTTGTCCACCCGCTTCCGCAGTCCCTTCCCCGCCTTGAAATACATCACCCTCTTGGCCTCCACCGCCACACTCTCCCCCGTCTTTGGAAACAGGTGATGTATTTTGGTGATGGAACCATCAAACGCAGTGCTCGAACGAATTAAGGCTTTTTGCGTCGCTTGCCGACGCAAAAACCTGGTTGGACTGAACGCGGGTGGGGTGGGAAACGGTCCGGGAACTCTTATATGGAATTTTCAGGTTGTTGGGGGTGCCAATGGACG
>JADFYM010000420.1 GCA_015233035.1 Magnetococcales bacterium
AGACGCACAGGTTCCGGCCAGGTGTGTTCCATCAACCGGGTTGCCCAGGGTAGGCGATACAAAGGACGATAAGCCGCCAGAACGATAATTTGTCGAACAGGAAAAGGTTCTCCCTGTGCTATTGCCTGGGTGACAGCATGGTGTAACGACTCAAGGGTCTTCTTTTCCGCACTGCTTTCAGAAAACACATAGTCATTATTGAAGCAAAGTTGGGCCAGGGCGATGGAAAAAGAGTCAGGAGTCGTCTTGTCGGGTTGCTCTGCCGTGTGCCATTCTCCCGCCACCTCCAGCATGGCTGATCGGAGTCGGGTGAACAGTTTTTCTTCGACGGGATTCAAGATATGACCGGCAGACATAAGTCTGGTCAGGAGGGGCAGGCCGGACAAAATGGTCGCCATGGCTGGGTAGTCCAGGTGGTCATGCCAGTCGTCGGCACACACCTGCTCGAGGATGGCCGCAAAGATCTCATGCCGTTCCATGGCCAGATAGGCCGGACGCAGCAGATTGCGCACATAAAGCGTCGACAAGGAGAGTGCGTGGGCGATTTCTTCCCATAATGCCTGGTCCACGGTTGTGATGGCCATGGTCAAGGAGGCTTGTCGAAAACGGGCAGCCCACAACTGCCAATGCTCGACATTGTTGGAATCCAAGGCCACCAGACGGCGCGTTATCTGAAAAGCCTCCCCTGCATTGCCCCGTTCTGCCAGGAGAGTGCCCAGATTGGAGTGGGCTTCGGCAGAGTCCGGCTTGACGCGCAGAGCCTGCCGGTAAGACGCCTCGGCTTCCTCGAAGCGTTTCAGATCTTGCAGGAGATTGCCCAGATTGTAATGGGCATCGGCATAGTCCGGCCTGACGCGCAGGGCATGTCGGTAAGACACCTCGGCCTCCGCCAAACGTTGCAGCTCTTGCAGGAGAACACCCAGGTTGCTGTGGGCCTCGGCATGGTCCGGCTGGAGGCGCAGTGCCTGCCGGTAAGACGCCTCGGCCTCCGCAAAGCGTTTCAGCCTTTGCAGGAGATTGCCCAGATGGTAGTGGGTCTCGGCATGACTGGGATTGACGCGCAGAGCCTGCCGATAAGAGGCCTCGGCTTCCTCGAAGCGTTTCAACTTGTTCAGAAGATTGCCCAGATTGGAGTGGGCTTCGATATGGTCCGGCTTGACGTGCAGGGCACACCGGTAAGCGGTCTCTGCTTCCTCAAAACGTTTCAACTCCTTCAGTAACATGCCCAGATTGTAGTGGGCATCGGCATACTCTGGTCTGAGGTGCAGGGCCTGCCGATAAGAGGCCTCGGCCTCTGCAAAACGGTGCAAATCCTGCAAAAGCGTACCGAGGTTGGAGTAGGCATCGACATAGTCGGACTGGATATGCAGTGCCTGCCGATAAGCCGTTTCGGCTTCTTCAAAACGTCCCATCTCTTTAAGAATACTGCCTAAATTGTTGTATGCCCTGGCGTGGTCCGGTTTGATGCGCAGGGCACACCGGTAAGCGGTCTCGGCTTCCTCAAAACGTTTTAACTCTTTCAGTAACACGCCCAGATTGTAGTGGGCATCGGCATACTCTGGTCTGATGTGCAGGGCCTGCCGATAAGAGGCCTCGGCCTCTTCAAAACGGTGCAAATCCTGCGAGAGCGTACCGAGGTTGGAGTAGGCCTCGACATAGTCAGGCTGGATGCGCAGGGCCTGCTGCCAACAGGAGATGGCCTGTTCTGCATCTCCCAGTCCTTTATGGCATATCGCTGCCAGATTGAGCAGATGGATATCATTTTTGGATGCTGCCATGGCCTGTTTGGCAGCGGTCAGTGCCTGGGCCAGCTTGCCCTCCGTGTAGAGAACAAACGCTTTCTGTCGAACAGATGACGGCTGAATAAATGGCCGCTGGACATGCCGTTGCTGGACGACTCGATTCCGGGACATGAAAAGTTTCTCCTGTGGCAATACGGCTTTGATCATCCTTTTGGCTGTTGGATCCGGCAAACACCGGATTCCCGCTTGCGCGGGAATGACTGTGATTTCATCTGCAATTTGCGCCAAGACATGGACCATGTCCACCCCCTGGCGACGCAACGCCCCCGCAACGATTGTGGGTCATGGGGTGGCGCACATAAACAGGGACACTCGATTTTTCCAGGGTCCGTTCCATGGCGGCATGGCCGCGATTATGGCGCGACTGTGGAGGAAATGTGCTGGTTCAGCGAAAATCGGACAAATTGCCTTTTCTGATAAGCTACTCCCCGTTCTTTCCTGGGGGTCATCCAGGAACATCGGATTGCGTTTTTTTAGGCATGGTGGGTCTATTGTCCGGCGG
>JADFYM010000421.1 GCA_015233035.1 Magnetococcales bacterium
AGGAGGTTTTGATCAGTAAGACGGTTTGGTTCATGCCGGGTTGCACTCCTTGTTCGGCCCCTTGTGCGGCCTCTTGCTGGGGGGGCGGAGAACCGCCCCCCCCAGACCCCCCCACCCTTTTTTTTTAATCATTTTGCAAGGGTCTGCGCACGTAGGTCAGGGTGATGCCTCCTTGCGTACCGGCTGTGCTGTTGCCCACCAGGGCAACCCCTCCCTCGGCGGAAATCTCCACTTGAACTTTCACCTCTTGCAAGGCAAACCCTCCTGCTGGATGAATATCCTGCAAAAGATCGGCTATCTGGTTCGAGAGACCGGAAAGGTTGGCCCGCAACTGGGCGGTATCCACCAGCATCGGACCACCCGCAGCCCCTCCTCCCAATGAAGATCCCCAGTCATGGGTGCGTTTGGCGGCATCCGCAGCGGACGATGCGACAATAACAGGTATGGTGCTCATAAAAACCTCCGATTCTATCGACCCAGTTCACACGAGAAAGATTTTTATGATAGTCACAATGCCCCATCCCGTCACGGATCCATGCTGGGATCGCCCACTTTGTGGCTTCAGCCCAGCACCACCCCCAGCCAAATCCACGCGCCCAGCCATTTATTGCTGAGAAAGGCGCGCAGATAATGGCCGTTGCGCACCAGGACCATCTGCCACACCATCTGACCGCCAGCCCCCCACAATACCGCATAAAAAACGAGATTAAAACCCATCCGCCAGCCCACCACCGCCAGGAGCAGCAAAGTCAGCAGATAGAGCATCGCCACAATCGGCAGCGCAAACCGCCCAAAGAGGATGGCGGTCGATTTGACGCCGATGCGCAGATCATCTTCGATATCCATCAGGGCATACACCGTATCATAACCGGCGGTCCAGGTGAGGGTGGCGATAAAAAGCAGCCAGGCCTCTCCCGGCAGATTTTCCGCCGCCGCGCCCCAGGCCACCATCACCCCCCAGCCAAAGGCCGCCCCCAAATAAAATTGTGGCCACGTGATAAACCGCTTGGTGAACGGATAGGTGGCGGCCAGCAAAGCACCCACCGCCGACAATTGCAAGGCCAGCAGATTCAACTGCAACGCCAACAGCAACGAGACGGCCAACAAGCCGAGCAACAAACCTTTGGCCGCCCGCACGGAGATGCGTCGAGCGGCCAGGGGACGTTCCCGCGTCCGGGCCACCAGTGGGTCAAAATTGCGGTCGGCCAAATCATTGATCACACACCCGGCGGAGCGCATCAAAAACGAGCCGAGGGTGATGATACAGACCAGTTCTCCCGCTGGCAGAGCCGGTTTGGCGGCGGCCCACAGGGACCACAAGGCGGGCCACAAGACCAGCCAGGTGCCAATGGGACGATCCACCCGCATCAGGCGCAGAAATTCCCGCAGGGATGCGGAAGGGAGACGGTCCACCCAGTGGCTCATGCGAATAAAACAGGCAAAAAGATTTCAAAAATACGGGCACGAATGGACTGGTTGACTCGAAACAAAGAACGACGGCACCAGTATCGCTGCCCCGTTGCATGTCCCAGATGAGAGGCCAATGCGGGCACTTCGGCCAAGGCCAGTTCCAGATCGGTTCGTTCCACCTGGCCTTCCCGCTCCAGAAAGAGTGAACCCAGCGGCTCTTCACCCCGTTCAATCGCCGCCCTGGCCTCGGCCGCGAGATGATCCACCGTCACCTGGGAATGGGCAAAGATCCAGGCCTGGTCTGCCAGCAACAACCAGGCATCGCGGACGAGAATGGCATCGGCGGCGGGTAAATTTTGCTGCCCCGTCCAAAGAATCGCATCCCCTGCGGCATCCACAATCGGCGATTGACCTGCCAGCCGCACCCGCACCGTTTGTTGGGTCTGTCGCTCCAAATAACGGGTCAACGAACTGGTGCAACGCAATGCATCATGCAGGCGGGGGGAGTCGGGGGTGCCGAACTGTTGAAAAAACAGATCCGGTGGCAACCAGCCTTTTATAAGTTGGGGCAAAAAAGGGTGTGACATGAGACTCACCTGATGCATGAAGGCTGCCTGGGCAAACGGTAACAAAATGGGCTTTGTGCGTAGAATGTAGCCTGTTATGCGGGTTGGGACAATGGACGTTGACCAACTCCGGCATCGACCTGCCGATCCTGTCGATCCCAGGTATTTTTGTTGCGGTTCTGCGCAAAATTCTGGTAGTGGTGCACAGCGGAAATTCGGAACCCTCCTTCAGACCGCAAGGGGTTTGCCCTGGTAGGTCCAACGGAACGGTTTCGACATCGCCTTGTTAAAATACGCGATGAACGACGTGATTTTTTC
>JADFYM010000422.1 GCA_015233035.1 Magnetococcales bacterium
GTAGCTCAGAAGATGCGGCAACTGACTATGAGTGTGCGGTTGGTATTTGACTACCTCCGTATGACGCAAAACACCTGTCGCGCTACCGTTTCGTAGCTTCCCTGGCCGAGAACAAATTTACCGTGGGTGGACAGCCAACCGGACCAGGGCGCGATATTTTATTTTACGGCCCAGTTCCAGAAAGACAGCACGCTGGCAGCAACACCCCAGCCCCCGATGGTGGACTGCAAGGGCAAGCGGGCGTTGGTGGTGGACGACAATGCCATGGCCCTGGCCGTTTTTTGCAACTATCTGGAGGAAATGTCCTTCCGGGTGGACGGTGTCTCCTCTGGCCGGGAGGCCTTGGCACTCCTGGAACAGGCCAGCCACCAACAGGATCCCTATGTGGTGCTGTGCATCGACTGGCTCATGCCGGAGTTGGATGGACTGGCCACCATTGAACTGCTCCATCGCCATCCCGCCATCACCCCACCAGTGGCCTGTATCATGATCTCTGCCCATGACCAGGGCGAAATGGTGGAGAGGGTGGGACAGCGGCATGTCGATGGTTTTTTGACCAAACCCGTCACCCCCGCGCACCTGGCGACCGCCATTCGGGGCATATTGACCGGCGATCCTGCCACCCACCCAGGCAGCACCCAGCCGATACCACCGCCCCCGGATACCACCCGGTTTCGCGGGGTGCGCATTCTGGTGGCGGAGGATAACGAGATCAACCAGCAGGTGGCCAGGGAGATCCTGCAAGAGGCCCATATTCAGGTGGAGGTGGTGGGCAATGGGGCCCTGGCCGTGGACAGGGTCTTGGCCAACCGGCACACCCCGTATGATGCCATCCTGATGGATATTCAGATGCCGATCCTGGATGGTCATGCGGCGACCCAGGCCATTCTGGCGCATTGCCCCACCCTCACCACCCCCATCATTGCCATGTCGGCCAATGCCATGAAACAGGACATTGAGGCCTGTGTGGCACTGGGCATGGCGGATTATGTGACCAAACCGATTGATGTGGCCCATCTGTTTGACACGTTGGAGCGACTGATTCCCCGCCAGGCCTGGGTGGCACCGGCGGCAGGAGAAACAGTCGAGGAAAGGGCACCAACCGAGGCGACCAAACCCCCAACAGCGCGCTGGTTGACCAACCTGCGTCCGGGACAATTGCCTGGATTGAATGTGACAACCGGGCTGAACCGGATCAACCATAACGCAGAGATCTATCTGGGATTATTAAAAAAATTCCAGCATGATCATCAGGATACCGCAGTACGGCTGCATGCGTTATGGCACAACCATGCCCTCCGGGAAGCGGCCCAATTGGCCCATGCCATCAAGGGCGTGGCGGGCAATCTGGGCGCAGAGGAGGTACAGGCAGTGGCGGGTCAACTGGAGCACAGTCTGGCCACTGCGCCGCCCGCTGCAACCACCGCACTCCTGGCGGTCTTTCAGGCCGCGCTGGAGAGGCTGCTGGCCAACCTGGCCACCCTGTTTGCCGAGGTGGAGCGATCCCTGGAGCCGGTTGCCGAGCACGCCCCTGGCGCACAGACCGAGCCATTGGACAGGGCGGATCTGCTGGCGTTGCGTACCCTTTTGCTGGAAAAAAACATGCGGGCAGGCAAGCGGTTGACCACGGTGCTGCCTGGGTTGCGGGCGGCGGGCCGGGTGGCCGAGGCCGAGCAACTGGCCACCGTCATGGGACAACTGCGCTATGACGAAGCCGTGCGGGTGGTCGAGCAATTATTGGCCAATGAACAGAAACCTTGAGCGATCCCGGAGACCGCCCGCCATGCCCTGCCACCCCCCACAGCCCCTGATTTTGCTGGTCGACGATGAACCGGTCAATATTGAAATTTTGCACGAAATCCTGCAAGAGGATTATGAGATTTTGTTTGCGACCCATGGTGGGGAGGCCTTGCAGGTGGCGGCGGCCCAACGGCCAGACTTGATCCTGCTGGATGTCATGATGCCGAACATGGATGGCCGCGAGGTGTGTACCCGGCTCAAGTCCAATCCCGATCTGCGCGCCATTCCCGTCATTTTTGTCACCGCCATGGGCGGCGAACGGGAGGAGACGATTGGTCTGGAGGCGGGCGCGGTGGATTATATCACCAAACCGGTCAATCCGGCGGTGGTGCGGCTGCGGGTCAAGAATCATCTGGAATTAAAACGTAACTGCCCAGGTAGGCGTCCCGATCGCGAGGGGTTGACATGGAAACCCAGTTATGGTTCAAGATTTCCCCATGAACCAAGATACGATAACTATCTCCCGACTGCTTGAGGAGAATAAGGCCCTT
>JADFYM010000423.1 GCA_015233035.1 Magnetococcales bacterium
GGCGATGTGAGCAAGGCCGAGGTGCTGAAACTGCAACGGCAATCGGTAGAGATCCAGGCGCAGATCACCAACCGGCGCAATAAATACCTCCAGGATACTCAAACGGAATTGGCCAAAAACCAGGAAGATCTGGACGGCGTGATGCAGATCCTGGCCCAACGCCGGGATCAACTGGAGCACACCGTGATCACCTCGCCCATGGATGGCGTGGTACGCAACGTGCGTATTACCACCCGGGGTGGTGTCGCCCGTTCCGGCGAGGAAATCATGCAGATTGTCCCGGTGGATGACGATTTGATCGTGGAGGCCAAGGTCAAACCCGGCGATATTGCCTTCATAAAACCTGGCCTGTCAGCCTCCGTCAAGCTGGACGCCTACGATTATACCATTTATGGTGCCCTGAGTGGTGAGGTTATTTATATCAGTGCTGATACCCTCAATGAGGAAACCAGACTCCCCGGCGAACAGGCTGCCTACCGGGTACAGGTAAAAACCAAGGCCCACAACTTTCGCGGCAAGAATTCCGAGCGGATCGAGATCCAACCCGGCATGACTGCCACCGTGGAGATCAAGACTGGCACCAACACGGTCTTGAAATACTTGACCAAACCCATCACCAAGACCATTGCCGAGTCCTTGAAAGAGCGTTGAACGAGCGGTGGAGCCACCATGATTACAGTGAATGTACGCAAGGCCAAGGCGCATTTTTCCTCCATATTGGACAGGGTGGTGAGGAGGTTCAGGTGACGCGCCATGGCAGACTCGTCGCGGTCCTGACGGCACCACAGTTGCCCGCATCGCTGCCCAGCCTGGAACAGTTCCGATCCACTCTGCACGTTTCCGGGCAGGCGGTCAGCAAAGTTTTGTTGGATATGCGCGATGAAGAGCGGCTGTAATGGACCACTACCTTGACACCTCTGTCATCGTTCCCTTTTTGATGCCGGACTCGGAAAGCAACCGGGTGGAGATGGCTTGACTGCTCTGCCTGCCGGAACCACCCTCATCAGCCAGTGGGTTTGTACTGAATTGGCGTCTGTATTGGCCCGTCAGGCAAGAATGAAAGAAATGCCCAGAAAAGAGGCGCGCAAGGTGTTCGACCTCCTGGACCAACTGGTCAAAACCGGGCTGATACGCATGATACCCGTGGATGGCATCGACTTTGACCAAGCCGCACTCTGGGTCATGGGTGCGCCCGTTCCGTTGCGTGGACCAGATGCCTTGCATCTGGCCATCACGTACCGCATAAACGCACGGTTATTGTCTCTCGATGCAAAGTTGTTGGTTGCGGCACAATGGGCCGGGGTTGGTGTCAAGGAAATCCCATAAAAAACGCATTGACCTTGCGGCTTTGCATATAGTCCCCGGCTTGCTGTGCATTGTGCGATTTTCTCCCCCATGGGAAGCATTTTTGTCATGGTTCATCCCCCCCTCTCTGCCGTCTTGATCACCTGTGATGCCGCTGCGGTGTTGCCCGAGTGTCTGGCCAGCCTGGATTTTGTCGATGAAATTCTGGTCGTCGATTCGGGCAGTCGGGATGCCACGCAGTCCATCGCCCGTGCTGGCGGGGCCAGGGTCGTGACGCATCTCTGGCTGGGCTATGGTCCCCAAAAACAGTTTGCCGTGGAGCAGGCCAGCCATGCCTGGGTGCTCTGCCTGGATGCCGACGAGCGGATCAGCCCGGCCTTGCGGGCCAGTCTGGTGCAGGAACTGGCCGCACCCCGTTTTTATGCCTATGTCATGCCGCGTTGCAACCGGTTCATGGGTCGCTGGCTGCGCCATGGCGAGGGGTATCCCGACCTCAGCTTGCGTCTCTTTCATCGTGACCATGGCCGCTGGAGCAACGATCCCATCCACGAACGGGTGGAAACGGCAGAGGCGATTGGTCGCTTGCAAGGCGATATCCTGCACGACTCGGCCCAATCCCTGGACCATTATCTGGCCAAACAAAACCGCTATACTTCCCTGCTGGCCCAACAGTGGGTGGCGCGTGGCAAACCCGTCGGTTTGCGCCATCTGGTGTTGAGTCCCCTGGCGCGGTTTGTTAAATTTTATCTGCTGCGGCGGGGGTTTCTGGACGGCGTTCCCGGTCTGGTCCATATCAGTATCGGCTGTTTTAACAGTTTTATGAAATATGCCAAGGTGATGGCAGAACAGCGGCGGGGGTAGGATCCAGGGGGCAGGGAGGTCCAGGAGGGGATTATCCCCTCCTGGTGGGGGTTTGGGGGCGAAGCCCCCAATGGGGTGCCTCACGGGGCTTTGCCCCGAACCCC
>JADFYM010000424.1 GCA_015233035.1 Magnetococcales bacterium
GTGGGGGGGTCTGGGGGGGCGGTTCTCCGCCCCCCCAGAGGAAGCGTGGATTTGTCTTTGGATGCCCGCTCCGTTGCGCGGTTGCCCGTTGTCATGCCGCGTCGTGTGAGGGAATAAGGGAGGCGTGTGTGCCGCACGATTTACAAGCCGTGCTGGTGATTATAAACAAGACCTTCGGTGCCATCGGCACCGAGTAGACGGGGAACCGAATTCAGGTTGGATACCGTGTTATCTAGAAAAAAATATATAGGATGGATGGTGCTGATCTGTCTGCTGGCCACTGTTTGCCTGGTGGACGCAGCCGAACCGGCGAAAACAACGAAAACGACCAAGGCCGCTGACCCGGCCAAGGTGGCTGCACCGGCCAAGGTGGCCGAGACGGCTGCCAAGGAGGACCAGGACAAAGGACCGTTCCAGGTCGATGCGCCAGCCGCCGTTCTGGGAGACATTGACTCGGGGAACATTCTGGTTGCCAAGGAGGAGCAGACCCTGATGCATCCGGCCTCGCTCACCAAGGTGATGACCCTCTATCTGGCGTATGAGGCACTGGCGTCGGGCAACATGAAGCTGGAGGAAAAGCTGCCGGTGAGCGAAAAGGCTTGGCGCATGAGCGGTTCCAAGACTTTCGTGAAGGTGGGTGATCTGGTCCGGGTGGAAGATCTCATTCTGGGCATTGCGGTGCAAAGCGGCAACGACGCCTGTGTCGTCGTAGCGGAGCATATTGCCGGCTCGGAAGAGGCCTTTGCCGACTTGATGAACCGCAAGGCCAAACAGTTGGGCATGAGCAAGACCCATTTTGAAAATGCCTCCGGCCTGCCCAGCCCGAACCACATGACGACAGCCCATGACATGTTTCTGCTGGCCCAGGCCATCAAGCGGGATTTTCCCCAGTATGCCCATTTTTCACAGGAAAAGCAGTATTCTTTCAATGGGATACGCCAGTACAACCGCAATCGTCTGCTGTGGCGGGATTCCTCCATCACGGGTCTGAAGACCGGCCACACCCAGGATGCGGGCTATTGCCTGATTGCCACCAACGAGAAGGACGGGCAACGTCTGGCCGCCGTGATCATGGGAGCCAAAAGCAGCCATATCCGGGAGGAGGAGGCCTTGCGCCTGTTGCACTATGGCAATCGCATGTTTGAAACCGTGCGTCTGTTTGATGCCCATGCGGTGGTGCGCAACTTGCGGGTTTGGAAAGGTCAGTTGGACCATGTCGATGGGGTGGTCACCGATGCCCTGTTTGTGACGGTGCCCCGCAAAGAGCGGAGCAGTCTGGAGATTGGCCTGGTGTATGACGAACCATTGGTTGCCCCGTTGGCAGAGGGGGGGCAGGTGGGGCATGTGGTGGCCAAACTGGGCGGCAAGGAGATTCTCACCCGGCCAGTGGTCGCGGCGGTGGCCGTGCCGTCTGGCGGATTTTTCCGCAGCCTGGTCGATTCCATACGCATGTTTCTGGGGTGGTAACGCCTGCTGCGGTGGGGGGCGTGCTGCGTTCCCTGGATTCGTGGGTGCGGTGTTGAAGGAAGAAAAATGGCCAACAAGAGAACAAGAGAACGGAGATGGTCACCCGCATCCGCTCCTTCGGCATCCCCAACCGGGGCGGTGGTCGATCTCGCTCTCGATGGCGGCACAGATCCGTTCGCCGACAAGAGAGGCCGGGAGCGGGAGGATGATTGGGATGATCTGGTGGGGGAAGGGCCCTCCATGGAAGAGATTCTCGCCTCTCTGGAAGATTTGCTGAACGCCGAAGACGAAGGATTGTTGGGCGGTGGCGGTGGTCGTGCCGGAAAAGGGACGGCCAAACCGGCGGAGGCCGCGCAACTGGCATCACTCAAAGGGTTTGAGAATGATGCCAGCCTGGAACGGGAGATTTTGCAATCCCTGGCGCGCGATGCCGAGGGAGACGATGATTTTTCTGAGGAAAAAGAAAGCTTTATCGATTTGAGTGGCTTCGAGTTCGCGGAAGCCGCATTGCGGAACAAATCGGCTGCACCGCTGGCAGAGGCACCGGCTGCGGCGGTCTTGGCAGAACCGGAGCGTGCGCCGGAGGTTGTAGTCGCATCCGTCGCCAGCGCAGAATCCGCGCCGGAACCCGAGCCGGTCCCCGAACCGGAACCGGAACCGGAACCCGCACCCGCACCCGCACCCGCACCCGCACCCGAACCGGAACCCGAACCGGAACCCGCACCCGAACCGGAACCCGAACCCGAACCCGAGCCGGAACCTGAGCCGGAACCTGAGC
>JADFYM010000425.1 GCA_015233035.1 Magnetococcales bacterium
TCCATTGGCACCCCCAACAACCTGAAAATTCCATATAAGAGTTCCCGGACCGTTTCCCACCCCACCCGCGTTCAGTCCAACCAGGTTTTTGCGTCGGCAAGCGACGCAAAAAGCCTTAATTCGTTCGTGTAGACGCCATGTAGCCTCTTGAAAAAAATCCAACCTGCCGTCAATCCGCCAGACATGCCCCGCACTTCGGTTGGCACCAGGACATGCCCATTCAGTTTTTTGAGGTTCGCGCCCTGGAACACTGGCCCCGTGACCATGAATATCTCGCTATCGGTATGATCCAGCTTGTGTATTGCCTTTCAATGTACGCCAATATACCCCGGTTGTTATCCGACAAACACTATCTGATATTTGCATTCTCCTCTGGAGTGGTTTAGACTGCCCGCCGTGCTCATCAGTATTTTCCGTGCCGTGATGTTCGGCAACTCACGGCACGGAAGGATACTGGTTGATTCCCGTACACGTCAAACTCTTGCTGTCACCCCCGCCGGTGGGTGTGTCCATTGTTGTTATATTTTGAGAGCAACTTAAATGAATGATGCTGTTTACGCCCATATCCACAAGGAATCCATGCTGAGGGAACCTCTTTTTTCGGGTGAAAAAAACCACCTGGAATGGGTGGCGAGTCGATCCGCCCGATTTGCCGAAGAGATGGTTCCGATAACTAACGCCGATCTGGTCACTTTCGCTCGAGAGTGTGGCAAATTATTGGGGTACTGGCACGACCTGGGCAAATGTTCCAGTGCCTTTCAGCACTATCTGCTGACGGATGTGGATGCCCATGCCCTGGAGCAACGGGGGCGGGTGGATCATTCCACCGCCGGCGCGCAACATGCCGCAGGAACGGTTCGTGGATGGGGCACTCTGCTGGCTTTCGCGATTGCCGGACATCATGCCGGTTTGCCCGATTGGAATGGTATCGGCGACGCTGTGTTGAAGGTGCGTTTGCACAAACAGGTCGAATCTTGGCAAGAGCGGGCACCCAAGGCACTGTTGTCAGCCGATGGCTTGCCGCCGCACATCCCATTGCCAGTAAAAGGTTTTGCCTGTGCCTTTTTCGTGCGCATGGTGTTTTCCTGTCTGACAGATGCCGATTTTTTGGCGACCGAAGCCTTCATGAACCCCGACCAATCTGCCTGCCGAGAAAAACAATTCCCTGCCATGGCGCGGCTTGCCGATCATCTGCGCACCTGTCTGGAGGCAAAATTTCCTGCGGTCGAAACGGCGGTGCAACGCCGCCGCCAGGAGGTGTTGCGGGATTGTCGTCAGGCAACCGGGTTGCCGCCGGGATTTTTCTCGCTCAACGTCCCGACCGGGGGCGGCAAGACCCTCTCTTCCTTGGCCTTTGCCCTGGAACACGCAGCACGACACGATTTGCGGCGGGTCATCTGCGCCATTCCTTTTACCAGTATCATCGAACAAAATGCCCGCGTCTATCGGGAGATGTTCGACGCGCTGGGTGAAGGCATCGTGCTGGAACACCATGCCAACCTGGACCCCGCAGATCCCCAGGTCATGGATACGCGCCTCGCGGCAGAAAACTGGGACGCGCCGATCATCGTCACCACCAATGTACAGTTTTTTGAGACCCTGTTTGCCCATCGACCCGGTCGATGTCGCAAACTGCACCGCATCGCCCGTTCGGTCATCGTACTGGATGAGGCACAAGCCCTGCCGGTAACACTATTAAAACCCTGTCTCGCGGCGTTGCGGGAACTGGTGGAACGGTACGGTTGCACGGTGGTGCTCTGCACCGCCACCCAGCCTGCCTTGCAACAACGGGAAAACTTCAAGATTGGCCTGACGAGGGTACGCGATATTATCACAGATGCCACGGGCCTGCACGCCGCACTCAAGCGGGTCACGGTGGCGGATATGGGAGAAATATTTTTGGAGACCAGTTCGTACCAAACCGGCAGTAACGGTGCGGTTGACGCGCCAAGGAGTGAGATTGGCAAGCTGTCTGACCTGCTCTCCACCCAAGATGGTCAAGAGTTGTAGAAGTGCATAGGCAGCAAAGAGGATATGCACCCATCGGTGAAGAACCTGCCTGGACTGCTGCCATGTTTCTTTCCAACCCCATAGATTTTTGGCCTGTCCGAACATGGGTTGGACTGAACGGCTGCGCCGTAGCTGTGGTTTAACTCTGGCTCCTCCATCTACTCCTATCGTCTCGCTGGCCGATGGGTTACTTTGCTTTCCCCCCTTGATCCCTGTCTGAGCTATACTCCC
>JADFYM010000426.1 GCA_015233035.1 Magnetococcales bacterium
GCAGAAAAAGAGAGATCGCAGACTCAAGACCTTGTCCCATGGCCAGCCCTCCGAGAAAAATTAACGTGAGCAGGCAGCGTATCATGTCCTTGTGGACGGGTCACTGATTTTCACTTCTGTCCAGTAGGCTCTTGTGCCAGTTGGGCGGGCTTTGTTCGTATTGGTTGGGCCAGGTGTATTCGTTTCGTTCATAACAAACTCCTTTGGTGTGTGGTAGGCCGAGGATGTATCGACCTACGGTGTGGCCGACGATATGCCGACCGATTGGGAAAGGAGTATAGCGCAGACGGAGATGGAAAGGGGAAACTAAAGGCACCCATCAGCCAGCAGCGCAGAAAGGGGATTGAGGGGGCAGGTGAACCCCTTCGGCCAGTGGAACGATGGGAGGGAAAAAGGAAGCCGGAGTCACACCACAGCTACGGCGGAGCCGTTCAGTCCAACCTGCCAATATTTGTGCAAGACAGCATATGGTGAGTATTATATGCAAGACACTGAAAACACATAATTTTTTTGATTGACATGCCATGACTGGATCTGCTCAAATACTGGTTCTGCCGGACGGTTCGGTGTGATTTACGAGCCAAAAACGCGGCAGAGGGCGGCCGTTCCTGCGCTAACAGGAACGGCCTATCAACCAACATGCTGTCTTTCGTCCGCATGGGGCTTTAGGACAATATGGCGATCGTCGGTTGGGTCTTTTTATTGTGCTGTCAAATGGAACCTAAAGTCAAGTGCGGCGGAGGCTTCTACCCATGGGGGGGAGAAAGGAGGCCAAAATGTCTAAACAAAAAAGGAAGTTGGGTTCGTCCCCTGTTGTGCATGTCGTCGTAGTTTTCGGACTGTTTAATCTCGTCTTGAAACTGTTGGAACTTGTTGTAGCCTGTTCCGGATAGTTGAAACATTCCAGCACTCTGCCGGATGTGCATGGGCGTCGGCAGGTGCTGGTTTTGGTAAAGGGACGATGGGGTGTGGGGGTGTCGAACTCTCCGTGCCACGGTATAGCCTCGACGCAAACAAGTGCTTCCAAAAAGAATGCTGTCTTTTCTTAGGCTAGGAAATTGGGCCTTGCACCGAGGGATGACACGCTGGCACGGCTCGTGGCGAAGGCCCACCACTGGTTGCGCCTGTTGGAGAGCGGCAAGGCACCCTCCATCCAGGCCATTGCCGAACAGGAAAACATCGACAAGTCATACGCGGCTAAGGTTTTGCGGCTCACCCTTCTGGCTCCAGACATTGTGTTGGCCATCCTGGATGGCCGCCATCCGGACGTGCTGACATGGCGGGAGTTGTCCAGGCCGTTCCCGGTGCTGTGGACGGAGCAAAGGCGGCAGTGGGGGATGACGGGTGGAAAATAAAGCTGATTTTTCGGCTTGGTGGAGTAGTGGGTGAAAATGGGGTGAGGCTACATCGCCCCGTTGTCCACCCGTTCTTTCAATGCCTTCCCCGTCTTGAAATACATCACCCTTTTGGCCTCCACCGCCACGCTCTCCCCCGTCTTGGGGTTGCGGCCAGCACGCTCACGTCGCTCTTTGAGGCCAAAGCAGCCAAAACCCCGCAGTTCAACCCGGCGGCCAGCCTCCAACGAACTGGCAATGGAGTCGAATATGGTGTCGACGGCGGCATCTGCGTCCTTCCGAGTCAGTTTGAGCTGCTGAGCGATCAGGGTAACCAACTGCGATTTCGTCATGGCAACGCTCCTTGCGACGTATGGCACCGAACGTAGGACAGCCTACCAGAGTGAACCACGCGCTGTAAAAGGGGAAAATCGCGCCGTTGGTGTCTCACCCATCCCAACAGCATCCTCGATGACCGCCAGCCAATTTTCTATGCCGACACAAATTTAATCGAAAAAACTTTATATGTCATTTATTTGCAAATAAACGCCGCACTTCAATTGCAATTGCCCCTTTATATGTAAAGCCAAGATTGAATGACACATCATCATTATAACTTATATCTTGCCATGTTTCTAAATCAGAGTGTCTAAAAAAGGCATAAACATCCTGACACAAGTCTGAACTCTGTACGAACAAATAGCTATCTTCCTTGGAAACAACCCTTCCAACATATGACTTTTTCTGTTGCTTATCCTCCATTCACTACCGGACACTTTTTCAAGGGGTGCCGGGAAGTGTCAGAAAGGGTTGACTTTTTGCAATAATTAATGAAACTCATGACTGAAATCAACCCTGTCAAGGAGATCCAGTCATGAGTGACAACG
>JADFYM010000427.1 GCA_015233035.1 Magnetococcales bacterium
GATCCATTGATCTGGCTGACCGCGCTGACCACTCTGTTTTCCGGGGGCAGTTATATCTTTGAGTGGAGCAAAACGATAATCATGGTCTGATTTTCTCACTGTTGAGCGAGGCGGGTCAAGGCCTCACTCCCATTCTGTTGCCCTTGCGTCGTCTGGCATCATGCCAGATGATGGGCAGAGTGTGGCAGGCCGGAACTCAGGATGGCTTGCCGGGCTGCTGACCTTTTTGTCAACCAGGGAGAGATAAACCATGCCTGTTGCACCACTCCGACCACCGTTGCGCATCGCCGTATTGATTTCGGGGGGCGGCAGCAATCTGCAAGCCCTGATGGATGGGTGTGCCACCGGGTTGATTCCGGGGCAGATTGTCCTGGTCATCAGCAACCGGTCGGATGCCTTTGGTCTGGAACGGGCCAAAAAATATCAGATTCCCACCCGTGTCATCGATCATCGCCTGTTTTCCTTGCGTGCCTCTTTCGACCAAATGGTGGCCCGGGCGTTGGAGGAGGCCGGGGCGGAACTGGTCTGCCTCGCGGGTTTCATGCGGGTGTTGACCTCTGATTTTGTGCAATATTATGCTGGTCGCCTGCTCAATATTCATCCGGCCCTGTTGCCGGCGTTTCCCGGCATTCATGTCCAGCGGCAGGCCATTGAGGCCGGGGTGCGTTTTTCCGGTGCCACCGTCCATTTTGTGGTGCCGGAGGTGGATTCCGGCCCGATTGTCATCCAGGCGGTGGTCCCGGTCCTGGCCGATGACACCCCTGACACCCTGGCGGCCCGCATTTTGCGCCAGGAACACCGCATTTATCCCTTGGCGGTGCGCTGGTTTGCCCAGGGACGGCTCCGTCTGGAAGAGGGGCGGGTCCGGGTGATGGACGGCGAAGAGGATGACCTGGGGGTATTGGTCAATCCCATGGGGGAAGCCTGACCGCCTGCCGTGGCATTTTTCTTTTACAGCGTGTAGTTCCGTCTGCTAGACTGTGCGAGCACGGGATGTGTGTATCGCACAGGCGACCACAGCCGCCGCAGGCAAAAAAATGCAAATCAATATCATCCATTGATGGGAAGAGATGAGGAGGAAGGCAGTGAGAGCAAAATCTCCAGTAGGCAGTCCCAAGATTGTGGGCAGTACCCCCAAACCGTATACCAACAGCATAGGCATGGAGTTGGTACCGATCCCCGCAGGATCGTTCATGATGGGGGCGGATGTTCATTTTGACAGTGCCGCAGGAGAGGGGGAACTTCCGCAACATGTGGTAACGATCCAAAAGCCTTTTTACCTTGGCAAATATGCGGTCACGCAACAGCAATGGGTGGCGGTGATGGGGAACAACCCGAGTGCCGCCAAGGGGCGGACCTTGCCGGTGGAAAAGGTCAGTTGGCAGGATGCCCAGGCCTTTATTCAGGCGTTGAACAGCAAAGAGGGCACCTCGGCCTATCGTCTGCCCACCGAGGCCGAGTGGGAGTATGCGGCCCGGGCCGGGACGAATACCAATCGCTATTGGGGTGACGGTCCCGAGGAGATCGGGCTGTATGCCTGGTGCAAACATCCAGACGACAGTCTGAAAGGGGCGCGTCCGGTCGGACAGTTGAAGCCCAATGGCTGGGGGCTGTACGATATGCTGGGCAATCTGCACGAATGGTGTCAGGATTGGTATTCGGAAAAATATTATGCTGAATCGCCCTCGACCGACCCGAAGGGTCCGGCAGAAGGGTCCGCCCGGGTTGTGCGGGGTGGCAGTTGGAACGATGTGGAGACCGGTATTCGTGCCGCCTATCGGTTCAGACTGCTGCCGGACAGTCAGTACAGCAACGTGGGGTTTCGCCTGCTGATGACGGGTGCCGCCTGATCGGTGCTGGGTGGGTTTGTGGCCAGGAAAAGCCGCCCCTTGGGGCGGCTTTTTTGAAGGAAAATCGCATCGTTGTTCAGACTTCTTCCCCGGTTGGCAGGACCACCTTTTCCTGTCTCATCACATCCTTTTCCAACTGTATCATGTACTCCATCCGCTTGCGGAGAAATTCCTCCCGACGATCTGCCAGCAGGTCTGGGAAGGCCTCTTCCGGGATACCGTGACTGAGCAGAACAACTCGGCGTTGGACTGAACGGCTGCGCCGTAGCTGTGGTTTAACTCTGGCTCCTCCATCTACTCCTATCGTCTCGCTGGCCGATGGGTTACTTTGCTTTCCCCCCTTGATCCCTGTCTGAGCTATACTCCCT
>JADFYM010000428.1 GCA_015233035.1 Magnetococcales bacterium
GAAAAAATCACGTCGTTCATCGCGTATTTTAACAAGGCGATGTCGAAACCGTTCCGTTGGACCTACCAGGGCAAACCCCTTGCGGTCTGAAGGAGGGTTCCGAATTTCCGCTGTGCACCAGTAGCCAGATTTGCAACAACAATCACGGTCGGGTCCAGGGCAGCCATGAGTGTCGCGCTCTCCATGAGTGCCCAATGATGGCCATGCCGTTCGGCCTGATCGAACAGATCCTGCAATTCATGTTTATCTTTGCGTGCCTGTTCGATGTCAGCCCAGAATCCGGCCACCGCCCGGAACAGTTTTGTCAAACGTGTCTCCCGTGTCGCCCGCCGCAGACGGATCTCTTCCGGGTTGATCCAATCCGGTATCCAGTCCACGCCTGTCTTGAGCAGTGTCAGTGCCTGGTCTATCTTGTTCTCTCGAACTGCCAGTGCCGCTTCGAGACAGGCGCAAATGGGTGTGAGGGATGTCAGCGGCTTTTTGGCAGCCTGCACCAGAAACTCGACCAGCCAAGTGCGATGTTCCGACTGGCCGCTCTTCATCAGAGCGAGGAGCAAAAACAGGCCGCTCAACTCCCTCAGGATGGCCCGCCGCCGGTCATTCACCTTTTTAAGCACCCCCATCAGCCGATCAAATGACTGGACGGCCTGTTCATTTTCACCGCGCAAAAAATGGATCCATCCCTGCAATGCGATGGCATTCTCGACCGGTTTATCGGCCTGAAGAATCCCCTGAGCCTCGTCAACATGCCCCTGAAAAATCAGAATGGTGACCAACTGTTTGCGCATCCGCATGGCCAGTGACTCGTCTGGATGATGTCGGAGTTCGTGCAACAGAGGCAGGATATCCGCCACTGTTGCAAAATTTTCCAGGCGGCTGGCGACAATTTCCGAAAGCGCGTCGGCCTGGAGGGATGGGGGCAAAGCCCGAAACCACTCGGCAACAAACGGATGGTCGCAGATCTGGACGAATGGTCGATAAACCATCATTTTGTCCCGACACTGCTCCAGGCAGACCTGTGCATATTTTGCAGCCTGTTGCGGGTCGTGGGAGAAGACGGCTATGCGCAGATCCCTCAGGCAACGTTCATAGCTGGTGACCTTTTTGGCATAGTTGTAGTAAAGGGGAAACTCTCTCTGGATGACGGCAGCCATGCGTTGCAACTGCCCGGCGGCAACGGCACGACGGGTTGCGTGGGCCGCAATGGAGGCGGCGCAATAAAACTGATTGGCGGGCAGTTCTCCGGTGACAATCAGCTTGAACCCTGCCAAGCGGTCAATGATCGGGGTCAGTCCCATGATACTCAGAGCGCGTCCGTCAGTTCCCAGAATGCCAGCATCCCGCAAATGTTTGGCCAGATTGCTGCGGTTGATGGGTTCCATCAAAATAGACAAAAATTGCAGGATGGCCTGTGCGATCGGCGACAAGCGGTCATAATTTTCCTGGGCCGTCTGCGGGGTGAGTGCCATGTGTGTCGCCGTCATTGCCAAACTCCACGGTTTTTCTATTGCCGATACCAAATCAACGGCTCGCTCTCTACACAATTTCTCCCTCGATCAACCCTACATCCGCTTCCCGACGTCCTTCTGCATCCATGACCTTGAACAACAAGCTGTAAGCCACGCGCCAGCGTGCCCCCTCCGTGGTCAGAATGGAGACTGTTTTTTGGTTGAGTTGCTGGATGGTCCCATACCGTTCATGGTGCTCGCGATCAAGAAACCCGACGGTGTCACCGACTTTCAACTGGTTTTTGTCCAATCGTTTCTGGCCCTGCTGAGGATGGATATCCGTGTCCACCCCGGCCAGGTTTATGGCGTAGAAAGGGATACTCCAGCGTTTACCGTCTGCCTTGTCTCTCGCGTACACGCAGGTGCGCTGCACCGCTTCCACCACGGCGTCGACCAGGCGGTTTTCGCGACCACTGAAATAAGAGATGGCCATGCCGGACCGCAACTGACGCTTGATCGGCAGCATGCGCTCCGGTTGGTCCAACATGCCATCAATTCCCATCCGCAAACGGTACAAATCAAACGGGCTTGCGCTCTGCAGTGCGTGCAGAATTTCCGAATACTAGGTATCCACTTCGTTTAAGTGCTATCCACTTGACTCAAGTCAGTGATGCTTGTACCATCCCTGCATGGAGACCACCAGACACCCAATCCCAGGGGTTGACTACCCACGGACCATGCAGGAAT
>JADFYM010000429.1 GCA_015233035.1 Magnetococcales bacterium
CGACAAAACCAGCCTTTTGATAGTGAGTCGAGCATTCAGGCCCACTCTCGATGCGGTTCTGGCTGTTGAAATGCCGTTCCAAAGGCATATGCCGAGGTGTTTGCCTTTGAAGTCACCGATTCAGGTATTGTTTTGTTGTGCGGCCTGCATCAATATCCTGGAACCAATCGTTACATGTCGCATGCTGAGATGAATCTCTGCCAAAGTGTTATTATCTGTTTCAATAAACTCTTTCGGAGTATTTATGTCTCCAATATCATACAACAGGCAGGCAACATTCAAATCCGCACTCCATGTGTCACCGATCTCACCAGGAAAACACCCTAATTCCTGCAACTTTCCTACTGTATGCGTGGTCATTTGTTGCAATGGCGTGGGTGTGGATTCTTCCCACAAAGTGCCCATTAGATCAAATAATCGATGGGATGCCATTATATAACCAATCAATTCCTCGTGTAAATGCCTGGTATGCGTCGCCATGCGTTCAAACAGATAGAGGATCAGGGCGGGATCCTCGTAAACCCTCTGGATCAAACTCATCTTGTCAATGGTAAGCACCCGCACATCCCCCAACGCACAGACGGAAACCAGATTCGGTGCCTGGTCGAATACGCACAAATCAGAAATAATATCGCCAGCATGCAGGGTACCAATTTGAATCTTATTGCCGTAAGCATCCTCGCGAAACAAACCGACCTGACCTATCTGGACCACATAGGTGTAGGTGATGACATCGCCTTCCCGGATGATCATCTCGCCGTCCCGGTACAGTCTGCCCAGGCTGGGTGGGCTGCTTTTCAACAGACCACCGTCATAAAGTGGCGGTGGACGTCCGTGTTTTCCAGCCCGTTTGCTGAAATGAAGCAATCGATGGGAGGAAAAGATGTAACTGATCAGTTCCTTGTGGAGACGTCTGGTATGGGTCGCTATGCGATCAAACAGGTGGAGGATCAAGGTGGGATCTTTGTAAGCCAACTGGATAAAACGCCTTTTGTCAATAGTGAGCACCTTCACATCCCCCAGAGCACAGGCGGAAACCAGACTGGGTGCCTGATTGAACACACACAAGTCGGAAATCATATCACCCGTTTGCAATGTGTTGATATGGACCCTTTTGCCACAGGCGTCTTCGCGAAACAGACTGACGCAGCCCGTTTGAATCAGATAAATCTTTTCAATAATATCACCTGCCTGGATAATCAATTCGCCATCCCGGTACAACCTGCCCAGGTTCGATGGGGCTTGTCCCGACAAACCATCCCCATGAACTGACTGGAGATATCCAGCCTTTCCTGTCTGTTTTTTAAAATGAAATACTTGTGCTCTTGCGCACAGTCCATTCCAGCCAATCATGTTACACACCCATCAGACAAAAACTTTGATCGACGAATCCTGCGCCAGAAGAGCTGACACGCCAAGAACATCTCACCCAGAAGAGCAATGAGGATTTCCAGTGCAAACCTGATCAAAAATTTTGGACTCAACAAGAGGCGTTTAAAAATAGAGCGATACGATGCGGTTCCAGAAAACATGTCCCACAATGTCATGGACATCAGACGTTGGTCAGCCGGTATCTCCTGTTCCCACTGTGTCACAGAAAGTACGGCACGATTGAGGAAGCGGGTCGTTCGGAACAGTTCAAACAGACGGAAAATACGGCCACCCAGGCGATTGTCCGTTGCTATGGCATCACACACTGGCTGGAAATGGCGTGCCAGCACATCTTTGGAATACCCCCAAAACACAAGGGTCGTTGCACAGGCCCGCGCCGTGCGATAAGCAGAACCGATCCCATCCTTGTACAGTCGGGTTACACCACAATCCCCTGTAAAGACAATATGATCGCCAAACTGGATACTGGAACTTCCCAGACTGACTCTGGGAGCGCACAGACAAAATGTCTTATCATTTGGCGGTTTCCACGCGGCAGGAAAACATTTTCTGACCTCCGGGTGATCCAGAAAACGATCCACTATGGCCTTGTTGATTTTGTCGCCGATCAAACAGACCGTGACAACAGCCCCTTTCGGCATGATGGAGGCATGCTTGATACTCGATGTTCAAGTTTTTTGATGCTTGACATGGGACAACGGGGAAGGAAGGCGGCAGTGTCAGCCGATCGGACTCCAAACCGAGCTTTGCAAGGTCTTTCAATATCCGATGGCTGGCCTGCC
>JADFYM010000042.1 GCA_015233035.1 Magnetococcales bacterium
GGAAAAAATCACGTCGTTCATCGCGTATTTTAACAAGGCGATGTCGAAACCGTTCCGTTGGACCTACCAGGGCAAACCCCTTGCGGTCTGAAGGAGGGTTCCGAATTTCCGCTGTGCACCACTAGTGTGGGCCAACCACAATCGATCCGCAGCATCCGACAATTTTTGCAGCTTTTTTACCTGGGAGGCGGACAGAGGCTGAATAAACTCTTTTTTCCATATCTTGATGGTCGCCATCTCCGATTTGGCCAGTTCAGTGATCACCTTGTCTTGATAAGCCGCCATCCCTCGATCAGGCAACAGGAAATGATAGACCGATCCTTTCGGTCTGTCGTGGCTCGGCAACACCCGTGTCGGTGTGGCATCCAACCAAGTCTCCGCACCCCGTTTGGTGGCCGTGAGTAAAGATTCGGGGAATACCTGCCGTCGTGCCCCCACCAGAGAGTTGCCGCACACCAGTTGCATGCCAAACCAAGGCACGTAGGCTCCCTCATGGATGGTGTTGAGCCACAGAGAAACCTCTGCCAGTTCCTTGGCCACCGGGTTCAAGTCCACGCCGAACACGTTGTTGTCCGCCAGGAACATTTTCACCCGCTGTTTTTCATGGGTGTACCGGTCATGGGGGATAATGGTGCCGGTTTCGGTCTGCTTGCGTTGCAGATAGGCTTCGGCCAACTGATTTACCGCCTCGTTCAAAAAGGCCGCACTGCCCATGGCCGGTTCACAGATGGTCAAGGCCAGGATATCGTCAGCGCATTTGTCCGCCAGCAGTTCCTTAAGGGCATATTTCACCAAACACTGGGTCAACACCTCCGGGGTATAATAGGAGGCCGACTTTTCCCGATCCCGCCCGGCCAGTCGATACACAAACTGCCCCTTGGGATGCATCACCAGTTTGCCATCCTCGGCATACACCTTTTCCGCGTCGGTATAGGCGGGCAATGCCTCTTTCTTGACAAAATAAGCAATTTCCAGCGGGTCATACTCCTTGTCGGCGGGCTTGACCTCATAGAGATCATCCTCGGCAAAGAAGCCCCGATAGGAGAGCAATGCCTCGTATACCGCACCCAACTGGTTGATGCCGAGTTGAGCATAAGAGACCCGGCCCCGGCGATGCTTTGTTCCCTTTTTGGGTCGGGTCAAGGACATCAGTTCGATTACCCGTTGCAGCACATGGTTGCGCAGTTTGACCCGGCTCAGGATGGGGGTTTGGCTGGGGTCGAAGAGATGGGAACGCAACGGCGGAATCCGAAACGTGCCGTGGATGGGTTTGTCATCATCCTGCGCAACCAGAATATGCTCAACCATGTCAAGGGTATGTTTGCCCGGTGGCCACCCTTCATAAATCATGCGGAACAATAACTGAATAGACTCATGCAGATAATAGCCGTTGCGCGACTCCTCAGTGGTCAGTTGCACCATCTCCAGATCCCGCAGGGTTTCCAGACTGTATCCATCCCGATAGGCATCGGCTTTCATGGGGGCATAGCCCAATTCGGGCCGAGCCTCGATATAAAACAGAAACAACAGCCGGTACATGTAGCGCAGGCATTCCAGGCTGAGACTGTCTGCCATCTCCCGGCCATAAATTTTTTCGTGCCGTTCCTCGCGCAAAAACCATATCGCCTCGTTGCCAATCCACTCAATGGCTTCGCGCAGGGCATATTTCAAATCTTCGGAGACCGAAAAGGCATGCTTGTGGGAATTTTCATCCAGGGTGTCCAGCAGAGAGATGCCACCGTCCGGGCAGACGCTATCCCGGTGCAACAGCACCGCCATGGCCTTGAGGGTGGACTCCTCCCGGCGACCCAGGATCTCGGTCAGATCAAAGCGCAACAGCCGCTTTTCGTTCCACTTGCCCCGGTCGATTAGCACAATCTGGGCATCAGAGAACAGAATCACCCAGCGGGGCGGTTCCAGGCGGCCAAAGATGTGTTTGGTGATGATCTCTTCCATGGCCACAGTTACCCAGGTATCATCCAGGGTGACCTCTGCCGGGTATTGGCTGGGAGAGAGAGTCAGTGCCAGAGGGGCGGTAGCCTCCCACTGTGGATCCACAGCCTCCACCACCCACAACTCGGGGGCACCATTGGCGCGGGTCACCTCGGCCATCAGAAAAAGCGGGGGGCC
Source organism: Magnetococcales bacterium (assembly GCA_015233035.1). GTDB lineage: Bacteria > Pseudomonadota > Magnetococcia > Magnetococcales > Magnetaquicoccaceae > Magnetaquicoccus. The sequence goes on from JADFYM010000042.1 coordinate 2,131, forward strand.
ATCCTCCAGCATTTTGACCTGGGGGGTCCAGACATAGCCCAGCACGAGCAGCAATTTGGCCATGAAATCCCGTTGCAACTCCAGTCGGGCTTCAGGCTTGCGCTCCTTTTCCGCCTGGCTTCGGAAAGCAAAATAATCCCGGTTGAGTCCCCGCAACAGGACATGGGGCGGACGATAAGTTGCCTCCTCGCTCTCCCGTTGATTCCACTGCCCCAGCACATCCTTGATATCGCTTTCCAGAATGGTGCTCAAATAATGATGGGTATAAAACTCGTTTTCGTTGCTGATGCCGGTCAGATCGATGGTCATTTCGTTGTCCCTCCTTGACCCTGCTCACCAACCAGTACGGCAGCAACCTGGATATAGGCCTGTTCCTCGGTGGTCATGGTCTCCTGGATCCAATCCAGATACTCATCAAACAGCTTGTCGATGCGCCGTTTCTCCTGCTCTTTGCGATTTTCCACGATCTGGGCGGGCTGCTGGAGGTCATCAAATGTGAATTCAAGCTGCCGCATCTGGCGTCCACGCAATGTATCCAGGTTTTTCAAGTGCTCATTGAGTTTCGTGTTGATCGTATTTTCAAAATGATTGCGCTGATCCTTCATCCACTGCTGTGCCTTTTCAACCGCCCTGGGCAACAATTGGACAAGAAAAAAATCGTCCATCCATGCCAAACGGTTTGGAATGGGGCGTGCCCCCAACTGGGTACGGGCCAGCAGAGATTCCAACTCCTCAATTTCCTGAAAAGAGTCTCCTGAGAAGACGACGCCAAACCAGTGATGCACAAGGGGGTGACCTTTGCGGTTGGGCACCAGACCCGACATCAGGAAGACCGTTTCCTCCGGTTGCAACCCATGGACAAGGGTGATAACGGGAGCCTCATGTCTGCCAAAGGCGGCCAACACCTGATCATTGACCCATTGCACCACCGGGTTGAGTGCCCACAAATAATGGATGGTTGGCCAGGCATGTTCATCTTTGCGGCTGCGGGCAATCTCCTTTTGAATCACGGTGCGGTCCTGGGAGAGGAAAAACTGTCCGTTCTTGGGCCATATCTCCCTGGGGAGAAAACAGAAGCGGTGCTCCAACTCCCTGGGTGCGGTGAATTCCACCATCTTGGCACTGGCATCGATTCTCGTTTGCAACGAGCGGGTCTCACCCAAATGGTGCAAGGCCGCTTGCAGGTAGGCGTGGTCGTCCGTGAACAGGGAAGGCATTGACGCGGTACAACTGGTCGCACTCTCTCCTTTGGGTGGCGGCACGTCGCCCATGATCATGGCGAGCACATCCAGCGGTTGGGCGGCATCTTTGCAAAATTGGGCATCGAAGGCCGCTGGGGTCATGCCTGATTCCATGGCTTTGGCAGTGCAACGCTCTTCCTCGGCAATATCATACACCCCCATGAAGGCCGCCGGGTCACCGATATTTTTCATGGCCTGCTCGTCCTTTTGGATGAGCAACTCCAAAATGCGCTGGTCGCCCCGGATCTTGTCGTTGGCACTCTCCGTGGTCAGATAAACGATCTGCGGGGTCTGCTCCTGACCATAACGGTCGATGCGGCCATTGCGCTGCTGGAAAACCATCAGCGACCAGGGAATGTCAAAGTGGATCATGCGATGGGAGAGGTAGTGCAGGTTGATCCCCTCCGCTGCCACATCCGAGGCGATGAGCAGACGAACCGATTCTTCATCCTTCCCAAACGCTTCAACCACTGTTTGTTGATCCACGTCGGCCATGGACCCATGCAGGATCCGCACCTGATCGGGTTTCAGTTTCAGATCTTTGGGTAATGCCTGCTCAAGAAATTTGAGCGTTTCAATGCGTTCTGTAAAAATCACCAACCGGTCGGCGGGGTCGCGCCCGGTCCATCGCAACTCGTCGCGGATGACCCGAACCAGGCGTTGATACTTGCTGAAATGGTCGGGTGTGATGCGTTGTACCGCTTCGTGCAAATTCCGCAGTGCCTCAATGTCTGTCAGCAAATCGGGATTATTCTGTTTTTCCAATTGCCGCATCCGGTTACCGATGGTTTGCAGGCAGGCCATTGGGCTGGAAAACAGGGACTTCTCCAGGGTGGTCTTGAAGAGATCTCCCGCTCCCTTGTTTTGATCCAGACGGGTAAAGCGGATGGCGGTCAGGGCATCAAAGGCGGCCTCTTCAAGGGGGGATGCCTGGCAGGCCGACGTGGCGATCGTCCGTTCCTTGAAAGCGGTGGCCACCTGGGACTGGATGTCCATCTTGAAACGTCGGATGAACAACCCCTGGATATCTTCCCGGCTGTACTCCTTGGGATTGGCGATGGCCGTTGGGTCGAGCATGTTCATCAAGCTGGCAAAACTTTCGGGACTGCCGTCATGCGGCGTGGCCGAGAGCATGAGCAACGTGTCGGATCGGGACGCGAGCAATTTAGCCAGCCGTGAGCGCAGTGATCTGCCGCCGCCCCGTTCCGCCACGTTGTGGGCCTCATCAATGATAATGATGTCCCACCAGGCGTTTTCCAGAAAGTTCCGATATTGGGCATCCTGCTTGAGGGTATCGATGGATATGATGGACTTGTCGAAGTAATGAAACGGGTTATGGTTGGTTGGGATATGGGAGCGGATGCGCTGCAGACCGATGGAGTCCAGGCGGGTCAACGGGATGGTAAAGCGACTCCAGAACTCTTTCTGAAACTGGGTCAACATGCTCTTGACTGCTGCCACCAGGATGCGCTTGCCCCGACCCCTGCGGATCAGTTCGGATACCAGAATACCTGCTTCCAGGGTTTTCCCAAGGCCAACGGAATCCGCAATAAGGATTCTCTGTCTGGGTTGCCGAAGGGCCTGGATGGCCGGATCCAACTGGTACGGCACAGCGTCCATGGCGGCACGGTGCCCAACATGAATCCGTTCATCGGTGGGTGGTGTTTGCCGGAACAGGCTTTCCAGATACAAAAGCGACGACCGGTACCCACTGGATTTATCCTGAACCAGCCTGGTCTTCGCAGGGTCAAGCACCTCAATCTGGTTGTCAATTTCGGTCAGGAAGATGGCTTCCTTGTCCCGCACCAATTCGGAAATGCCAACAACCAGGAGAGCCTGCCCTCCGGTAGACGTGGCATCCACCCGTCGGATGAGCCACTCGGCATCCCTGACCAGAATGCGTGCCCCTGGGGCAAACGAAGTTTTCAACCAGCCATTTGATCGCATAATCAGCTCCAACGTTTTTGTCGCGAATCTGAATAGTGATGTTTTGTCAGACCGTTGTAAAGGTTCAGAATGATTTTGGCGCGACTCGGTCGGAACAACGGCTCTACGGCAATACCCCATCCAGCACAGGGAAGATGCAGCCAGCCCAGTCGGGGCCAATACATCACCAGCAACCCACCAAACAGAACAAACACCACGAAAACAATGTGGAAACAAACCACGTCGTTGGCCAACAAACGGTAGGTCATGGCCGGGCCGGGTGCAGGGCGGTCAGGAATTCCCGAATGGCATCATGGTAGCCGACGGACAAGGCAATGCTGTCATGATTCACTCCTGGCAAAACCCTTTCCTGGTGAGGACCACCCCAGGCCGCGATTAAACGCTGGGAATGGCGCACAGGGACAATCGTGTCATCGCTGGCCATCAAAGCCAGCAGGGGAACATGGATGGAGGGGGCACGGGCCACGGAATCAAAGGGATGCTTCAAGAGCCACCCTATCGGGACCGCCGGATACATCTCCTGGGCCAGGCTCCGAATGCTGTCATAAGGCGAGACAAGGCACACTCCCGCCACCTTGCGTTCGGTGGCCACATGCACAGCCACCCCGGTTCCCAGACTGCGCCCCATGACCACAATCTGATCGGGATCAACGCTGGGCTGTTGTTGTGCCCAGTCGAAGATCAACCGGGCATCGTCAAACAGGGCGCGCTCACCGGGCTTGCCACCGCTCTCCCCGTAACCCCCCGATAATTGACGGCCATCACCGCCCAACCCGACAGTCGCTGGGCCTCTGCCAGCAAAAAACCGGACACCTCTTCGGCATTCCCGCCCCAATAAATCAAGAGCGGCATCTGGCCCGCCGTGGGTGCGTTGACCAGCCAGCCATGCAGCAGCGTTCCATCAGCGGTCGTCAACCGGATTTCACCCTGAGGCGATTGTTCTTGCAGCATTTGCTTGGCCAAGGGGGATAATGGTCTCGGAAAGAACAGCATCCGTTCCTGGTTGCAATAAAGAAAAAGGCACAGCAACAGCGAGATGGCCAAGACAAGGCCGATCCCGACGTTGAGGATGGACTGCAAAACGGGTGAAAATACAGACATATGCTTTTTCCGGTGAGACCCCGTGGTTCTTGCCTGGGTTACGCAAGCAGATCAAGCACCTTTTCCGTCGGTCTGCCCAACACGGCCCGATCACCCGACAGTACAACCGGTCGCTCAATGAGCCTGGGATTGGCAACCATGGCCAGAATGAGTTCCTGACGGCTCAGACTGAGATTGTCCAGGCCCAATTCCCGGTAGAGGGGTTCCCTGGTACGCATGAGTTGCCGAGGTTCGAGCCCCAACGCCGTCAGCACACGATCCAGTTCCTGGGCAGAGGGAGGGGTCTCCAGGTAGCGAACCACCTGGGGCGTGATGCCGTTCTCTTCCAGGAGCTTGAGTGCCTGACGGGATTTTGAGCATTGGGGGTTGTGCCAGATGCTGACCTGCCGGGTTGATTGGTTCATGCCATTATCCTTTCTGGTGATGCGGCTCAACGTCTGATACCGGAAACAATCCACCGTATGGTCCATGACCAGACCGGTGGCCTGCATATGGGCGTACATGATGGTACTGCCGACAAATTTCATGCCGCGTTGCTGCAAGTCTTTCGACAATGCATCGCTTTCCTGGGTGGTAACGGGAATTTCTGACAGCGTTTTCCACGCATTGATGCGTGGCGCGCCGCCCACAAACCGCCAGACATAGGCGTCGAAGCTGTCGAAGGACTCCTGAATGGCGAGGAAAACCTGGGCATTACGGACCGCGCTTGCTATTTTCAAGCGATTGCGCACAATGGCCGCATTCTGACAGAGGGCTGCGATTTTTTCCGTCCCATACTCCGCAACCAGAGCGGGGTTGAAGTGATCGAATGCCTGACGGTATCCCGCCCGCTTGCGCAAGATGGTGTCCCAGCTCAACCCGGCCTGGGCTCCCTCCAGCAGCAGAAACTCAAAATGCCGCTGGTCGTCATGTACCGGCACCCCCCATTCTTTGTCATGATAGGCCGCATAGTAATCCCTGGTTGCGCTTGCCCAGGCACAGCGGGAACGGTTATCCATCTTTTCTATCTCCCCATGAAACAGGATACTCCACATCCCGCTTTTGCCGTGCCTGATCAGTGCCTTGCTGGAAGGGAATTTACCACTTTCAATCATCCTGGGCCAGTGATACATTCCTTCCTGCACTTCGCAGAAGTGCTGGGAAAGACAGATACCACCAAAGGAGTCCATGAACCGTGACAACAACCGATCCTGCCATCCATGATCTGATTCGGTTACGTTGGTCGCCGCGATCATTTGATGCCCGGCCTGTGGAGCGGAATGTGGTCAAAACGCTACTGGAGGCAGCCCGCTGGGCAGCTTCGTGCTACAACGCCCAGCCATGGCGTTATATTGTTGCCTTTCAGGAGGATGAGGAGGCGTTCAGCCGCCTGCTGGGCTGTTTGGTGGAGGTCAACCAGCATTGGGCCAAACATGCGCCCGTACTCCTGGTATCGTTGGCCCGCACACTGCACGATCACAACGGCAAACCCAACCGTTGGGCATGGCATGACGTTGGTGCGGCCAATGCGCAATTGACCGCCCAGGCCACGGCCATGGGATTGGTGGTACATCAGATGGCCGGGTACGATCCCGATGCGGTATGTGCGCTGTACGCCTTGGAACCGATTTTCGAGCCGGTCACAGTCCTTGCGCTGGGTTATCCCGGATCGCCGGATCGGCTGGATGCGCCTTTGCGCGAGCGGGAGGTGGCACCGAGACAACGCAAGCCACTGGAGGAGATTGCCTTCAACGGTACATGGGAAAACCCCCTGTAGGGGAGCCATGAGGCTTTGGACCATCCATCCGCAGTATTTGGATGCCAAGGGGTTGGTTGCCTTGTGGCGAGAGGCATTGCTGGCCCAGAAGGTTCTCCAGGGATTGACTCGAGGTTACGTCAACCACCCCCAGCTTGTGAGGTTCAGGGAGCAGGAGAACTCGAGCGGGGCCATCGCCTGTTATCTGAGAGTGGTGCAGGAGGATGCGACGCGGCGAGGGTATCAGTTCGATATTGGTCGGATCGTCTCGACACCCTGGAACGGTGTCATCCAGGAGACCACTGGGCAACTTCTTTACGAGTGGGAGCATTTCCTGCGCAAGGTCGCAACCAGAAATCCTGGCCACCATGGCGCGTTGCAGAAGATCATCATGCCTGACCCACATCCCCTGTTTGTACTGATCGATGGGAAGGTGCGGGAATGGGAACGGAGCCAAAAAGTATTGATTTGAATGTATAAAAATGAGAGGCATCTGCCATGAGCGAATACCAGTACTACGAATTCCTGGCCGTGGACCGGTCATTGACCGAGCAAGAGATGGCCTACCTGCGAGAATTGTCCAGCCGTGCCCGCATCACGCCAACCAGCTTTGTGAACCACTACAATTTTGGTGACTTCAAGGGAAACCCCGACCGTCTGGTGGAGTGTTGCTTCGACTTCTACCTCTATCTGGCCAACTGGGGATCTCGCCAATTTCAAATCCGTATTCCAGAGCGGCTAATGGACGCCTCTGTGGTGGAGCAATATTGTCCGGGCGGTAATGCCCTGATGAGGAAGGTCAAAGGCCATCTCATTCTGGAGTTCTCTCGTGACGAAGAGGGCGGGGAGGATTGGGACGACGACGGTCAGGGATGGATGGCTTCTCTGTCACCTGTTCGGACCAACCTGATGCGGGGTGACTTGCGACTGCTTTATCTGGGGTGGCTGTTGGCCGCACAGGAGGGTGTGCTGGACGATGACGTGCTGGAACCTCCTCCGCCCAGTGGTCTTGGCGAGATGGATGGTTCCCTGTCGTCGTTTGTGGAGTTCATGGGGATTGATCGGGATCTTGTTCAAGCCGCCGCCTCTGGCAACGAATCGGCTGTGCCGCAGGCCATGTCTCAGAAAGAGGTGGCCGCAGGGATTCGTGCTTTGCCGGAAGAGGACAAGGTCGGCTATTTGCTCCGTGTTGTTTCGGGGGAAGATGCCCATGTAGGTTTGGAACTGCTGCTGCGCCTGGAAGCCGGTTCCGAGAAGGGTGCTGCATCGATCAGAAAGAGCAAGAAGGCAACCAGGAAGAGTGGTCATCGGACCGTTGGAGAACTGCTGGCAATGGCAGAGGAGATCACGCAGGAGAGACAACGCCGCGAAAAAGAGCGTAAAGCTGCTGAACGGGCCCGCCAGGAACAGGAAAGAGCGGCAGCACGCGAGAAACATCTGGACAAAATAACGGGCCGGGAGGCCACAATGTGGCAGGAGGTGGATGACCTGATTGCCTTTCGCTCTGCCGGGCAATACGACCAAGCCGTGGCTTTGCTGGTAGACTTGAGAGATTTGGCAATGCGTTCCGGGCAGATGGCCGATTTCGGTATGCGTGTGTCCGCGATTCGTCAGGATCATGCCCGCAAAAGCAGCTTTATCGAGCGATTGGACAAGGCCAGGTTGACCGGCCAATAGTGAACAGGTATGACCTTGAGCCATTTTGAGTGATCGTCATTGGACTTCAAAAATTGCGGCGAGGGTACGGTATGGGTGAAAAAACACCAGACTGGATTGCGTCAGCTTGCACCCGTTGCGGGAAGTGCTGCCTGAATAAGGGTTACATGTTGACGCTTTCTGCAACGGCCAAGGATGTTGCCCGATGGCGGAAGGAGGGGCGGGATGACATTCTGCGGTATGTGGATCAGGTGGGTCCGGGGGTTTACGACCTGTGGTTTGACGATGGCTGGGAACTGGGTCGGTGCCCGTTCCTGAGAAAAGACCGGGGTGTGGCAACTTACCGCTGCAAAATCCATGACACCCGCCCAGAGCAATGTCGCAGTTACCCTGCGACCTACGGGAAAATGGTAGCTGACGAATGCGAAATCATCCATGCGATTCTCGCTGCTGCCGAGGCTATCCATCGATCCCAGACCATTGCTGATCGAGAAAAACAAGGCCAAGTTGACCGGGCAATCCAGTGTGGTTTTTAGAGGGAGCAACAGCGATGGAACCGTCAGAGTACCAACCCAAGCATCTGTTTGATCCGGCGCGAGCGGCTTCGTTGCTGGACCCACAGCAACGAATGGTGGCAGACCCATTGGCACTGGTGCGGGAGATGGGTATTCTGCCCGGTATGCGGGTGGTGGATTTGGGATGTGGGGCCGGATTCTTCACCCATGCGCTGCTGGAAGCGGTCGGTGAGGATGGCCGGGTGGTGGCGGTGGAGTTGCAGGAACCAATTCTTGCAGTTCTGCGGGAGAGACTGGGCAGTCATCCCCAATTGGAGGTGATCCTGGCGGATTTACTGAACACCGGGTTGGAGTCGGGAGGATGGGATGCCGTGTTTGTCGCCTTCACTTTGCATGAGGTGCCGGTAGCAGTCGCTCTGGTCGAGATTCGGCGTATCTTGCGTCCCGGTGGGGTGTTGGCAATCCTGGATTGGGGCCATGCGCGGACATGTCCTGAGCAGGAGCCAGGGCGGAACGTGGGACCACCAGAAGAAGAGCGTTTGTTGCCGGAGGTGTTGCGGCGGCAACTGGTGGAGGCCGGTTGGCGGGAGACAGCATACGGAGAAAGGCTGGGCGGATGTCATTACTGGGTCAACGCCCAAAGTGAAACCTGCAACGAGTTGGCATAATATGCGGCAAGCCCAAACGACCATCACTGTCCAGACACGAGGCGTGGAGCTGCTGGAGATTACTGAAGAGATCGTTATGTGGCTGCATGGCCAGAACGTACAAACAGGTCAGGTGACGATTTTCTGCCAGCACACCTCGGCCAGCTTGACCATCCAGGAAAATGCCGATCCAGATGTGCAGCGGGATCTGGTCGCCTTCTTCAACCGTCTGGTCCCGGAAGGTGCCTCATGGTTTCAGCATACCAGCGAAGGACCGGACGACATGCCCGCGCATATCAAGGGTGCTCTCACAGACGTTTCCCTCACCATCCCGGTCGCCGATGGTCGAATGGTGTTGGGGACGTGGCAGGGAATATACCTCTGCGAGCATCGTCGGCGACCACATCGGAGGGAAGTGGTGTTGCATTTCATTGGAGAGTGAAACCGTGACGAAAGAGGAATTGCTCGCCCGTCTGGGGCAGATTGAATGGCGTGATATTGAATTCAAGGAGGCCCGTGCGGCGGTCCCGAAATCGGCCTATGAGACCGTTTCCGCCTTTGCCAACACCCAGGGTGGCTGGCTGGTCTTCGGGGTACGGGAGGCAGGACGTGGTTTTGAGATTGCCGGGGTAGCCGACCCGGACCGGGTCCAGAACGATTTTTTGAGTGCCCTGCGTGCCGACAGCAAGGTCAATCATGATATTGCGGTGACCGCCCGTCTGCTCGACATGGACGGCAAGGCAGTTTTGCTGTTCCATATCCCGGAGTCGTCGCGCTGGCGCAAGCCTCTTTATCTGGATGGCGATATTCGGCGCACCTTCATCCGGCGGGGTGGGGCGGATCATCGCTGCACTTCCACCGAGATTGAACGATTTTTGCGCGATTCCTCCGGGGAACGCTGGGACGGGGCCCCCGTCGATTGCCCCCTGGCCGAGGCGTTTGATACGGAATCCCTGCGCTGGTATCGGGTCACCTTCAACGAGCGCAATGCTGGCCATGATGCCAGCCTGGATGACGTGGCATTTTTGGCACAGTGGGGTTATCTGCTCCGCCAGGGCGGCCATTTCATTCCCACCCGGGCGGCTATCCTGTTATTCGGGGCACCGTCTGCCGTGCGCCAGATGCTGCCCCGTCCCACCCTGGATGTGCGGTGGATTCCTGCCGCATTGCACGACTCTCAGCCGGAGGTGCGCTGGCTGGACCGGATTGTCTTCGAGGAAAATCTGATCACCACTTGGCGGGGCCTGGTGCGGAAATACATGCTCTCCACCCCCGTGCCCTTCTCCATCGACCCGCACACCCTCATGCGCAACGATACCCCTCCGGGCTATCGGGTTTTTCGTGAACTGGCCATCAACCTGCTGGTTCACCAGGATTATGCCGATCATGGCCGGATGCCGGTCATCCAGTTTTATCGGGATGCCATTCGTTTCTGGAATCCGGGGGATGCCTTCGGCGATGCCGAACATTGGCTGCAACCGGGGGAGAAGGAGGTGCGCAACCCCAGAATCGTGGCCGCTTTCCGTCGTTTGGCATTGTGTGAGCAGGCAGGCACCGGCTTGCCCATGGTGGTGAACCAGTGGCGCGCATTGGGTCATGCCGCACCAAAGATTGAAAACGATCGATCCCGCAAGGCATTTGTGGTATCTCTCCCAATGGACGACACGGTGGAGGGAGACTTGTTCACTGTACAAGTTACCCCCCAAGTAACCTCACAAATTGCCCATCAAGTACCCCCACAAGTCATCCGTCAAGATGCTGAACCAGTTGATGGTTTTGATGGCGACTTGTCCACTGCACAAGTGGGTGGTTCAGATGGCGACTTGTCCACTGCACAAGTTACTGCACAAGTTGGCAATTCGGATGGCGACTTGTGCACTGTAGATGTTCAATGTCTGGACCATTTGACGGAAATACAACAAGGGGTCGTGAACCTCTGCGACACGCCGAAAACCATGAAAGAATTGATGGATTTATTAAGGGTTGCACACCGGGGATATTTCAAACAGAAATATATCGATCCGTTGATAGAAAAAGGAATGCTTCGCATGACCAACCCCGACCGTCCCCGTGCCTCCAATCAGAGGTATGTGTTGACCGATACCGGGTTGGGGATCTTGCTGGAATTCCGTCGCCGGAATTCCGTATAGAGGCTTGTCCAACGGTCCATGAACATTTATTGCCAGGAATCTCCTTTGTATATTGCAGTTCTGTCCTGTTCGAGCAGACCTGCCAACGTCTCCTCCACCCACAAAAAGCCCACCCTCTCCTGTTCCAGACGCAGCCCCTGGCGGATGCGGTTGTCCCGCAGGTCATCAAACAACGCTCGCTCCCCTGCGTCCAGCCAGGGCAGGTCGGACAGGCACTGATTCACCTCCTCGCCCCACAGTTCTGCATGGGCCATCAGGGTGGACCGATCCATCAGGAAGGAGTGGACGTGATTGAAATGGCTGCGCAGTTTGTTGAGGATGGAAAAGCCATGAGTATCGATATCGCCCCAGTAGTGGATGGCGCAGCCCCTGAGCCAGGCGGCTTTTGCCAGCGCGTCCAGGGCGTAGCCCGCACCAAAGACGACAATGGCGTCGGGTGCCGGGGGGAAGGCCAAAAAGTTGATCTCGTTTTCCGTAACAAACACCCGGCGTATGGGCATGCTCAACAGGGAAAAACTCTCTGCATCCAGGGCCACGTCGGGCCTGCATGGTCCGGGCAGCAATGGGACCCGTTCATCAAGGAGGCGAAAGCGGATGTGGGTCGGTTTGTCCAGAAATCCATAGCGTGTCGCAAATTGGCCAACCCCGGTTTGCTCCGCCCGGATCGCCGTGGCCGGCAAAACCAAATCCAGCCATTCCGACAAAACCCCACGATGTGATTCAATAAACTTGGTGTGGATGCTGGCAATATTCACCTGGCGCAGGTAGAGGCCAGAGTGGGGGTGCTGGGCAATCCACTCCAGCACAGAGAGCAGGCGTTCCCAGTCGTCGGCCAAGGCCAAGGCTGGTAACGGTCGTTTGTCCAGCCATGGGAGCAAGGCCGGTTGCTGTGAACGGGTGCGAGCCAACAGTTTGGTGAAGCGCGCCGCCTCCGACCGTTTGCCAATCAGGTGCAGTGCATCGTCCAGCTTGTCCACCCAGGCCGCCTGCGGCACACGCTGCGCGCCCAAAACCCCATGCCTGAATTCGCGCCATTCAATGCGGATCTGAGGCAGGGTGGTCACTTCCCCAATCCAGGCACGCACCGCATCAAAACGGTCGGCCAACGCGTTGGAGTTGGGCACCTTCAACGTGAGACGCTTCGGGAAACAGGGCTCAGTGTTGACCAGACTGCGCAACAATTCACCCCGCTCCCACAACCGGCGCAGTTGCTCCTTCAGATCGCTGGCCGTCGTCCAATTCACGGCGATGACTCCGGCCTCCCCATCCGGTACTCTTCGATGGTAAGGTTGAGTAATTTGGATGCCCGTCCGTCCTCATTTTGTACAAAGCCCACGCTGGCGACAAAGGGCTCGATGATGGGAATTTTTTGCAGCGGCGTGACGATCAACAGTTGCAGGCCAAGCTGCTGGAACAGGGTGAGACCATAGTGGGTGGATTCATCCGAACCCCGGCCAAAGGCCTCATCGATCACCACAAAACGGAAGGAGCGTGAACGCACCGCGCCCCACTCCAGACCGAACTCCAGACCGAACTGATAGGCGAGACTGGCCGCCAGAATGGTGTAGGCCAGCTTTTCCTTCTGACCGCCGGATTTGCCGCCGGAATCGGAATAATGCTCGTATTCTGTGTGGTCTTCTTTCCAACGCTCACTGGCGGCGAACAAAAACCAGTTGCGCACATCCGTCACCTTGGTGGTCCATCGCCGGTCCTGATCCGACACGCCCTCGCGCCCACGAAAACGGTCGATGATGTGCTTGACATGCTGAAACTTGACCTCCGAATATTGCGCATCCTCCGATCCGGTCAGGGATCCTTCCGTGCAGGAGCGCAGATCGGTCTGGAAGTCCCGGATCTCTGCATCAGGGGTGGTCTGGAAATCCAGTGTGATGTAACGGCCCGGATTGTAGTCTATCTGGGTGAGGGAATCGTTGATGCGGGCAATGCGCTTCTTGGATCGTTTGTCCTTGCAGGCATCCAGTTCGTTTTCCAGGCTCGCCAGGGTTCCAGAGGCCTCTTTCAGTTGCCGGTCGAGTTGTTGCAGCAAATCAGAAGCCGACTCAAGACTCCGTCGTTCGTCGATCAGTGCCGCAAGCTCGGTGGCCAGGGAGGAGCAGTCCAACTCCTCAAAGTTGGAAAACTCTGCCAGACCAATCAAGGCATTCAGGCGTCTTTCCAACCCTTTTCGTGCGGATTGCAGCGCGTCTCTCTCGGCGGCAATCTTTTTCATGGTGGCTTCAAGCTGACGGGCGTTGGCCTCCAGCACCTGAATCTTGGCCGTATTGGTCCAGCCCAGTATATAGCGGCTGCGGTCATGGATGGAATGCCGGTCATCTTTTTCGTGACGCCTCTGCTCCTTGATCTGGCCGGTGCGGGTGATGGCCCTGGGCTCCCGCAAAAACTGCTCCTGTGTCGTACAGCAGGCGACGTCGAAGCGACGCGCCAACTCACGATCCAGCCAGTCGTAGTGGGGCGAATCCGGCTTGATGGCAATCTTTCGCACCAGTGAGTCGCTGTGCAGACTGGGCCGATCCTCCCGATTTTTTTCCTGTCGAACCAGAAAATAGACCAGACGACCGTGCAGATGATTGCCATCCACCCACCCAACCACTCTTCGGTAGTGGTTGTCAGGGACCAGCAATGACAAGCCAAACCCACGCATGAGCCTTTCGGCTGCCCCCTCCCATTCCCGCTCTGCCTCATGCACCTGGAGCAGTTCCCCCGCAAAGGGCATCTCCTCTTCGGCAATATTCAGCGCGGTACACAACGCAGTGCGAATCCGGATCTGCTGATCGTCAATATTGCTGCGCCGCCGCTTCAGGCTTGCGATCTCGGCCTGCAATTGGTCGTAGGCGACTTTTTCCTGGCGCAAGAGCAGTTCCTGCTCGGTCTGGGCGTTTTGCAGATCGGCAGTCCGTTGCTGATCGTGCTCCCGCACTGTTTTGAACCGGCCTTGCTGGGTCAGAAAGGCCGACTCGTCCTCTGCCGCTCTCTCCCCCACACTGGCCGTCAACTCTGCATAACGCCGAAATTTGCTTTGTCGGGCATCGCGCAGAGACTCTTTCTTGCGGATCTCGGCGGTGAGTCGCTCCAGTCGGTCGCCACCATTTTCAGCCACCGCCCGTTTGAGTTCATCGACCTGGAAGCGTTGTTCATCCCGGCGGCCTTCCAGCCGATTGACCTGGGCAGTGAGTCTTAGCCACTCCTCATTCAGGATGACAATGCGCCGATCAAGCAACCCCCGTTTCAATCCCGCAAAGTAGGCTTGCAGCCCCTCACGACATTGCCGCAGGCCATCGATTTCCGTGACCAGAGCATCATGCCGCTGGCAATCTGCCACCAGAGGAGTGAGCAATGCCACTTGCCGTTTGGCTTTGAGTACCGCCTCGTGGGCCCGATTGAGATCCTCGAAATGGTCGATCAACGCGATGATCCGGGTCGCCACATCGGAGGGTTCCAGCATATGGCTGCGCACAAAATCGGTGAGGTTGCCCACCGATTTCATGGAGACGGTTTGATGGAACAGCTCCAGAGCCTGTTCGTTTTCGATGCCCAGGCGGCGGCGGAGCCACGCCCCGTATTTTGGAAAACTCTCCTCGATTTCTGCCCCCAAACCCCGCAGCTTTTTGCGCAGTTGTGGGATCTCTGAGCCGAAGCGGGTAAAGTCGGTGGCAATCGACAGGGGACGCTCTGCCCCCACGAAAAAGCGGGCGGGTTGGCCCTGGGCATCCTTGAACCAGAAGACCTGGGCCAGAGTGACGGTCTGGTCATAGCCCGCGTTATAAAACACTCCCAGGATGACCGAATAGCTGTTGTGATCACGCAAGGCCACGGGTTTGGCCGTGCCGGTCTCGTGGCGTTCGGATTTGTAATGGCCGAGCACGTAAGAGCGCAAGGTGCGCTCCCGGCTGTCGGCTCCGGCGGCCTTGTTGTAGGTGATACGCTGGGCGGGCACCAGCAACGTCGTGATCGCATCCACCAGGGTGGATTTCCCGGAGCCGATATCCCCCGTCAGCAGGCCATTCTCCCCATGCAGCGCAAACCGCCACCAGTTGTCGAAGGTGCCCCAGTTGAATACTTCCAGATACTTGAGGCGAAAGCCCGGCAGATGGGCAGTCTCCGGTGCCAGGAGACCCGGCAGGATTGGCTGGGAATCATTCATCTTCTGTTCCTCCCGATTCCTCTGATCCCTTCGTGAACCGGGTCTGGTATTCAGCCAGGCGCGTGTCAAACCCGTTCAGCCACTGGGCATCGACAAAAGCCTTGAGAATGCGTCGCACCTCATAATGGGCGGGACCACTGGCAACCTTCAGAGGGCGCAGAAAGCCCAGTGCAACAATCCTGTTGATGTATGTCTCAATCTGGCCGATCAATTTGACCTCATTGCTGCTGTCGGGCAGGAAGACGCGCATCAACTCGGCAACATCATCGCGGGACAAAACCAGGCGGGTGTCGCCACCACTGGCGTCAAACTCGGCCAGTTTTTTGCGCAGCAAGGCCAACAGCAAACTGACCGGAAAGGACAACGGGCGACGCACGACCAGACGCGGTATTTTTGGCAGCACATCCTCCTCGGCGTCCGGCTTGCTGCGCAGGAAGGCATAGCCCTCTGCCTCGTCAAATATCAGTTCCAGGCCCAGTACTGCGACATGGTCCCGGACCCTGGCCTGCAAGTGGAACAAGGCACCCCAAAGCCGCGCCTCTTCCTCGCGGTAAATTACCCCCTTGAGCAGCGTGACCACCAGTTGGGAGAGATCCGCATCCGTTGCTGCCCCTGTCGCAGGGGAGGTATTTTGTTGTTCTTCCATCTCTACCTCGCAAAGATAACTTGCGGCAGCCGGACGTGCCTTTCCAACGGGGTTCCGTCGGTTGTCACCGTTTTCCAGATGATCACTTCCTGGGTGTTCTCATCCACCCGCATGTGGAATGATTCACTGCCCAGTTGCAGATAGGCCACCAACTCCGCCAGACCTTGCTGCAAGGGTTGTGCGGCGGTCAACTCGCGCAAGGTGACGTGCAAGCGGTTTTGCAAGAGTTGGCGAATATGGCGATCCAAGCGCAGGCGGTCGATCACCACCTGCGCATAGAGTGCTGCCGTATCCAGATCGGCATCACCCGCAGCCAGTATGACATCCGCAAGGAGCGGTTGCAGTGTGGGGGTGTACAGTGGTCGTTCCATGGGCAGCTCAATATCAGCGGCGGATTCCGCGATGCGCATACATGTACCATCGGCTGCCAGTTGGCCGAAATGGTCCCGCAGGGCCAACGCCTTGGCCTCCACGCCATGCAGGATGTCCATGATGCGGCGGTTTTCCAACCACGCCTGATCATCCAGGAAATGTCGCAGTTGTTGCGAAAGTTGCGCCACGGTGCGTTGGGCGTGTTCGCCGGCCTCCAGCCAGTCGTAGTGTATCCGACGGGTACGGGCATCCGGTTGCAATGCCAGCACGGGGGGCAACGCCAGCACCCGATCCAGTCGTTCGGACAACTCTTCCTGGCGGCGGGTGGACATCAAAAAATCCCAGAAGGCCCGAAAACTGCGCCCCTGGTCGGTATCGGCAATGTGATCCCGTTCCCCCATGATCTCTTCCAGCAATGCCCCTTTGCCCTCTTCCCACAAAGCAATGCGCTCCCGCACCCGGCGGTCGAGTTGGCGAAAGTTGTGTTCCACCTCGCGAAAGTCGGTCAGCAGCTCCCGCGCCAATTGCACGAACTGCTGGAAACGATCCTTGATGGCCGTCTCATCCAGGAGGAGCATGTTGCCTGCGCGGATGCGGGCGATTTCATTTTCGCACTCCGTGCGGCGTTTTTCCAATTCGGCAATGCGTTTTTCAGGATCGGACTCGCTGCCCTCGCTCATTTGTCTGAGCAACTCGAACACGGTCAGGAGACGGGACTCTGTGCCCACAAAGCTGCGTTCGGTGAGGGTGCCCAGCCAGGCGATGGCCTTTTCGGTAGCCGGCGTCAGATCAAAGTGGGGATCATCTGAACCCTGCCGGTAAAACTTGCGCAGCCAGCCCTTCTCGTGACTGGCCCAGTCGTTGAGATAATCGAGTGCAGACAGCGGAAAAGCCCCTTTACCCAACTGCTCCCGCAGGAGATAAAGCTCGTCTTCCAGGCGTTCTTCCAGGTCCGTCGCCGCCATGACCCGCACATTGGGTGCGACAAACACACGATGCAGAAAACTTGCTACCAGCGGCGCATGTTCTGCACGCAACAATTTCCACGCGGGGTGTTGGGTTTGCAGAGCGGCCAGGGTGGTGTAGTCAAGGGTCATGCAGGCGACTCCTCGCTGGAAACAGACGCCACGTCGAGTGTGTGTTATGCCATGGAGGCCGAGAAATCCGCACCTTTCGGCATGAACAGCCAGGGGCATGATAATGGACCACCTGCGCAGATGGAAAGCAGGAAAACGCATGTCTGGCCTGAAAAAAACCGGCTCATGCCTCTCCAGCATCCGATTCTGGCACTTTGGTGCGGGAGTGTGCCATTTTCCACGCCGATTTGGCTACTTATTTGTTGTCAAAAGAGGGTGCCGGGATGTCGATTTTGTGTCCAGGTCTCTGGCTTGCTTGTTGGAACGCTGGTATACGGACTATCTTCTCGTTCAGCAAAGCGGAGAGCGTGTGGGACGGATGTCGTCTGGGATATTCAGGCCGTCTTGGAAGATCATGACCTCGTGCCCACTGGTGATGCGCGAAGCACTGTAGTTCAAATCGAAAGAACGCATACGGCGACCACTGTAAATTTGGCGGATCGGCTCCACATCATCGTAGGAGACGATCCAAGGGTGACTCAATTGGTCTGTCAGACGTGCGATCTTTTCATGATCGGATGGCTGGTAGTGGTCGTCGTACAGATCCCTTCCCTTCACATAATACGGGGGGTCCAGATAGATCAGGGTTCGCAAGGGCAGGGTTGGGACCACATCATGCAAAAGAGTGGCTGCATCCAGTTCGTAGAGGTGAATGCGACTGCGATAACTGGCAACGCGGCGGATACGGCCTATGAGGTCTGATTTACGAAAACGGGCATCCAGCTTCCACGGTCCCGCCTGACCCTTTCCTCCGATTACACCACCGCTCATGATACCCGAACGGTTGGTCCTGTTCAGAAAAAAGGCGGCGAACCCCATCTCAAGGGTGGACCCATTCCCTGTTGCCAGTGTGGCTTTCTGGTTGCGCCACTCCTCTATGGTGACCGGGGTCTCCTCGCTGGGTGCGGTTTAGCATAACCCTGAATCGGTGACTTCGTTGCGGGGAAATGATCGTCAACCATTTGAATTTGCACATTAATATGATACAATTTGAACTGTTTTTCAACTCACCTGGAGAGTAAAATGAAACAGTTCATTATTGAGC
>JADFYM010000430.1 GCA_015233035.1 Magnetococcales bacterium
GGACTATGCTGAAAATCCGGTCAATGTCCCAAAATATTGAATGGGGGGGCAGTGAGGTGTCTGCTGACGAGGCCCAGATCCTGGGCAATAAATTTGGACCGTGGAGGCCGTTTTTGGACACCCCAATTCAAGACTCTGACTGGAACAGGATTGATCAAGAAATTCAAGGATGCCATTTCCGCGTCGACTAATGCTCATGAACTTGGCTGCAAGATGTTCGATGACCTAAAAGACTGTGACAACAAAGCCAAGTTTGCTCTGGATATACTTTATGACATCGAACCGCAGAAGCTCACGGTTCCCACCTACATCCACAAGGGGCTGTCCTGGCTGCAAACCAAAATGCGAAGGGGAAGTCAAGAGATTCCCATGCCAACTGTCGCCACCGATCCCGTGGTTGCCGGGGAGAGTGTCTGATGGAAACCCCGTCCATTTCAGAAAAAAGACGTCTTCCTGACGATGTGGAAACCCGCATCATTCACTTTTTCGATCAGGACATCCCACCGAGTTTTTTTCTGTTTGCCGGTGCGGGATCCGGCAAAACGGGTACGCTGGTCGAAGTTCTCAAGGCTTTGCGGAATAAAAAGGGCGACCAATTGCGTTGTTACGGCAAGCGGATTGGTGTCATCACCTATACCAACGCTGCTTGTGATGAAATCAAACATCGTTTGGGCTACGATCCCCTGATCGCTGTTTCCACCATCCACAGTTTTGTCTGGTCCTTGATTCAGGATTTTCATCGCGATATCAAAGTTTGGCTGCATGAGGAATTGGGGAGGAAGATCGACGAACTCCATGAGAAACAAAGGAGAGGGCGATCTGGAAAGGAATCAGCGAAGCGAGAGAAAGATATTGAATTCAGTATGATGCGGCGCGATGGATTGAAAGGAATCCGTGCATTCACCTACAGTCCCACAGGTGACAACAAGGACCGCGACGCCTTGAATCACAACGAGGTCATTAACATCGGGTCTTTTTTCATCAGAGAGAAACCTTTGATGCAGGAGATACTGGTCAGCCGTTTTCCTGTTTTGCTCATTGATGAAAGCCAGGACACCAACAAGATGCTCATGGAATCCCTGCTGATGGTGCAAAACAATCATGCTGAGCGTTTTTGCCTGGGATTACTGGGCGACATGATGCAACGAATCTATCTGGACGGGAAGGTCGATCTAAAGACAAGTCTGTCCCCAAATTGGGAACAGCCAGAAAAAAAGATGAACTACCGCAGTCCACCCCGCATCGTCGAACTGATCAATAAAATTCGGGCAAATGTCGACAGACTGGAACAACAGGCCAAGGACGGGTGGGACGAGAAAGGCCATATTCGCATGTTTATTCTGCCCAGCAACACACCTGACAAAGATGAGAAAGAAAAGCAGATCGCGCAGCAAATGGCAGAAATTACTGGCGATGCACTTTGGTCTGGACCCACACCGAATGTGAAAAAATTGGTACTTGAGCATCATATGGCGGCGCGGCGTATGGGTTTTATCGAAATGTTCATGTCGCTGTATCAGGTGGACAGCCTGAAAACGGGCGTGTTAGACGGGGACCATCTTTTGCCCGGTTTGGTGTTGTTTTCCAAAATGGTTTGGCCTTTGATTCAAGCCAAACAATGTGGCAACGAATTTTCCGTCATGGCCATTGTGCGCAACCACTCTCCCCTGTTGAGCAAATCCGCCTTTCTGATGGCAGGCGCGGATCAATCTGTACAAATCCAAAAAACCCGCGCAGCCGTCGATGAGTTGATGACACTCTTCAACAACAATGACAGTCTCCGATTCCTGGATGTTCTGCTTTGCGTAAGCCGAACAGGTCTGTTTGAAATTCCAGAAATATTGCGCCCTATGACCGCATCAACCCTGGAAGAACAGCAGCAGGTGACCAATCTCCCTGATGATCCGTCCCCAGACACAAGTCTTGCTGACGTGGAAATGGAGGCATGGGATCAATTTCTGTTGACCCCATTCAGGCAAATTGAACCCTATCTGGCCTATGTCAGTGGCAAGGCGGAGTTTGATACCCATCAGGGGGTTAAGGGTGGGGTGTCCAAAAACGGCCTCCACGGTCCAAATTTATTGCCCAGGATCTGGGCCTCGTCAGCAGATACCTCACTGCCCCCCATTCAATATTTTGGGACATTGACCGGATTTTCAGCATAG
>JADFYM010000431.1 GCA_015233035.1 Magnetococcales bacterium
TTTCAATTGTTTTTGATGCGTGCGGGACAGGCGGAGCCTGCCGCGCCCATTGGAGAATACGCTCCAGATCCAGATGGCCCGCCACCCAATCCGCCATGGCGGCGATCCGTTGTTCCCCACCCGCCCGTTCCCCGGCTGGCTCCAAACCCAAATGCCGCTCCTCCAGCACGACCGCCGGCTCGCGCGGCAGGACACCCAGCACCGGCACCGGGCAATAATGCTGCAAGGCCGCCACAATCCGCCCTTCCTGCCGGGCCGAGGCGAGATTGTTCAACACAATCCCCCGAATCCCCTCTCCCCCCGGAAAACCCACATGCCCAACCACCAGAGGAACCACCCCCCGGGTCAACCCCCGGCAATCGACCACCAGAATAATCGGGGCCTGCAACAAAGCCGCCAGGGCCGCCCCGCAATCCGTGCCCAAAGGATCCTGGCCATCAAACAGGCCCATGTTGCCTTCGATCACAGAGAGATCGGCCCCCTGGGCATAACGAAAAAAATTGTTTAAAATGGTCTCTTGGCCCATCATGAAAAAATCCAGATTATGGCACTCCCGTCCGGCGGCGGCGGCCAACCAACGAGGATCAATATAATCCGGTCCCTTCTTGAACGGCTGCACCGCCAGTCCTTGCCGGACAAAGGCGGCTATCAGACCACAGGAAACCAGTGTCTTGCCGGAGCTTTTGCGCGTTGCGCCCACAAAAATTCTAGGAAAATTGACCATGTCTGCCGTATGCGTCCCCGAAACCGGTGTCTTGTTTGTGCAATTGGGCACCCCGGACGACCCGACCCCGTTGGCCGTGCGCCGTTATCTGGCCGAATTTTTGAGCGACCGGCGGGTGGTCGATCTGCCCCGCCTCCTCTGGTGGCCCTTGTTGCATGGTCTCATCCTGCGCACCCGTCCGCAACGTTCAGCCGCCTTGTATCAACGGATCTGGCGCACCGATGGGCTCTCCCCGTTGTTGCACTATACCCAGCAGCAGGCGCAGGCGGTGGGACAGGCCTTGTCGGCAGAAAAAGGGGTGGTCGTGCAGTTTGCCATGCGCTATGGCAATCCTTCGGTGGCGGTCCTGCTGGAGGCCATGCTGGGGGTGGGGGTGGAGCGGGTGTTGGTCTTTCCGCTGTTTCCCCAATATGCCGCCGCCACGACGGCTTCGGTCCTGGATGCCGTGCAGGCGGCCCTGGCCAGGCGGCGGCGGATTCCCACTCTCCGTTTTGCCCAGCCTTTTTTTGCCCATCCCGGTTATATTGGCGCGTGGCGCGACCAGATTCGCGCCCAGGTCGATCTGGCGCAGACCGATTGCCTCCTCTTGTCGTTTCATGGTCTGCCCCAGCGTCATGTGGACGAAGGCGATCCTTATGCGGTCCAGTGTCACCAGACCGCGCGCCTGTTGGCCGCCGCCCTGGACCTCCCGGCAGATCGCTGGCAAGTGACCTTTCAATCCCGGTTCGGTCGGGAGCCGTGGCTGACCCCCGCCACCGACCACACGTTGGCCCAGTTGCCCGCCCAGGGCAAAAAACGGCTGGTGGTGGCCTGCCCCGGTTTTGTCAGCGATTGTCTGGAAACCCTGGAAGAGGTGGCCCTGCGCGGCCAGGAGATATTCAGGCAGGCAGGCGGGGAACAGTTTCAGATGATTCCCTGTCTGAATGACAGCCAAGCCTGGCTGACCGCCCTGGCGCAGATGACACGGGAGGCGTTGCAGGGGTGGGTGTAAGGCAACTCCAAAGAATGAACGTACCCTTGGCAAGCGGTTTCATTTACAACCCGGCTCTTCCCTTGCTCCCCACCAACTCAAGGAAGGCACGATGGACAAACCGACGAGGCAACACATCGCCACCATCCGTCCAACGTCAGGCCGCAAGCCTCGGACACGCGCAAGCCGTGCCGGAACATGAGGAGGATCAGACAACGGTCTCGTGCCTCGTTGCGGTTGCCCTTGATGGCCGCCATGAGCTTTTCAACCTCAAGACCGGTCAGGTGTTTGCGTTCGTCGTTCATTTTGTTACACCACGGTAAATTTGTTCTCGGCCAGGGAAGCTACGAAACGGTAGCGCGACAGGTGTTTTGCGTCATACGGAGGTAGTCAAATACCAACCGCACACTCATAGTCAGTTGCCGCATCTTCTGAGCTAC
>JADFYM010000432.1:0-1355 GCA_015233035.1 Magnetococcales bacterium
GGAAAAAATCACGTCGTTCATCGCGTATTTTAACAAGGCGATGTCGAAACCGTTCCGTTGGACCTACCAGGGCAAACCCCTTGCGGTCTGAAGGAGGGTTCCGAATTTCCGCTGTGCACCACTAGACAATTTATGCGAGATCATGCGGGTACCCTTTTTGATCCACGTATTGTCGAAGCGTTCTTGGCGGGCATTGGTAACATGATACCAGCAAAATTTGGCCCTGCTGGTGCTGAATGTGGACCATTTTAAACGTTTCAATGACGAGCATGGTCACGATCAGGGAGATCGGAGGTTGCAATCGGTGGCCGGAGTGATGCAGGATTCCATCTTCTGCGTCATGATACCTCTTTTTCTGTCGTGATTACCGGGTGCAAGGTAAAAGCATTCAACCGTTCCCCAAGAGAGGAGATCCTTCTTCGGATGAGCTGGTCTATTCCCCATGTCATGCAAGCAATTTTTGACAAATGGAAAATCACCGAACCGACTCTGCTTGTTTTCGGTATCCTCTGGTTGGCGATGACAGGGGCCGGAATCCTTGAGATTGTCAAACTGCAAAAAACCCATCAGCTGGATCTCAGGGACCGCACCATTATCGATAGCGGTTATCATGCAATCAACCATATACGCATCACCCAGGTTCATTTTAAAATGCAGGTCCAGGAATGGAAAAATTTATTATTAAGAGGTGGCTACCAACAGGATGATTACAAGAAATACTGGACAAGTTTTCTGACAGAGGAAAACCTGGTGCAGGAGGGAATGGCCGACTTGGGTCCACTCCTCCAGGAAGTTGGCATAACCCGAGCTGTCTTGTCCGATGCAGAGGTGCTGCTGAAAGAACATGCCAACCTGGGCCGCAAGTATCGAGAGAGTATGGCATCTTTCGATGCAAACAACCCCCAATCTCCCCATATTGTGGACTCCATGGTGCGCGGTATGGACCGTGCCCTGACAGAAGAAATGGATCGATTGGTATCGGCCATCGTCACCCAGGTGGAGGAGAAAAATGGAATCGTTACGGAGCGCAATGAGGGGGAATATCGCGAAAACATGTTGATCTTTTCTGTTGTTCTTTTCATTGTTTCCTTTCTCCTTCTTCCCCTATCTGCTCTCAAGATTCACACCTATGCGCAGCGTTCCCTTGCCATGAGGGATGCGGCAGAACAAGCCAACCAGGCCAAGAGTCTGTTCCTGGCTGCCATGAGTCATGAAGTTCGCACTCCCATGAATATGGTGATGGGCATGTCGGATGTATTGCTGGAAACCAGCCTGGACCCAGAACAACGCCGTCTTCTCCAGACCATACACCGGTCAGGCAAGGCACTGCTGGGGGTAATAAACGATATTCTGGA
>JADFYM010000432.1:1365-2083 GCA_015233035.1 Magnetococcales bacterium
CATTGAATCAGGGCGATTTGCCTTGTCCGAACTGCCCTTTTCGCCCCGCCAGGTCGTGGAGGAGATTGTCTCCCTGGTGCGAGTAGCCGCCGAGGAGAAGGGGCTTGTCCTGTTGGAGGACGTGGCGGACAACATACCTGTTGCGATCTCAGGTGACGACGGGAGAGTCCGTCAGGTGTTGATCAATCTGATGGGAAACGCCATCAAATTCACCCATCAAGGGCATGTGTCTGTTCGACTGATCCCGCATCACCAGGATCCAGAAGCCCTTTTGTTCAGCGTGACCGATACCGGCATTGGTATTGCCCCGGAACATGTGGATCAGATCTTTGAGCATTTCACCCAGGCCGATTCAAGCATTACCCGACGATATGGGGGGACTGGTTTGGGGCTGGCCATCTCCCACAGACTGGTGGAGCTTATGGGGGGCCGGATATGGGTGGAAAGCCGATTGGGACAGGGCAGTACCTTTTTTTTCACCCTGCCATCGCGTCCGGTGGAACTCCCGCCACCTCTGGTCGCCCCCTTGGAACAGGCCAATGAGGCAACAACCAAAACACTCCGCATCCTTGTTGCAGAAGATTCGCCCGACAACGAATTAAGGCTTTTTGCGTCGCTTGCCGACGCAAAAACCTGGTTGGACTGAACGCGGGTGGGGTGGGAAACGGTCCGGGAACTCTTATATGGAATTTTCAGGTTGTTGGGGGTGCCAATGGAC
>JADFYM010000433.1 GCA_015233035.1 Magnetococcales bacterium
CCACCGGCCAGCACATTGACCCTCTCGCCAATCTCTACATCGGCAGATCCGGAAAGATCGGAAACCATGACCGCCCCGCTGCCAGCCAGGGCACCGACGGCCACGTTGAAATCGGTCGCATCAAAGTTTTGGGTCCGGGTGGCCGAGAGATCCAGCGTGCTGACGGTGATTTGACTGTCATCGCCCAGCAGAACCTCGGCCCGCCCCGAAATGGCGACCTTGGAATAGGCCCCGGCCAGACCGGCAAACAGGCCACCACTGGAGGCGGTGGATTGCTGGAACAGGTTGTCAACGGAGTCGGCGTCTATGCTCAATATGGGAGCCACCACCTTGGTGTTCGCACCCAACCCCGCCCGGACAATGCTGACGTCCTGGGACATGGCCGCCGCGAAACCCATGGAGGCCCCGGAGCTGACGCTCAGGGCATCCGCGCGGGCGTGGCTCTCTTGCGCGCTGTTGGCCTTGATGGAGACCGTTGTATTGGCACCCGTCAACTGCACCTCCGCCGAGGAGATATAGGCATCGACCAGGGCACCCATCTCATTTTCGGATACCGTACCTGCCGCCGCCGCCGCAATCAGGCCAAAGCTGGCCGCCGCCGCCAGCACCCGCGACTCCTGCTGCGCCAGACCGTCAGCCAGAATGGTCAGGTTGCCCTTGGCACGCACTTCGGTCCAGCCGTTTTCGCTCCCCTCCACAAGCAACGGCCCCGGCTGGCGTCCGGTCGATACCCGCCACGACCTGCGTGGTGATGGTATTGAACGAAACCGCTCCACCCCCCGCAATTGCGAAACCGATCCCCCCCGAAATGGCCACGGAGACAGCGGTGGAACTGCTGTCAATACTCGGCGTGTCATGGGCCGTGATGAGAATATCACCGCCAGCATCGAGCAGCACACGATCAGCATAGGCCTTGGTGCTGCCGGCAATCTCGTTGACCGCGATGGAGATGCCGATGGAGACAGAACCGGCAAAGGTACCGAAGGCCGCCGAAACCGATACGGCCAGCACGCTCGATTCGATGGTGGAACTGTTGTTGGCCTGGATGATAATATCCCCATCGACCACCATGCCGGTGCCGGTGCTGTTGAATATATAGGCCTGGGTGTCGGTGTTGATACGGTTGGTGGCACTGGCACCTGCACCACTGAGAGCCGCGCCCACAGTGCCGCCACCGGAGGCCGCCACCGAACCGGCAAACACAGTGGACTCAATCAGTTGACTGTTGAGTGCCGTAATCTTGAGATTCCGCGCGACATCGCCTGAGATTGTGATGGATGAACCGGAGACATAGGCCTTGATTTCGTTGGCCGAGGCAGTGATCAACTGCTTCCAGTTATCCTTGTCGGAAAAATCCTGACCAAGGATCAGATCATCCATCTTGCCATCCTTGTCCCGGTCTTCCTGTGTGAGTGTCTTGCTGCCAACATATTCGTACACCTCGTTGGCACGGGCACCGGAGTTGGGTCCCAGCTTGACCGTATTGCCAGTCACCAGCTTGCTGGGCGAATCCACCCCCTGCACATAATCGACGCTGCCGCTGTAGGCATAGGGATCATACCCCAGATAGTTGCGCGCAATCGAAACGCCGATGGAGGCCCCAATCCCCACGGTACCGCCCACCCCCACGCCAATCGAGGCGGAGATGATGGTGGCGTCGATGTGACTGCTGGAGCGGGCATCGATCACCACATCGCCCGTGGTCTGGATGGCACTGTCGACCACCGCCGCATAGGTGTCGGCCAGGATAATGTTGAGTGCCGACGCGCCAGCCCCACTGACGCCAACCCCGGCCGTACCGCCGACGGCCACCGATACCGAGGCTGCCAGGGAGAAGACCTGAATGTCGGCAGCAGACTTGGCCACGACCGTCACGCCCCCAGGGGCGGTAATGTCGGCCCCGGCGAGTTCGGCCCGCACCTCGCCGTCAATGAGATTGTAGGCCAGCGAGACACCGATGGAGACCGAAACCCCCAGGGTGCCGCCCAGTGCCACCGCGATGGAAGCGGCACCGGCAAAGGCGGTGATGCGGGAACCGTTGGGGGCCAGTGCCATCACCTCGT
>JADFYM010000434.1 GCA_015233035.1 Magnetococcales bacterium
GAAAAAATCACGTCGTTCATCGCGTATTTTAACAAGGCGATGTCGAAACCGTTCCGTTGGACCTACCAGGGCAAACCCCTTGCGGTCTGAAGGAGGGTTCCGAATTTCCGCTGTGCACCACTACCCTCTGTGATGGGGATACCCCTCCTGGACCCCTTGCCACACCGCCCGCACCTCGGGGCGGCGTGGCAAAGAGAGCACCCTCAGTGGTGACGCCAGCCTTTGTGCTTGGCAGTGAGAATCTCTTTCTGGTGGTTGTCCAATTGCGCATACAGTGTCTTGAAGGCCTCGAAGACAGCCTTTTTCTGGGTGAGGATCCGCTCCATGACTTCAATATGGCGTCCCTGCTTTTCAACCGGATCCAGATGCTTGTTGGCCATGCTGTGCCGTTCATTGTGCAACACGGCCCTGGCATCATTCTGCTCAACCAGTACCTTGGCATAAGCTGTCCAGGCCGCTTCCTGGGCGGGCGTGATGGCCAGTTTTTGTTTGATGACGCCCAGGTGGTGTTTCAAGACTTCCGAGTGGACCGGGCCACCCAGACCATCGTGATGGTCGCCCATCATGTGGCAACCCTGTCCGCCGTGGCCCTTGTGGTGGACCGCTTCCATGTCGTGTTCGCCCTGTGTGACCGGGTGCGTTATGGCGGGTTCCGCATTCTGGCCGCTTGTCGCCTCTTCGGCCAGGGCCGTGCCAGCCGCAAAGGTTCCAAGCATCAAAGCCAGCGGGACCGTCCGGGTCAAAAATTTTCTCGTCATCATGGTGTTCATAACACGCTCCTTGCAAGAATAAACTCGGTTCTGTTTCTGGATAACTCCACCGGATCGAGCCGTCTGTCTATGGCGCAATGCCGGGATATTCCGGGGTTTGGTCTGCGGTCTTGATGACCATCTGCCACGCCTGGATCCTATTCTGTCGTGCAGGATTTAGCAAATTTAATATTGTAAAGAAATGAAAAGGTTTGATGCCTTTTTGCATTAAACCGCACCTATTTCGGAATGCGTAGTTTCCGTCATCCCCGCGAAAGCGGGGATCCAGGTTTCGCAGTCTCCGTCATCCCCGCGTAGGCGGGGATCCAGATCTCGCAGGTACCACCTGGATTCCCGCCTGCGCGGGAATGACGTTTGAAAAACTACGCATCCCATGCTGGTTGCGGTTTAAATGTCACGCTGGCGGTCTGGCTGCTGGTCTGGCTGGATGCCAGTACGGCACCCCTGTTGCTGACGGTCTACCCTGACAATCCCGGCCTTTTCATTTCTTTACAGGCGGGTTGACATTTTTTAATCAAGTCTGCGCCCGCGTTGCCCGATACGTTTACCGTGGCTCGTGACGCATCCCGTGCCTTGCCATGGGTGTGCGATGCGGGCATTTTATCGGCCGTATACTACTTTTATTATTTTAACAGGAGTATCGCCTCGTGAACAGGCCCGGTATCAATCGTCTGGTTGAATGGGATGGGCAAGCGTCTCTGGTCAGGCTGGGTCAACGGGAGCCAGGGGGGGCGGCGTTGGTCTCTTTGGTGGCGGAGGCCAATCTGCTCCTGGCGCGGTTGGAAACAGTGGGGTTGCATTGCCACGAGGGGGCTGGTGAGACGGATTGCTCGGTGCGGTATGGGGAGCACCGGGTGGGGTCAATCTCCGCTGGGGGCGCGCATCTGTTGTTGGGCAAGGCGAAGGCCTTGCAGCGGTTTTTGGTCGATGCCCAGGGCGCGGATGCCCCGCCGCAGTGTGCGTGATATGTCATGGGGTGTGTTGAATGTGGTGACTGTCTGCCGAAAATGGTGGCATTGTGGGTTTTCGGTTATTTCGCTTGACTGGTCAAAATGTTATTGAGCGTCAGATTGACATAATAATTACTTCGTCCCACCTTTTGCTTCTGTACAAAGCCGCCATCGGCCAGTGCGTCCAGATATGGGGTGTCCAAATTGGCCAAAATCATGTGCCCGGAAAGTGGACCCTGCAAAACGCAGAAAACGTGCTGTAAAATAACAAGATACGGTGATTTTTATGGTGCCAAAAACCGGGCAAAAAAATCAGGC
>JADFYM010000043.1 GCA_015233035.1 Magnetococcales bacterium
CCCGCCGGACAATAGACCCACCATGCCTAAAAAAACGCAATCCGATGTTCCTGGATGACCCCCAGGAAAGAACGGGGAGTAGCTTATCAGAAAAGGCAATTTGTCCGATTTTCGCTGAACCAGCACACAAGAGCCAGGCACGGCTTATCCTCACTTCGTACCAGGTGGCCATGCGGGATCCCAAAGCCCATGCGGAGGAAGAGAAAGATGAGATCCTGTCCGTGTTGACCCAGTCCTACCATGAGTGGTACGAAGGGCTTGGGAACACCGGGGAAATCGTCTTTGCGCACCTCAAGGGAAAACAAATTGAATTTCTTTTTCGGCAGCGTCATGCGGATACCACACTGCCGAAATCCGTCCCGTTGGACAGATCAGATCTTGGCCAGCCCATGCACCTCGCCTTGTCGGGAGCATCGGGGGTGGTTGTCGGTCCCGATTACCGAGGTGTCAGGGTGCTGTCGGCCTATGAATTTATTGCTCCCTTGAAGCTGGGATTGGTGGTCAAAATTGATCTGGCCGAGTTGCAGGCACCCCTGTGGGAAGCGGCGCAAAAGACTTCCCTCATCGCACTGTTGTGTCTGTTGGCGGGCAGTTTGCTGTTTGCCAGAGTCAGTGAGAGTATCATCCGACACATTCGTAAAAATGAGCAGCATCTCTCCATCATCCTGCACTCCATCGGGGATGGTGTGGTCGTCACCGACCAATCGGGACATGTGACCCATATGAATCCCGTAGCCGAAACATTGACCGGTTGGCCTCTGGCGGAGGCGGTCAGCCAACCCATGACGACAGTAATGCCCCTCATCAATGCCATGACCCGGCTTCCCGTTGTCGATCCCGTAGCCAAAGTGATCCTCAGTGGTCGCGTGGAGGGCTTGGCCAATCACACCATACTCATCGCCCGCGATGGCACAGAACGCCAGATTGCCGACAGTGCGGCACCGATGCTGGACTCCAAAAAACATGTCACCGGTGTGGTGCTGGTATTCCGGGATGTGACCGAGGAATATTTCACGCGCCAGGAAATCGAGCGGAGCGAACAGCAATTGCGTGACAGCAGGCAACGGTTGGATTTTGCATTACAATGGGGTCAAATGGGCGGGTGGGATCTGAATTTGCTGGATCACACTGCGAATCGCACTCTGGGGCATGATCTTATTTTCGGCTACACGTCACTCCTGCCTGAATGGACCTATGAGATGTTTCTTGCACACGTGCTGCCCGAAGATCGCGCAGCCGTGGATCGTATCTTCCAGGAAGCTGTCAAGACGCATTCCAACTGGAACTTCGAGTGCCGCATACGCCGGGTTGACGGTGAAGAACGCTGGATCTGGGCCATCGGCCACCACCAACTCGATCGTGAGGGAACGCCGCATCACATGGTTGGTGTTGTCCAGGATATCACCGAACGCAAACAGTTGGAAACTGCGCTGGGCCAAGCCAAAGATCAGGCTGAGGCTGCCAACCAGGCCAAGACGGCTTTCCTCGCTACCATGAGTCATGAAATCCGTACCCCCATGAACGGGGTGCTGGGCATGGCCGATCTGGTTCTGAGAACAGACCTGACAGCACAGCAACGTCACTATGTCGAAACGATTCATCGCTCTGGTCGTACCTTGCTACGCATTATCAACGATATTCTGGATCTTTCCAAGATGCAGGCTGGCCGCATGGACATGGACATCATCCAATTTGATCTGGGGGAGGTGATCCAGGATGTCAACGATCTTCTGGAGGACCAAGCCCAGGCGAAAGGCTTGACTCTGGATTTTGCGGTGGCGGAAGGCGTGCCCGTTCACCTTCTGGGGGATCCGTATCGTGTCAATCAGGTGCTGTTCAATCTGGTCGGCAATGCCATCAAATTTACTACGGAGGGTTCCGTCCATGTGAGAGTGGATGTCATGGAGCAACGGGAGGCGGATGTCCTGCTGCATTTTCAGGTAACCGACACGGGCATTGGCATTGCTCCCGAATTTCAGAGCCGTCTGTTCCAGGAGTTTTCCCAGGAAGATCCCTCTTTCTCACGCAAATTCGGTGGTACCGGACTGGGACTGGCCATTGTCCAGCGACTGGTGGTCATCATGGGTGGCCAATTGGGCGTGGAGAGTGTTCCTGGTGAGGGATCGACTTTTTGGTTTGCGGTACGTTTTGGCATGCAACAACCAGGAGATCGGCAGAAAATGATCGCCTGGAGGATGGTTCAACGCCCCACCACGCCGGACAACTTCCGTTTCGATGGTCGGATCTTGTTGGTGGAGGACAACTTGACCAACCAGGAGGTGGCGGTGGCGACACTGGAACTGTTTGGTTGTCAGGTGGTCGTTGCCAGCAATGGCCATCAGGCCATGGAGGCTGTTCACCAGGCCGCAGAGCCCTTCAGCATGATTTTCATGGATTGTGAAATGCCCGTATTGAACGGTTTTGAAACGACCAAACGGTTGCGTCAATGGGAAGAACAAACGGGCAGTCAACGCATCCCCATCGTTGCGCTGACTGCTCATGTGTTGCAACAAAATCGGCAGCAGTGCCGTGAGGCTGGCATGGATGACTATCTGCAAAAACCATTCAGTCAAGCGGATCTGGGAGCCATATTGCATCGTTGGATGTCACGAACCAGCAGCGATACGACGGGGGAGGGAGGTGTCGCTCCGTCCTCTCCTGACACGTATCAGGATTTATCCCAACTGGTACCTGCACAGACGCCGCCGCCCCCGTCGCCAACGGATGGACTGGAGGAGGTCCCGTCACTGATTCCGATCCTGGACCAGGTAGCCCTGGGCCGCATCCTGAAATTGACCCAGAAGGGCAGCACCAATCTGTTGAGCAGAATGGTGGAACACTATCTGGTGCAGACGCCCAGGTTGTTGGCCGAACTGGAACAGGCTCTGGCACAGAATGATTCCGAGGGGGTTCGGATCGCCGCGCATACCTTGAAATCCTCCAGTCTTACCATGGGGGCTGCACGTATGGCCGAACTGGGACGGGCCATGGAGATGGAGCACGCCGACTTGATGCAGGTACGTCTCCATTTTCAGTCAAGCCGTTCCACCTTTGATGAAGTCAAACAGGCATTGCGTGACATGTCTGCTGCACAATAAACCGGAGGTTTTCATGCATGCCGTGGGTGGGCATATAATCAGTGTTGGTTCCCCGACGCGCCGTCCTCTTTGTCAAGAGAGGGTTGAGCGACTCCACGCCGGTCATGGCCGGTTCTTCGATCCTGTTCCGGTGGAACATGGACAGCGGTGCCGTCCATGATTCTGCCAGTCAAGGCCATTGCCAGTGCCGAGAGCAGAAAGATAACGTGAATGACGGATTGCCACAGTGCCACATGCAGTTCGACATGCTCAATGTTAATGAAGGTCTTGAGCAAATGGATGGACGAAATGCCAATCAGGGCCATGGCCAGTTTGACCTTCATGATGTTGGGATTGGAGTGGCTAAGCCATTCCGGGCAATCTGGATGTGCCTCCACCCGCAATCTTGAAACGAATGTCTCATACCCGGCGACAATGATCATAATAAGTAAATTGGAGATCATGACAACGTCGATCAGACCCAGGATGAGGATCACTGCGTCATTCTCACTCATATTTGGTCTGTGAAATATCTCATTCAGTTCCAAAAAAAAGCGATAGACGTAATAGCCTTGCGCGATGACCAGACCGACGTAAAGCGGTGCTTGTAACCATCGGCTGAAAAATATAAAATTGGCCAGAGGTTGCATGATCGATTTGTTGCTTGTTGGCGCACACGGCACAGAGCGGTGGTATTCTGTCATCGGGGGATGGTCTCTGGCAAGAAGTTGAAAGTCTTCGGATTGTATCGATTGTTTCTGCTTGCGTCAAGATCCCATTGCCAAAAAAATCCGCCCGGAGCCTTCCAAGGGAATGACAGCCACCCGCAGTGTTTTCGGGTTCCAATGGAGGTTGATTCTGGCCACGGCAGTCCGATGCTCGTGCACAAGGGTATCGCATTGGCCGAAACAATGATCGAGACCAAAAAGTGGATTGACAAATCTCATTCTTGTTCATTATGATTGCGACCAAGTCGATGGATCGCCCACTCTTCAGCAAGGGGAACTGATTAATGAAAAGATTAATAGTTGTTTTGCTTCTTGGCCTGTTGCTGGCATTGCCTTATCGTGCTGATGCCATCAGTGTGGGAGACTCGGCGCAAGTCTCCTGGAAAGGGAAATGGTATCCAAGCAAGATTTTGGAAATCTCTGGAAGTCGTATGCTCATTCACTATGATGGTTTTGAAAGTAGTTGGGATGAGTGGGTCTCTATGGACCGTGTTAAAATCGAAGTGCTTTGGAAGGATAAGTGGTACAAGGCCAGAACATTGCAGTCTTCCGAAGAAGATGGGAAGGTGTTGATCCACTATGAAGGCTATGAAAACAGTTGGGACGAACGGGTGCCTCTGGATCGCATCAGGGCTGCCCGATAGAATCGGTACCAATCCATTGGTAAAATCACGTCAACATGATACTTTTTGGTTAAATTAAGGAGTCAGAGATGAAACGTTGGTTGGCAATAGGACTCATGCTTTCTTCACTGTTACTGGCTGGCACCCTTCTGGCGGGGCCAAACCAGGATTTTACGTTGGTCAACAGGACAGGCTACGTAATCGACAAGGTGTTCGTCTCCCCATCCCACTCTGAGGACTGGGAAAATGATGTGCTTGGTCGGGAAACCATGGACGATGGGGAAGCTGTCCCGATCCATTTTTCACGAGGCATCACGACCTGTGCGTGGGATTTGAAAGTGGTCTATAAGGTTGATGACTCGTCAGCGGTTTGGCACGACATCGACTTGTGCTCGATTTCAAAGATTTCCATCTTCTGGAACCAAAGCTCAGGGCAGACGACGGCAAAATACGAATAGTCGTCGTGAAGGTGTTTGCTGTCAGTCAACAACAAAGTGCAAAATATTAAGGTTGGGGATGCTTCTTCCCCAACCTTTCCCCTTTTATCAGCAATATTTCGCAGAACACTGCTACAGACATTGCATGATTCGAGAACTTCGATGGGAATCTGCATAATGGTTACCCCATTCCAGCACGGCGTTGCTGCAAGACGTGTGTTTGCTGATGCCAGGGTCAACCGGGTTGGCTGTTGATCGGCTGAAACCAAAGCCAAGGAGAGTATGGTGAGCATGATATTTTGTAGTCATTGTGGCAAGGAGATTGATTCAACCGTATCGCCGTGCCCCCACTGCGGTTCACCCACAAGTGCCGTTCAACCCAACAGGAAAAGCCAAACGGTCGCCGCAGTGCTTTGCCTGTTTCTGGGTGGTTTTGGTGGTCACCGTTTCTACCTCGGACCGACATGGCTGGGTGTCGCCTATCTGCTGCTCTGCTGGACGGGTATTCCAAGCCTGGTAGCCATGGTAGAGATGTTTATCATCGTGTTTACAGGCCAGGAGGCCTGGGCGAAAAAGCATAACAATGGAATCATTACACCAACCACACACATTGCTATAAAGGTTTTGGCGGTACTGATTCCAGTTATCATGTTGCTGGGTATCATTATGGCCATACTGATTCCGAGTCTGGCTGAACACGCCCCTTGACCACGCATGGTGTTTCCGGCCTGGATCATTCTTGCGACCAGCGGGGCTTTGCCCCGGACCCCACCAGGGGCTTTGCCCCTGGACCCCACCAGGGGGATGATCCCCCTGGACCCGCATAAATGATTGAAAAAAGGTGGGAATGGGGTAGGGGGCGGGGGCGGTCACAGGAAAAGAGCCGAGGACAACCAAAAATCGCCGGGCCATCGCCTTTCAAAATATGCTGCCATAAAGCGTCAGCAACTCTGCCGTGCAGGGTGCCCGTTTGTGGCTGCGGGCAAAATGGCGCAGATGCGGCAAAAGGGTGTCGGCATCCTGGGCCGTGATGTCAATGCCCATACTGGCATATGCCCAGCGAATGCCATGCCGTCCCGAATGCTTGCCCAGGACCAGACGGTGTTCCCGACCCACGTCGTGGGGATCAATCCATTGATAATTGAGGGGATCCTTGAGCAAGCCATCCACATGAATGCCCGCTTCATGGGAAAAAACCCGCTCGCCGACCACGCTTTTCTGAGGCGAGAGAATCATCCCCGAGGCCCGCTCCACCAGCTTGGATACCACGGGAAACTGTTTCAGATCAATGCCGGTTTGGTGGCCAAACAGGCGGGTCAAGGCGGCCACCACCTCTTCCAGCGGGGCATTGCCCGCCCGTTCCCCCAGTCCATTGACCGTGGTATTGACATGTGTGACCCCCGCCCGGACGGCGGCCAGGGTGTTGGCCGTGGCCAAACCCAGATCATCGTGGGCGTGCATCTCCAGATCCAGATCCACGGCCCGCCGTAACCGCGACAGCACCTCATAAACGCCAAAGGGTTCCATGATGCCCAAGGTGTCAGCAAAGCGGAACCGTTCCGCGCCGGCCCGTTGCGCCTGTTCCACCACCCGGAGCAAAAAGTCTGGATCGGCCCGGGAGGCATCCTCACCGCCCACACAGACTGCCAAACCGGCCTCCCGTGCCTCGGTCACGCAGCGTGCTACCCTGGACAACACCCAGGCCCGATCACGCCCCAATTTGTGCGTAATCTGTTGGTCCGAGACCGGAATGGAGAGGTTTACCAGGTCGACCCCCAACGCCCGACCCGTCGTAATCTCCTCTGAACACATCCGGCACCAGACCAACAGACGTGCGTTCAACCCCAACCCGGCCACGGCGCGGATCTCTTCCTGCTCTTCACGACCCATGGCGGGAATGCCGATTTCCAGTTCCGGGACACCCATGGCAGCCAGTGACTGGGCAATGGCCAGTCGTTCCTCCAGGGTAAAAGAAACGCCCGCACTCTGTTCCCCATCGCGCAGGGTGGTATCGTCGATGATCACCCGGGGTCGCTCCATGGTCGTCTCCTTCGGGTTATGGGCTTAAGGGCCAAGGGGCATGGATATGGCACCGCTTGGGGCAGACCCGCGCACAGGCGGCACAGCCGATACAGTCATTGGCATTCTGGATGGTCATCACCATCTGCGGCTCATCGGCAAAGCCGTCGTCTTCCCAATCTTCGCCCTTCTCCTCTGCCGAAAGCGCGTCGAGCAAGGCTTCCCGGTCCACCAGGTTGAACACCTGACGGGGGCAAACCTTGAAACAGCGACCACAGCCGATGCAGCGTTTGGCCTGTAACGTGGTGACAAAGGTCGGGGTCCACGCTTCGCCGCCTCGGGTCAAGCTGGTGATAAAATTGCCGGTCATGGCTTTCTCCTGGTTGGTCGTGTGCTTACAGTCCGGCTACCGTTCCATGTTCGCCAATCCGTTGCAAGGCCACGGACAGCAGTTTGTCTGCCTCATCCTTCATGCGGGACAAATCGGCAAAACCAAACCGGTGGACATCCCGCAACACCCGGTCCAGGGCCACCAGTTTGCCCACCACAATCAGCAGATTGCCAAAACCTTCCGGGTTCAGCATCAGCAGGGGTCTGGCCATGAGACCGCACTCCTTTTCAATGAGGACGGCAATCACGTTGTAAAAACAGCGCAACCGGACCAGGGTCGCCGGTGCGGGATCCCCGACGATGGGAATATTTTTGCGTTGCTCCGCAGACAACACAAAAGGTTCCAACATTTTGCGCAGGGAGGTACCCTCCTGCACACCGCCATGGGCCAGCAGTTGCCGCCGCATTTCCTGGAAAAAATCAGTGGACAACAGGGCTTCTTCATCATTCAGGTGGATCGTGTCACGGTTTTGCATCATGCGACTCCTTTAAATGTCATTCGTCCCAACCATCGGCCAGAATGGCCAACAACCGATCCTCCACCACCGAGGGGGGTGGAGGTTTTTTGCCTTGTCCCGGCAGTCCCCTGTACCGGGCGGGCCGCTCTTGCAGTTTGGGCAACAGGGAGGCGATGGCCGTTCCCTGCTCGACGACCAACGCCGTGATGCCAGCCGCCAGCAATTGCCGTCTGGCTGCGTCACCGACGGCCACGCAAAACAAAAGTTGACACCCCTCCAGCAAGGCGATCCGTTCGCCCACGCGATCCTGATGGGTCTCCGCCCCCACGCAGTGCAATACCTCGATGAGACGCGCGGTCTCCGGGGCAATCGCATGGATGCAAAATCCGCTGGCGACCCCAAAATGTTGGTTGACATGGGTTCTGTCATCGCTGGCAAAGGCCACCTGCCACGTTTGTTCAGCCATGACTGGCACTCCCAGGCCATGATGGATGCGCAGCCTTTGCCATGTGTTGTTCATGGTGGACACTTTCCAAAGAGGCGTTGACGGGACGCAACCGGCTGCGGTAGGGGGCCACGCCGTGGGCATGGCTGGCCAGCAACTGATTGGCCATCTCAAACAGGGTATCCCGGCCACCACGATAACCGATGCGGGTGCGGCGGAAGTCACCCAGCCGGTCAAAAATGGGCATTCCAGCACACAACAAGGGCAGATGCAGCCGTTGCGCTGTCTCCGCCAGATGGGAATTGCCCACCAGCAGGGTCGCCTTTTCCCGGACGGCCAATGTTTCCAGATCGTCCAGGTCGCCGACGGTCAGGTCCAGCCCATGGTTGGTCGAGGCGCAGTCCGGGACCACAGCGGCCACGGTGTTAACCCCCATTTCAGCACACAGTTGGTGCAGGCCGACCACCAGGTCCGGTTCGCCCGCGATGGCCACCCGTTGCTGGCCCAAATAAAAATGGGTATCCAGCATGGCATCCAGCATCTGCCGCCGCCAGCGGACCACCTGAGCGGGGGCTGGCACCCCGGACAGACGGCACAGTTCCGTCACCAGAGTGTCCGTGGCATCCAACCCCATCAAATGCTCGAAACGCAACACGGGCATGGGACACCGGCGTTGCAACGCTTCCGCCGCCGGAAACAGGGAACGACCAATCACCAACGTGGCACAGGCTTGGTGGACCTGGGCAAAAAAACTCAGCGGGGTGCCGCCCGTGGTGGTCGGCCTGTAATCGCCCTCGGCCAGGTGGCCGTCCAACGAGTCCGACAGATCAGGCAAAAAAGCCGGTTGCAGACCAAAGGCGGCCAGCAATTCCTGCAAGGCCTCCAAATCGCCTGGGGTCAGAGCCGAACTGGCCAATACATTGATGCGCGGGGTCGGGATGGCCGTCCAGGGGCGCGGCGTCACCAGGTGTTCCACCATGGCCAGCACCGCCAGGGCAAAACCGCTCTCCTGACTGCCGACAAAATCCGGGGCCATAATGGGAATGATCGTCCGGTCCGCCCATTGGGGATATTCCTGCCGAAAACGGTGCAGCACCCGAGGCAGGTCGCAGCCTTGCGTGGCAGCCAACCCGGTGGCAATGACGCCAATCAGACTGGCACCGCTTTTGGCCGAGAGAGTGGCCAGGGCCTCGACCAGATTATCATCCGCACCCATGATCGTGCTGGTTTGATCCATGGCCGTGGTTTGCATGGCAATCGGCTCCCGGAAGTGACGCACGAAGAAGACTTTGGTAAAGGCACTGCACCCTTGGGAACCATGCAACAGAGGCATGGCGTTGGCCATACCCTGGATCGCCAGGACGGCACCAACCGTCTGGCTGCTCTTCAAGGGGCGGACCGTCAGGGCCTTGCGTTTGCGGATGACACGGTTCATGGTTTCCTCCCTGGACTTGGATGATTTTGGGGGGACCATTTTGGGGGCTTCGCCCCCAGACCCCCACCAGGGGCTTTGCCCCTGGACCCCACCAGGGGGGATGATCCCCCCTGGACCCCGCAATTGTTCTTTATGCTGGCGTCATCCAGGAAACGGGCCGCCGCACCCTTTCCCAGATGGGACTGTTCAGGGTGATATCCAGTTGCCGCGCCAATTCCGGCAGCCCGGCATAACCGGCATAAGCCTGTTCCCGCTCCTGGTTGATGTCCAGAAAGGGCAGTCGCGCCTTCAATGCAGTAAACATGTTGCGCCCGCCCGCGATAAAGACATCAGCCCGCTGCTGCCGAAACAGATCCAGCATCAACCTTGGGTTGCCTTCCTCGATGAACACCGTCTCCTCACCCATCAGTTCAACAATGCGTTCCCGGTCTTGCTGGGTGGATTTTTTTACACCGGTGGCGACCACCGTCATGCCCAAATCCTGCAAGGCGGAGACAACGGACCAGGACTTGACCCCACCGGTGTACAGCAGGGCACGCTTGCCCTGCAAAAGGGTCCGCCAGGGAGCCAGTTTTTGTTCCAGCAAGGCCTCTTCGCGCGCGACCAGTGCCTCGGTGCGTTGTTGCAGGTCCGGGTCGCCGGTCAGTTGGGCCATCCGCCGCAGAGCCTCGGAAGTGTCCCGCATCCCATAAAAACTGC
This sequence comes from Magnetococcales bacterium, assembly GCA_015233035.1. Lineage (GTDB taxonomy): Bacteria > Pseudomonadota > Magnetococcia > Magnetococcales > Magnetaquicoccaceae > Magnetaquicoccus. Next base: position 10,312 of record JADFYM010000043.1, read on the forward strand.
CCTCGAACCAGGGGATGGCATATTTTTCTTCCAATTGGCGCGCCACGTTGACCAAGGCCTTGGAACAAACCAGCATGGTCACCTCGGCCCGGTGCATGGTCTGCACCTCGTGAAAACGGGCATCCCCGGCCAGGGTACACAAAACACGAATACCCAGTTCGTCCAGGAGCGGCGCAATTTGCCAGAACTCGCCCGCAATATTAAACTCACCCACCAGATTGACGGCATGGATGCGCATCTCTGGCCTGGGCAACACCGGGTCCGGTTCGCGGGTGCCCACGACCTGCTGGACGAGGGTCTCGCCCGCAATCCGATTACCCAAATTTTTGGTGCCATAAAAGCCCGCCGCATCCACCAGAATGACCGGCAAGCCAAAAGCGGTCTGGGCTGTGCGACAGACGGCCTCCAGATCGTCGCCAATCAAGGCGGTCACGCAGGTCTGATAGACGAAGACCGCTGCCGGTCGCCACCGTTCCACGGCGGTTTTGATGGCAAAGAGCAACTTTTTTTCGCCCCGCCCCATGATGATCTCTTGTTCAGAAAGATCCGTGGTCAAACCCAGACGGTGCAGTTCCGGGCCACTGGACAGGGAGCCACGCCCATCCCAGGAACTGCCCGCACACCCGATGGGGCCATGCACGATATGGGCGACATCGCTGATGGGAAACAGGGTGATTTGCGCCCCATCAAAACTGCATCCTCCGGCGGTGGCTCCCGGCTTCAACTTGGCGCAGGTCACCTTTTCCGGTGTGTTGTGCTGGCAGGCCGGTTCGTCCAACAACCTGGCCACTTCGGAGTTTTGCATGAGACACCTCCTGTTGATGGTTTAAGCAGAACAAAGCAATGGCTATGCCATAAATAAAGCATTGATATGTTTATAAAATCTATTGAAACAATCTGTCCGAAAGCAGACCAACGGTGTGCCTTGGTCCGCTTTCGGACAATTGTCCGGCCATTGTCGGCAGCGATTGTCTGGTGTTTGGATTAATTTATTTAAAAACAGTTATTTATAATAGGCATGGCTTTTGCTGACCTTCCCCCTGCAGGCATACAGCACGGCCTTGAGTGTTCTTTCGGCCATTCATTGGAGGAGTCACGGCATGAACATTGTCCCAGAGTCGGGGGTTGGATCGGCCAGTGCATTGGTCGAGGAGCATCCCTGTTATTCGGCGGGGGCTGCGCATCGTTATGCCCGCCTGCATTTGGCGGTGGCTCCGGCTTGCAACATGCAGTGCCGCTATTGCAATCGCAAATTTGATTGTGCCAATGAGTCCCGGCCTGGCGTGGTTTCCGGGGTGCTCTCTCCCGAGCAGGCGGTACAGCGTGCCGGAGAGGCCATGCGTCGCCTGCCGCACTTGCGCGTGATCGGTTTTGCCGGGCCAGGCGATCCACTGGCCAATCGGGAACGGGTGTTTGCCACCTGCAAGCCGTTGCGGTTGCAGTTTCCAGAGTTGCATCTGTGTCTTTCCACCAATGGCTTGTGTCTGCCGGAGTCGGTGCGGGATATTGTCGATCATGGCATTCGCCATGTCACCATCACCTTGAACACCCTGGACCCCGAGGTGGGAGCGGCCATCTATTCCTGGGTGTTTTGGAAACAGCGACGGCGACGCGGCCTGGAGGCTGCCCGCATTGTGCTGGAACAACAATTGGCCGGTTTGTCCGCTTTGCTGGCGCAGGGGGTGCTGGTCAAGGTCAATACGGTCCTGATTCCGGGAGTCAACGCCGAACAGGTGCCTGCGATCAACCGTTTGGTCAGTGCGGCGGGGGTTTTCAGCCACAATGTCATGCCGTTGATCAGTGCCCCGGAGCATGGCACCTATTATGGCGTCATGGGTATCTCCGGTCCTTCCGAGGAGGAACTGCACCAGGTGCGCAGTCGTTGTCAGGGATCGGCCCATTTGATGACCCATTGTCGGCAGTGCCGGGCCGATGCGGCGGGGCTGTTGGGCGAGGATCGTCAGGCCGAACTGCGGCCAGTTTCTTTGCTCGGCAACCGGGTCATTCCGATTCACCGGCCAAAACCGGCCTTGTTGGCCAAGGCGGTGCTGCTGGCTGTGGCCACCTCGACCGGGGAGCGGGTGGACACCCATTTTGGTCATGCCCACTCTTTCCGGGTGTATCGGGTGACCGGCGAGCGGATCGAATATCTGGAGGAACGTCGCGTCCCCCGGTATTGCCAGGGAGATGACCGGTGTGAGGTGACGGATGACGTGCTGGACAATGCCTTGCAGGTGTTGCGCGATTGTCAGGGGGTGATTTGTGCCCGCATCGGTTATACCCCCTGGCAGGCGTTGGCAGAACGCGGCATTGTCCCGGACAACAACCATGCAAATCGGCCTGTGCGGGAGGCGTTGCGCCAGACGGCTTTGCAGCTGCAGGAAAATTCTGGGAGCAGAAACTGTGGGCTGGCGGCTGCCTGTTGACATGTATTGTTCAAACGGCACCGTGTTGTTGCAAACGATGGCGGGTCCAGGGGGATCATCCCCCTGGTGGGGTCCAGGGGCAAAGCCCCTGGTGGGGTCTGGGGCGAAGCCCCGAACGCAAAACGACGCACATCGAAATGGGTGCGGTCCAAATGCCAACCTTAAATAAGGAGAAGTGCGATGGCTCTGTCTATTACCGAGGAATGTGTGGCCTGCCAGGCGTGTGAGCCCGTTTGTCCCAACGATGCCATCCGGTTCAAAAGCGGGATCATGCGGATTGATAAAAATGCGTGTACCGAATGTGCAGGATACCATGAATTGCCGCAGTGTGTGGAGATTTGTCCGGTGGAGGGGGCCATCACCAATGCGGATGGCACCCCCATGAATCCGCCGGGAACCTTGACCGGCATTCCCAGGAAGAAAAAGTCGGTCTGAATTTTTTGAGCGTGGGGAAAAGACCATGGAATCCTGTTCTGCCTGGGTATCATCCAGTCAAACCGTGCCGCAGCGCAAGTTTGGTTTGTATGGTTCTTTGTCGCAAGCGGCACGGTATGCTCCGGTTGGGGAGTGGCTGGCCCGCATCATCAGTTCCTGGATCAGTGGGGATACGGTGCTGCCAGCCTATCTGGGACTGGGGCGTCCGGCCTTGGCGGAATTGATGGCGCGCCATTTTCCTGGGCTTGTCTTGCCCGACAGTTGTCAGCGGGCCCATGCGCCGCCTGACCTGCACCGGGCCATGGAACGGGAGGCTGTGCAGAATCTTTTGCTGGACAACTGTTCGCTGTCTCTCCCGGATGCCCACTGGCTGGCGCGGATTATGGCCGAAGGTTGTCTGGGTGAGGATCATCTTTGGCAGGATTTGGGGTTATGGTCGCGGGAGGATCTTTCCGCCCTGATCCACCATGCCTTTGCCCCGTTGGCCAACCGCAATGAGCTGGACATGAAGTGGAAAAAATTTTTCTACAAGCAATTGTGTGCCGCCGACGGTGTTTCGCTCTGTCGGGCACCTTCCTGTGATGTCTGTCGGGACTATGAACGCTGTTTCGGGCCGGAGGAATAATGTTTTCCCCCCGTTGGTCTCTCACCCAGAAGCAGGCGGTGGGGGCATACCTGGGGCTGGCGGTGGGCGATGCGCTGGGGGCCACGGTGGAGTTTATGACCCCACGGGAGATCCAGGCTCAGCATGGTCGGCATCGGGAGATGATTGGCGGGGGTTGGTTGCGCCTCAAGCCGGGTCAGGTGACCGATGATACGACCATGAGTCTGGCGTTGGGCGAGGCGATTTTGCGTGCGGGCCGGATTGATCCCTGGATTGCCGCGCAGGCTTTTGATGACTGGATGCGCACCAAGCCGGTGGATATTGGCCATACGGTGCGCCGGGGTATTTTGCATTTTCGCCGCACGGGTGAACCGTTGTCGCCACCGGACGAACAGGATGCGGGCAACGGTTCGTGTATGCGGGTATTGCCTGCCATTCTGGCCTGTCATGGGGGGACGGAGGCCGATCTGGCCTTGGCCTGTTTGCATCAGGGACGGGTGACTCATCACAATCCCCTGGCCGAGGCGGGCACGTTGTGCATGGCCCGTCTGGTCCGCATGGCCATGTTGGGTATGGGGGTCAGTGACATGCTGGCCGGTCCGGTCCAGGAGTTGGTGGCGGCCTGGCCCATTTTTCGTTTCCGGGTCCGCCCGGAGACGAGTCATCCGTCCGGTTTTATCGCCGAAACCTTGCGCGTGGTATTTCAGGGTTTTTTTGACTCCGACACCTTCGAGGAGTGTGTCACGACGGTGGTCAATCTGGGCGGGGATGCCGACACGACCGGAGCCATCGCGGGGATGTTGGCCGGGGCCTATCATGGGGTGGAAGCGATTCCCAAGCGGTGGCTGAAGGCCTTGCCGCCGCCGGTGGCGGAGGCGTGTGTACGGCAGGCGTTGGCGTTGGTGGAGGCGGCCCCGTGGCCGGTGCTGGCGGAAACCGTACCCATTTTGGATACATAGTTCTGCGGGTCCAGGGGGATCATCCCCCTGGTGGGGTCCAGGGGCAAAGCCCCTGGTGGGGTCCGGGGCGAAGCCCCGAACGCACCACGACATGCCCCGAGGTAGGTTTATCCCATCCTCTACAATGAAATAAGCACTTCGTTGATCTGAATCACCGGCTCAATATTAGTATAGTTCGGCATGTCATTCTGAAGCGTGGCGGCGTGTGGCGTAAAAGCGGCCATGAAGTCGGCAACCGAGGTAAAGAGAAAGTGGCACAGGGCGACATAGGTGGCCTCTGTCCCTGGCTGTGCGCCGCCCAGCCCACGTTCGACCGAAACCCCCTTGAAACCGGAATGCGCACTCAACAGTTCAATGGACATCGGCATATGCGTGTCGATGTAATAGGACATGTTGAACCGGCTGCCCTGGTCTGGGTTGTTGGGATACAGGATGCTGACTCTGATCATGGTGGCCTCCTGGGTGGTGCATGGTGGGGCGTTTTTCCTGTTGTTCAATCGCAGATGGCAAGAATAGTGGGTCAACCAACCTGATTTGACAGGTAGAGTTCTATGGGGTCCAGGGGAGATTATCTCCCCTGGCGGGGTGCAGGGGCAGAGCCCCTGCGAGGTGTGTATCCCTTCCGGGGCTTTGCCCCGAACCCCACCAGGGCTCTGCCCTGGACCCGCCAGGGGGATGATCCCCCTGGACCCGCAACCATTTTCAGAACCTGTCAAATCAGGTTGGTTGAGCCAATAGTACAAAGACGAACGGATTCATGCAAGATGTGCTGATAAATCTCTTCGGTACGAAAATTGCATTTTTCTGTTTGTTTGACAAATTTTTCGGGAAGGAGACGGTCATGCCGGAAAGTGGAGATCAACCGCAAAATGATGAGTTTGACACCCCGTGGAAGAAGATTCTAAGGTTGTATTTCAAGGATTTTCTGGCTTTTTTCCTGCCGGAAGCGCATGATGGCATTGATTGGGAGCGGGGGCATGAATTTCTCGACAAAGAATTGGCCCGTATTGCACGTGACGCAGAAATTGGCGACCGGCGCATGGATGAATTGGTCCAGGTGTGGCAACGCGATGGTATTGAACGGTGGGTGCTGATCCATGCCGAGGTTCAGGGAGACCGGAAGCCGATGTTTTCCCCGAACATGTACACCTACCAGTACAGGGCCTACGACCTGAAACGATTGCCGGTGGCCGGTTTGGCCATTCTGGCTGACGATGAGATGGGCTGGCGACCGTCGGAGTTTTGTTATGAATTGTGGGGGACGCGACTGACCTATCAGTTTGCCGTGGTCAAGTTGTTAGACTACGCGGAAGCCGATCTGGAAAAGTCCAACAACCCATTTGCCGTTGTGACGTTGGCCCATCTGCAAGCCAGGAAGACGAAGAACCAGACGGAAAATCGTTATCAGGTAAAGTGGCGTCTGCTGCGTGGTTTGTATCAGGGTGGCTACAGTCGCCAACAGGTAGTGGATCTGTTTTGTTTTATCGATTGGGTGCTGCATCTGCCGAAAGAGGCTGACAGCCGGTTGTGGGAAGAAATTATTGACTTTGAGGAGAGCCACAAAATGCCTTACATCACAAGTGTGGAACGGATCGGGCAGGAGAAGGGGATTCAAATCGGCGAAAGCAAGATCCTGATGCGCCAAATACAACGCCGCTTTGGTGATGTGCCGGTGTGGGCCAGTGAAAAGATTTCGCAGGCCCAGTCATCCTCTCTGGAAGTATGGAGCCTGCGCATCCTGGATGCCCCAACACTGGACAGCGTATTTGCCGACCACTCGTGACAAAAAGAGGCAACACATCTTTGCCAGCAGCGCGCAACGGCATCGCTTGGGAACGAGGTCGAGTGTCCGCAGTGCCTGTGATGCGGGCATTGGTCAGCGTATGGATGAACTGGCCAGAATAGCTGGGTACGCGCATCAGATACCCAATTGATCGAACAGATCCGCCGTATCCTTGGCCAAATGCACCGCATCGCCTTGTTCGCTTTTGCGCAAGGTGGCGACGGTCAAGGCATTGGGTACACGCACATCAAACGGCAATCGTTGCGCGTTCACAATGCGCGACACCAGCAGGCGAATCGCGTCTGACTCGTTCAACTTATCAATTTGTAGTGTCATTGTCGCTATTTTCTGATTGTATTGTACCGTTCCCCCCATTTCCCTTGGCAGTCAACTGCCACGCATTCACCCCCCCAACGTCACCTCATACAACCCCCCGATCACCATATATTCCTCTTCCCCCTTGAGCACGCCGGGCAGGAGGGCGTTGGAGAACAAAATCTTGGACATCGGTACCTCTGTTGCCAGAATTTGATCCCCGAATTCGTCCGCCCGTTCCCGGTTGGTGGTGAACGAGTTGAGATTGTTCAACAAGACTACACACCGTCGCCGCCCCAACCGGGCCATGATGTCGTGGTCCGTCAGGCGATTCACCCCGCGATAGAGGGTCAGATGGTGCTGTCCTGCTCTCTGACGGGCCAACTCATACTGGCAATAAGTGTAGAGCAGATCCAATTGCCCTTCCAGATTGTTGGTGTTGTACACCCCCGCACTTTGCTGCCCGAGAAACCGCTGATATTCCTCACTGTCCGGGATGATGCGACCGCCGAAATAGCGAGGCAGCAAGCCAAACCGGGATGCCACCCACCCCTTCAAGACCGCCCCTTCCCGCCCATCCGGGTCAAACAACCAACCCCGCAGCAGACTCAAATAATCGGCCTTGGCGCGGCGGATACGGGAATGGGCGTTGAAACCCGCACTCTCGGGGGAGACCAGGGAAAAATAAACCGCCAGATAGTCCACAAATTGCCTTCCCCGATCCGCCGGGTCGGCGAGACGCTCCAGGCGCAGAAACAAATCCTTGTGAATATAAGCCACCCCATCCAGGTTGATCGGTTTGGGCTGCCGCTGAAAATCCAGGCTCACCAACAGTGCAGAGGGCACATCGCACCGGTTGAACCGGGTCCATGCCTCCCTGGGGGGAGACCCGCACCATTCGGTGTCCGCCAACGGTGCTTGCTTCTGGCTCTGTGGCATGGTCACTCCTTGTAAACAACCGGACATTTCAACACACCTTGTCGTATTTCGGACCTGCGGCACTACCGGATCGCCCATGAAAAACAGGTTCATTATTGTATGGTTAATCAATTATGCAAAGTTGGCGCGGGAAATGCCCTATCAGAGTCAAGTTCGGTAATTGTGTTTCCTTTCCCATCCAGACAAGGAGTATCCCCATGGCAATACGGCAATGCGCCATTTACGGCAAGGGCGGCATCGGCAAATCCACCACCACCCAGAATCTGGTGGCAGCACTGGCCGAGGCGCGACAGAAGGTGATGATTGTCGGTTGCGATCCCAAGTCCGACTCGACCCGTCTTATCCTCCATGCCAAGGCGCAGAATACCATCATGCAGCTCGCTTCGGAAGCCGGCAGCGTGGAAGATCTGGAATTATCGGATGTGCTCAAAACGGGTTACGCTGGCATTCGCTGTGTGGAGTCCGGTGGTCCCGAACCGGGTGTGGGCTGTGCCGGTCGGGGGGTGATCACCGCCATCAATTTTCTGGAAGAAGAGGGAGCCTACGAGGATGACCTGGACTTCGTCTTCTATGATGTGTTGGGCGATGTGGTGTGTGGCGGTTTTGCCATGCCCATCCGGGAAAACAAGGCCCAGGAGATCTATATCGTGGTGTCCGGCGAGATGATGGCCATGTATGCGGCCAACAATATTGCCAAAGGTATTGTCAAATATGCCAATTCCGGCAAAGTCCGGCTGGCCGGTCTGATCTGCAACTCCCGCAATACCGACCGGGAAGTGGAACTGATCGAAGCATTGGCAGAGCAACTCGGCACCCAGATGATTCACTTTGTTCCTCGGGAAAATGTGGTGCAGCGGGCAGAGATTCGTCGCATGACCGTGATTGAGTATGACCCGACACATCCCCAGGCCGATGAATATCGCCAGTTGGCCAACAAGATTGTCAACAATACCAAGATGGTCATTCCCAAGCCGCTCTCCATGGATGAACTGGAGGCATTGCTGATGGAATTTGGCCTCATGGATGGCGAGAACGAGGCCTTTATCGGGCGCACCGCCGCCGAAGAATCCACTCTGCCAGCCATGGCCTGAGCCACACCGGGAGACGATCCATGTTGACACGTGACGAGTCGGAACAGTTGATTCAAGAAGTGCTGGCGGCCTATCCCGCCGAAGCTGCCGAGGAACGGGCCAAGCATTTGGCCGTGCTGGACGGCGAAAGCCGGGAGGGCGGGTGCGGTATCACCGCCAACCGCAAATCATTGCCCGGCGTGATGACCGTGCGCGGTTGCGCCTATGCGGGATCCAAAGGGGTGGTGTGGGGACCGATCAAGGATATGATCCATATCTCCCATGGTCCCGTGGGGTGTGGCCAATATTCCCGGGCCGGACGGCGCAATTATTATGTGGGTTACACCGGGGTCAATACCTTCGGCACCATGAACTTTACCTCGGACTTTCAGGAAAAGGATATTGTGTTTGGTGGCGACAAAAAGCTGGCCAAACTGCTGGAAGAGGTGAACACCCTGTTTCCGCTCAATAAAGGTCTTTCCGTGCAATCGGAGTGTCCGGTTGGTTTGATTGGCGACGATATTGAGGCGGTGGCCAAGCAAAAGAGTGCCGATTTGGGCAAACCGGTGGTGCCGGTCCGTTGCGAGGGGTTTCGTGGGGTTTCGCAATCGTTGGGACATCATATCGCCAACGATACCATTCGGGATTATATTCTCGACCGCCCGAAAAGTGGGGTGGAGGTGGAGACCGGACCGTATGATGTGGCCATCATCGGCGACTATAACATTGGTGGCGACGCCTGGTCTTCCCGTGTTTTGCTGGAGGAGATGGGGTTGAAGGTGGTTGCCCAATGGTCGGGCGATGGGACGTTGGCCGAGTTGGAACGGACGGCCAAGGCACGGCTCAATCTGGTGCATTGTTATCGCTCGATGAACTATATCAGTCGGCACATGGAGGCCAAGTATGGGATTCCATGGATTGAGTATAACTTTTTTGGCCCCACCAAGATTGCCGATTCGCTGCGACGTATCGCTGCCCAGTTTGATGCCCATATCCAGGCGGGCGCGGAGGCGGTGATTGCCAAATATCAACCCATGGTGGATGCCATCACCAGTCGGTTTCGGCCTCGTCTGGAGGGCAAGCGGGTCATGCTCTATGTCGGTGGGCTGCGTCCCCGGCATGTGATCGGTGCCTATGAGGATTTGGGGATGGAAGTGGTCGGCACAGGGTATGAATTTGGCCATAATGACGACTATGAACGGACCCAGGATGAATTGCAGAGCACCACGCTGATCTATGATGATGCCTCCGAGTATGAGTTGGAGCGTTTTGTGGAACGGGTGCGACCCGATCTGATTGGCTCGGGCATCAAGGAAAAATATGTGTTTCAAAAGATGGGGGTTCCCTTCCGGCAGATGCACTCCTGGGATTATTCCGGGCCGTATCATGGTTATGATGGCTATGCCCTCTTTGCACGGGATATGGATCTGACCATCAACAACCCGTGTTGGAAAATGATGGCTCCCCCTTGGCGGCAGCCGGGTGTGCAGGCGGCGTGAGGTCGTGCGGTCGTTGCTGGGGGTGCGCGGAAGAGGAGAGACAGCACGCCATGCCGCCCCCCCCCGCCCCCCCCTTCCTCATTCCTGTCGCCTCGTCGCGCCCTGTTCGCTGGCAGCGCGCTGCGGCCGTCAGTGCGCCGG